>NZ_DDOP01000066.1:0-265578 GCF_002341725.1 Bradyrhizobium sp. UBA2491
GAGATGGTCTTGAGCGCCGCGGCCTGCATCCAGTAGATGCCGACCGGCTTCTTGTAGCGGACGTCGTCCTGGAACCGGATATCGACGAAGTCGCCGCTCTCGACCATCTGCTTGGTCGCCTGGGCGAAGCGCACCTCGTCGCGGTCGATCGGCGGGATGGTGAAGAAGCCCGGCAGGAACAGCACCAGGCAGGTCAGCGTCAGGAATGCGATCGAACGCCAATGGCTGGCCGTCGCGAACTCGAACGCCATGAATAGCCTGCGGCTCGAATGCGCAGGTTTTACAGACTGTTGCCCTGCTCCAAAGCGCCGGGGTTGGAGGCTATCCACCATGGATTTCGCATACGATGAAACCGCAGCGCAAACAACCGTGCTGTTCCCCTTTCCACCCGTACCATTCCGCTTTCCCGCGCCATCATTGCACGCGGATCACAACGGTATCCGCCGCGCCGGTGGCGTCGATCACGGTCAGCCGCGCAAAACCCGGCCCGGGCGGCTCGATCAGGCGCTGCCGCCGGCTGTCGATGTCCCCGGCTGAGACACCATTCACGAGGACCGTCAGCGGCAGCACCCCGCCGGCGACCTTGACCGGCATCGCCGCATTGCGGCCGCCCTCGGATTGATCGACATCGATGCGCGAGCCGTTCAGCGGAAACTGGATATGCGGCGCCTGGTCGTTGCCGCTGCGGACCAGTTCGCCGAGCGGCCGGAACCGGCGCAGCGGCGGCGGCAGTTTTGCGTTGGAGGCGACCAGCACGCCGCGCGGCGGCTTGGGCAAGGCCGCCGGCATCTTCCCGGTGCGCGCGAAGGCGTCGAACAGGATCGGTGCCGCAGCCGTGCGGCCGACGAGACCCGGCACCGGTGCGCCGTCCGGACGGCCGACCCAGACGCCGATCGTGATACGGCCATCGAAGCCGACCGACCAGGCGTCGCGATAGCCGTAGCTGGTGCCGGTCTTGAACGCGATCCGGTTGTGCACGCCGTTCTCCGGCGGCGGCGTGCCGAGCAGGACATTGCCGACCTGCCAGGCGGCGGCCTGATCCATCAGCCGCATCGTGTCGCGGCGATCATTCGCCTGCACGATCTCGCGCAGCGGCCTGGTGACGCCGAGCCGCGCCAACCCGGAATAGAGCTGGACGAGATCCTGCAACGTGATGCCGACGCCGCCGAGGCCCATCGCAAGACCCGGCGCCTCGTCCTTCGGCAGCACCAGGCTGGTGCCGGCCTGCTTCAGCCGCGACGACAGCCGGCTCGCCCCGACCCGGTCGAGCAATGCGATCGCCGGCACGTTGAGCGACAATTGCAGGGCCTTGCGGATCGGCACCGTGCCCTGGAACGTCATGTCGAAGTTTTCCGGCGCGTAGCTACCGAAGCGGATCGGCCGGTCCTCGATCAGGCTATCGGGATGGACGAAACCATCCTCGAAGGCGAGACCATAGATGAACGGCTTCAAGGTCGAGCCTGGCGAGCGCACCGCGCGCGTCATGTCGACCTGCCCGGCCCGCCGCTCGTCGAAATAGTCTGCCGAACCGACCCGTGCGAGCACGTCGCCGGTCTCATTGTCGACCGCGACGATTGCGACGGAGACGTCAGGCCCCTGCGCGATGGCGCGGTCGCGCGCCAGCGCCTCCAGGTTACGCTGCAACGTGGCGTCCAGCGTCAGCTTGATGACGGGTGCATCCTTCATCGTCGCGACCGCCTGGTCAGCCGAGTGCGGCGCCAGGATCGGGATCTGCTTGCGCAGCTTCGGCACTGCCACGGCCCTGGCCTGCGCGGCATCGTCCGTCGACACCACGCCGTCCTCCACCATGCGGTCGAGCACGCGATCGCGCGCGGCATGAGCGGCTTCGGGGTAACGGTCGAGCCGCCGGCGCTCCGGCGATTGCGGCAAGGCCACCAGCAACGCGGCCTCCGCCAGCGACAGTCGCTTCGGCTCCTTGCCGAAATAGGCGATCGAGGCGGCGCGGACGCCCTCGAGATTGCCGCCGAACGGCGCCAGCGCGAGATAGAGATCGAGGATCTGGTCCTTCGAGAGCTGCCGCTCCAGCTCGACCGCCCGCACCATCTGCCGCAGCTTTGCGTAGACCGAGCGCTGATGCCGCGGCTCGATCAGCCGCGCCAGTTGCATCGTGATGGTCGAACCGCCGGACACGATATGGCCACGGGTGAGCAACTGGAATCCAGCGCGCGACAGCGCCAGCGGATCGACGCCGTGGTGCTCATAGAAGCGCTTGTCCTCATAGGCGAACAACAGCTTGAGGTAGCCGGGATCGATCGACGTCTTGGCGTCGACCGGCAGCCGCCAGCGCCCATCCGCCATCGCATAGGCGCGCAACAGCTTTCCGTTGCGATCGACGACCGTGGTCGAAACCTGCTGCGCCTTGTCGAGCGGCAACGGACCGAGCGAGACGACCCAGGCCGCGAAAGCGCCGGTGATCGCAACAAGCACGACCGCTATCGCAGCCGCGGCGCGCAGCACCAGACTCTTGCGACCGCCGTCATGGCCGGGCTTGTCCCGGCATGACGACTGTTGCTGGTTCACGGCTTCACTCATTTCGTCGGCTTTACCTCGACCGTGCCAGTGCCGCTGCGGCCGTAGCGCGAGGGGTTGTACATGTCCTCGACATAGGCCTGCGGCAGCACATATTTGCCCGGCGAGACCGCGCGCACCACATAGGCCACCGTGAACACCGACTTGTCGTTGGCGGCGCGGTCGATCGCCGCGGTGAAGCGATCATCGCGGAACTCGGTGTTCTTCGCCTCGACGCCGTCCTCGATCCACTCGAGCGTCCCGGAATCGCCCGACGACACCAGGTTCGGATTGTCGATCTCGAGCCCGGCGGGCAGATAGTCCGCCACCATAATGTGCCCGAACTCGGGTTTCGCCTCCGTGACCTTCAGGACAACCGCGAAGCGGTCGTTCTGTTTCGCCTTGGTGACATCGGCCGGCCTGCCGTCGAGCGTCAAATAGCTGCGCTCGATCTTGAAGCCGTTGGCAGCGGCGGGTTCCGGCGTCACCGGCGAGCCCGACACCGAGATCACCGCCTGCACCGGCGCATCGCCGGTGTTGGTGATCTTGAGCGGCTGGCCGGTCATCTCCTCGGCCTTGTAGCTGCGATAGACCGCGGTCTTGACGCCCTGGCCGTTGATGTCGAGCGCCAGCGTCTCCTTGGCGAGCGCACGCGCCGCCAGCACCATCCACGCATTCTCCTGCGTCGAGGTGTAGGGCGACAGACCCCGCGCCGCTTCCACCCGCAGCACGGCCTGCGTCAGCGTGGTGCGCGGCGCATTGCCTTCGCCCGCCAGCGAGACCAGGGCGGCCGCGTCGCGCAGCGCCGAGCCGTAATCGACCCGGCCGAACTCGAGCACCGGTTTCGGGTTCAGCGCGTCGAGCGCGGCTCCGTACACCCGCTCGGCCCGCGCCTTGTCACCGACCAGCGCCAGCGCCGCCGCGAGTTGCGCCTTGGAGATCGGCGTCGCCAGATTGTTCAGCTTGGTATCGGCGAGATAGCGCAGATCGCCGATCGGCGCCGCGCCGTTGCGCGCGAGCACATAAAGCCCATAGGCCAGATCACGGCCGCCATCCTTCTCCGGCTCGTTGGCATTGACCACCGAGTTCCTGACGCGGTCGAGCGCGTTCTTGAACAGCACGTCCGGCACCGCAAAGCCCTTTTCGCGGGCTCGGGTGAGGAAGTCGGTCACATAGGCATCGAGCCACGCGTCGTCGCCCCCCGCCGACCACAGGCCGAACGAACCGTTGGACCCCTGGCGCGCCAACAGCCGCTCGATCGCATCGCGGATGCGCTGGTCGACCGCGGTGTCCATCGCGAGATGGGCGCCGGCGGCGAGATCGTTGACATAAAGCAGCGGCAGCGCGCGGCTGGTGATCTGCTCGGAGCAGCCATAGGGATAGCGGTCGAGCGCCTTCAGGATGCTCGCGGCGTCGAGCGCGGTCGACAGGCTCGCCGAGATCGAGACGCTGCCGGTGCCCGGCACCAGGTCGGAGAACATGTCCGACGTCAGCGTCAGGCTCTCGCCCTTCGCCAGCGTGCGGATCGAACGGCGCGCCAGCACTTGCGTGGCCGGCTTGACGTCGAGCGCGTAGTGCCGCGTCAGCGTCAGCCCGTTCGGCCCGGAGATGTCGACATCGAAATCGGCACGACCCGCACCGCCGGCCTCGAGGCCGAGCGACAACGAGGTGCGCTGCTTGGCGGCGAGCTTCACGGTCGTGGTCGGATTGCCCGAGACTTTGATCGGGCCGCTTGCCTTGATGCTGACGGCATAATCGCCGGCGGCACCTTCGACATTGTCGATATCCATGCTGATGGTGCCCTTGTCACCGGTCAGCAGGAAGCGCGGCAAGGTCGCGGTCAGCACCACGGGATCGCGCACGGTCACGTCGACATTGGCGCGACCAAGCTTGGTGGCGCTCCACGCCACTGCCATCACGCGCGCGGTGCCGGCAAACTCCGGAATGTCGAAGCTGACCTCGGCCGTGCCATCGGGACCGACAGTGACGATGCCGGAATAGAGCGCGAGCGGCTTTTGCGTCGGCGGCGAGCCCTGTAGCTCGGCGCCGGCGGAATCGCCGCCGCTCCTGATCTGGCCGCGCGTGCCCTGCATGCCGTCGATCAGTTGGCCATAGAGGTCGCGGATCTCGGCGGTCAGACGACGCTGGCCGAGATAGTAATCGTCGGGCGCCGGCGGCTTGTAGTTGGTCAGATTGAGAATGCCGACATCGACCGCGGCCAGCACCACCTTGGCATCCTCGCCGGGATTGAGCCCGCCGAGCTTGACCGGAATCTTCAAGGTGGAGCCCGGCCGCACCAGGGCGGGCGGCGACAGCGTGACGGCGAGCGTGCGCGTCTTCTTGTCGATGCCGAACCATTTCAGCCCGATCGCGCGGCCCGGCATCCGCCCGGCCGCAACATCGAGCGGACGGCGCAGCGTCGTCATCACATAGGCGCCGGTGCCCCAGTCCCTGCCGACCGGCAGCTTGACCTGCTGGGTGCCTTCCTTGACGTCGACGCTTTGGGTCGTCAGCAGCCGGTCGCCGAGCACATAGACCGTGAGCTTGCCGGCGGTGCGCGCATTGACCGACACCGTCATGGTGTCGCCTGAGGCGTATTCCGGCTTGTCGATCGAGGTTTCCAGCAGGTCGGGCGTGTCGGCACTGCCGTCGGAGTACCAGCCGACGTCGAACTGCACCGAGGTCACCGGACCGTCGGCATCGGTCGATTTGACGTCGAGGCGGTAGCGGCCGGGCTGCGGCTGGAAGCTCAGGCGCAGCGGCTTGTCGGCCGTCAGGCTCGCGTCACCATCGGCCACGCGGCGCGTCGACTTGACTGGCTCATACTGCCAGGACGAATTCTGCCGGTACCATTGATAGCGCGACTCGAGCTTCAACAGCTCGTAGCGCAGCCCGTTGCGCGCCAGTTGCTTGCCGTCGGGCGCGACGAACACGACGTCGAATTCGGCCTTGTCGCCCTCGGCCACGCTCTTGTCGCCGAACAGCGGCTTGACGCCGATCAGCGAGGCGGCAGGGGCCACCGGCAGCACGATCTTGCGCTCGACCGAGCGGCCGCCGGTCTCCGCCATCCGGATAAATATCTGGGCCTCCTGCGGCCGGGTCGAGGTCGGGACCTTGTCGAGCTTCACCGGGAACGTCGCGGCACCATTGGCATCGGCCTCTGGCAGGTCCTCGATCGGGGTCCGCTCGTTGCTCGCGGTCTGCTCGTCGTCGACACCGAACTGGTAGCCGGCATAGCCGGGTCGCCCGCCTGCCGCCGGTGCGACCAGCATGTCGCCTTCGAGCTGCAAGCCCGAAGCCGGCGCGCCATAGAGGAAATGGCCGCTGACTTGAAGTTCCACTGGAACTTCAGCTTTGATCGTCTTTTCCTTGCTGGTCAGATCGAATTCGATCCGCTCAGGGATGTAATCCTCGACCATGAAGGTGGTCTCACCGACGGCCGAGCCCTTCGGATCGGTGAAAACGCGCGCCCGCCAGGTGCCGGTCGGCACCGCGGAATTCAACGCCACCGCCAGCATCCGGCCGCCGGCGCCCTGATCGGGCAGCACGGCGCGGCGAAACTCGACGCCGTCAGGCCGCTCGATCACCATGGTCAGCGGCGTGCCGGTCAGCGCGTTGCCCTGGCCGTCGCGCAGCAGAGCCGTCAAGTAAACGGTCTCGTTGGAGCGGTAGACGCCGCGCTCGGCGTAGACGAACGCGTCCGCGCCGACCGGGATCGCCCGGCCGGCGACGCCGCGGTCGGTGAGATCGAAGGCATTGCTCTTCAGGCTCAGGAAGGCGTAATCGGCCTTCTCGCCTGTCACCGTGAGTAGCGCCGGCGACAAGCCGCCCTCGCCGCGCGCCAGCCCCTGCTCGAACAGCACGTGGCCGGCGGCGTCAGTCTTCCGGGTGGCCAGGATCTCGTTGTTGCGGGCGACCAGCTTCACCTCGGCATTCGCGACAGCCTCGGTCGAGGCCAGCGAATTGACGAAGACGTGGATACCGTCGTTGCCGGAGAAGGCCGACAGCCCCATGTCGGAGACGATGAACCATTGCGTCGCCAGCGTGCCGTCATCGTCGCTGCCGGGGCCTTTGGCCGCCGCCGTCATCACATAGACACCCGGCTGCAAGTCGCCGAGCGCCTGGTCGACCGGAAATGCCGTGACGACGTCCTGGTTCAGCGTCGTGGCGGTCGCCAGCTCGCCCGACCAGACCTTGACGCCGCGCTGGTCGCCGAGATCGGAGAGCTGGTAGCGGCTCAGCGTGCTCTGGAAGTCAGAGTCGATCACCGTGTTGATCAGGTTGCGGTCACCGATCCGGAACACGTCGATCGTGACCGCCGGCGTGTTGACGCTGACCACCGGGATACCGCGCTGTCCAGTCCGGGGCAGCACATAGGCGCGCCCCGTGAAGCGCACGAACGGCTTGCGGTCGCGGACATAGATGTTGAACTCGGCCGATTTCGGCAGGCTCTCCTTGACCGTCGACGGCAGGCCGGCGCGCAAATTGATGTTGTAGCGTTCGCCGTGCTTCAGCCCGTCGACGCAGAGCTGCTGGCCTTCCGCCGACAGGGCCGGCTTGTCGGTGCCGGCCAGCGCCAGGAACGGCGCGAAGTCGACCCGTTTTGCCAATTCCTCGGAGAACTGGAAGCAGGCCCGCGGCGAGGCCGAATCGGAATCGACGGTATAATCGAGCAGCCGGAAGCCGTGCTCGTCGCGCATCTTCTCATATTGGCCCCTGACATCGGCGACCTCGCGCAGGTCGAGCGACAGCCGCAGGCTGTCGAGTGCCGGGCGCCACAGCTTGCGCTCGGCGAACGCCTTGCCGAGCACCGCCAGCGCATCGGCCTCCTCGGCCGGATTGCCGGCACGCTGATAGGCGATGTAGGCCGCCGTGGAGGCACGCTCCATCAAGAAGGTCTGTTCGGTAGAGCTGGTCGATCGAATCTGGAAGACGGTTTTGGCGAGCCGCAGCCAATTGGCGCCGTCCTCCGGCGCGGTCGCTGCGATCTGGCCGAGGATCTGCAACCCGCCGCGGAAATCATTGCGCCTGAAGGCGGCGTCCGCGTCGGTGCGCAACGTGGCAGCCGACTTGTTGACCGCGCCCGCCTCGCTCTTGATCTGCGCCTCCAGCTTGATCGCGGAATCGGCGAGGTCGTCGCGCTTGAAGGCCTTGTCCGCGGCCCCGGCGCTCACCAGGCCAAGCACCAGCGTGGCGCAAATCGCAGCGGCACGAACCAATCCGATCATGATGGAGCTCCTGAACGCCCCGCGGTCGAGCGCCGCGTTGGGATTAGAAAATGCGCGAAAAGGTGACGGAGTGAAGGCGCGGACATCAACGGGCGAAACGTCACAGATCGCATTGCCGACATTCCTTTGACCAGCCCCGGCGGCAGTGTCATGCCGGCTCGGGGGCTGGACCGGCCAACGCAGGCCGGGACCCCTGCTCGCCTTTGTCGTCCGCCCCCAGAAATCGGTTCGGACGGACTTGGCGGAAAGGCGGATTTTTCATAATGGCGGTGCTACAAGGCGGCCACGGTCCCGTAGCTCAACTGGATAGAGTAGCGGATTTCTACTCCGCGGGTTGCAGGTTCGAATCCTGCCGGGATCGCCAGCAAAAATGGCGCGCTGAAATCACTTCACAATCTGCCTCTGATTGACCCACTTTTTGGAACGCCTGTTCCGGTGGGTCACGTCGGCGGGAATATCGAAAAAAATTCCAAAGCCGATTGACCAAATTCTCGCGTTGACAACGCACGCGCCACTAAGGCGCCTGACTCGGCAGCACCCCTTCAGCATGGATCGACCGCTACAGCCTAATCAGCAACGGCAAGTGCCGATACACGGCGAAAGCGCATCATGAAGCCAACGCCGGCGAAGCCGAGGAGCATCATGGCCCAGGTCGATGACTCCGGCACCGACGGCGTGAAGATGCTGAAGTCAGTGATAGACCCCTCGAAAGAGAAGTTGGCTGTACCATCCAGCTGGGTCAGCGACGTGAAATCTCCAGCGTATGAATAAATGTCACCATTGTCGGCCTGGGCATGGAAGGAAATCTGCTTCACCACGGGCTGGACCTGGTAGTTCGACAGGTCGAGCGGAAAGATCGACGTCGAGCGGGTCGATCCATCCAAAATGATGGATATCCCGTCGCCTGACGCGGTGGATCCAGCCCATTGTGCCAGACCCGGCTGGTAAGAGACCTCAATATAGAGCGAGCCGCCGGCCCAATGAGTTCCATCCAGGTTCAACGAGATCGAACCGGCATTGTAGTAAGTTTCGTACACAAAGTTGGGATTCGCGGTGCAACTCGAGCACGACGCCGACGGATTGATCGTGAGGGTTCCGGAGAACTGATCGCCGATGTTGGCGACTGGCGCCGCAATTGCAGCGGTCGAAAAACAGAGCGCGGAAACAAGAACACCGACGCAACACGAAACGGCCTTCATTGCTAACAAACTCCCAACTGGTAACGGCCCATTTCTAAACATGTCCGTTTGGCAGTCAACCGACAGTTGATCGAATTGCCTGCTCCCCCGCGGCTTAGCTGCCGCGGTAACAATTCGCGCGCGCCACCTGATACGCAACAAGCGATCCAGACGCCGATCCCTTATGGCGAAGCAGGGTTCCACCACACGACGTCGTCCGAAACCAAGGCGACGAAATCGCCGCTCGCATCAAGGACACACGGTCATTGGTCGATTGCGATGATCACACAGAGATCACGTTGGCATTTGCCGCGCCGTGGCCGCGGCGGCGCTCACGTCGGCTAGCGATGATCGTGCCCGCGCGCTCCTCAGCGCCCAAGGCCGAGCTAACGCTCTCTTAACCACAAACGCGCGCTACGTGAGAGCGCGTGGGACGACTCTGCATCCATTCGCGTTGTCCGGCACCATGCGCATCATCGGTCATTCGCTGCTCGTTGCCGCGTGCAGCCTAGTTGTCCTCGCTGCACCGATCGCAACCGCCGACGCACAGCAGGTGCAGGCCGGGACGCTTGACTGTCATGGCGGCCCCGATGCCGGGTTCATCCTCGGACCGGTGACCAATCTCGATTGCGTGCTGCACGTCGATGCCGCGCCGGACAGCCGCTACGTCGCGGCTATTCGTAACTTCGGCGTATTCATCGGCGATCAGGACGTATCATTGACTTGGAAAGTGATGGCGACCGTGCCATGGATCGGGGTCGATGAACTGGCCGGCGGTTACGCCCACGCCGGCGGCACCGGCGCAAACGTTCTCAGCGGCGGCACCAATGCGCCGATCACATTGCATCCGCCGACCGAGCCAGACGGCACCTCGAAACCGCGGGTGCAAATCGAGGGCCTCGAACTCCGACCGGTGGATCACTGATCCCAGTCGTTTGCGCATCACCCCGAATGCACGACGCCGCCCGCTTGAAATACATGCGGACGGCGCCGGCACTAGCCCCAGGAAGGTGATGCAAAATCCTGACCGCTCCATGTCTGCACGTCCACGGCCGAGAAGCATGGCCCAAATGGGCTATCAGACGAAGCCGAAGCGAAGCTGGGTTCGGTGTCGGCTGCTCCCAGCATGGACCACGACGCGTTCATTGCTCTGATGTTCACGGTCTGCCCTGAATTCGCTTGGCGTTCTTATCATTCAGCGCACCGAATGTTTCCGTAGTTCTCCGTGCGTGAACCAGGTTCCGATTCCTTGTTGGATGCTGGATGCGAGCTGCTGGCGAAGCTCCTCATTCTCGCCGCGATTATAGGTCGGCGTGTTCGGTGATTTCTCGATCGATCGTCATTTTCAGCAAGAGCCCTTCCGAGCGCCGGCGCTCGCTATCGATACTGGAATTGTCATGGAAGATTCGGTCCAAGTCCGTTGCACGCGCTGCAAGAACGTCTTTCGCGACCGGGCCAAGCGGCTGCAGAACGGATATTCGCGCCAGTGCCCGAGCTGCGAGATCGTGCTGTTCTTCGACGAGGACTCGCACGATCCGAACATCAAGCGGGCGATGCGAGTGGCGCGGCGCGCGCGGAAGGCATTGCGAGAGAGCGAAGGCGCAAGCCCGAGAAGGGCCGAGCCGGCTCCCCGGCATTACAGCGGCCGCTCGGCCTCGAACTCACGGGGCACCGACGAAGAGGACAGCGATTGAACCTGGCGCGACCGACACAAGAATTTCGTCAGGAATGACGGTGTAGGAAAGGTCGTCGAAGGCCGGAGGACGCCATGCGGAACCTGAACACTGTGCTGAGCAAGCTGAACGACCGCCTGCTGCGGCTCGAAGGCGAGCTGTTCGTGTTGCGGTCGATCGCTCGCGCCTCGCTCACCGCAGGCGACGAGTCCGCAGTCCGTACCCGCAAACTGCTCGAGGGCGCCAAGCTCGCATTGTCCGACGAAGCCGAACGACCGCTGGACGCCGCGACCGGGAAATACGTTGCGGCCGCCGTCGCCATGGTCGATGAATTGCTCGAGCATCCCCGCGAGGCGGCGCCGCTGTTCCGGGTGATCGACGGCGGCAAGCGCGACGATTAGCGATCGAGTTGCCGACCAGGCCTAGCCCACGCCCAGGACCGCCCGGTCATAGGCCTCGATCGTCACACCGGCCCTGACGACAACATCGGCCGCCGTCATGCCCGGCTTGTAGAGGCTGCTGCCGAGGCCGAATGCGCGGATGCCCGCTCGCACATACTCCGCGAAATTCTGGTCGGAGACGCCGCCGACCGCGGCAATCATCACGTCCGGCGGCAGCACCGTGCGGATCGCGGTGATGCCGGAAGCGCCCAGCACGCTCGCCGGAAAGAATTTCAGGCTCGAAGCACCCACACGTGCCGCCAGCAATGCTTCGGTCGGCGAGAACACGCCGGGCATGGTGACCATGCCGTGGTGGCGGGCGCGAGCCAGCACGTCGACATCGACATTGGGCGACACCATGAGGCGGCCGCCGGTGTCACGGAGGCGATCGACGTCTGCGGCCGTCAGCACCGTGCCGGCGCCGATCAGGACGTCGGCAGGCGCGCGCTTCGCCGCGATCTCGATCGAGCGGAACGGCTCCGGTGAATTCAGCGGAATCTCGATCGCGGTCATGCCGGCCTCGATCAGCGCACTGACGATGCCGGCCGTTTCTTCCGGCTTGATCCCGCGAAGGATCGCGACCAGCGGACGCTGCATCGGCGGGAATGGAATGCTCATGCGTTGATCCTTCAGTTGCGCCAGATCGATGCCGCCGCGTGGCCGAGGCCACGGCGAACCGCCTCCTCCGCATCGATCACGTTGAACGGGATCGAAAGCCGTTCGAGTGCCGTTTGATAGAGTTGCCGAAGACGGCCCGAAGCGATCAGCGTGACCGGCGCGCCTGCCTCACGCTCCGCAAGGCCAGCGGCGAGCTCGGCGCCGATCAGCGTGCCCGAGATCGTCTCACGCGCCGACTGCGCGCTGCCGCCGAACAGCAGCTGCCGCGATCGCACCCGGAACAGCAGATTGGCCGACAGTGCCGGCGCCGCAAACACCGCCGCAACGGCCGAGCAAAACGCATCGCGATCGATCGCCCCCTCCGCGCCCGCGACCGCATGCGACAGGATGGTGTCGCGCGCGATCGCGCCGAACAGCTCTCCGGTCATGAAGGTCGCGAAGCGCTCGACCGTTCCGCTTCGTACCCGCACCCATTTGGAGTGCGTTCCCGGCAGGCAGACATCGGCGTCAATTGCCGCGTCCAGACCGAGTGCGCCGAGCAGCTGGGTTTCTTCCCCACGCATCACATCGGGTGCCGCGGCATCGCGCTGCGCGATCCCCGGCAGGATCCGAATGTCGCGCGCCGAGCCACGTACCGCGACAGCGCCGGTGAGGATGTCGGACAGACGTGCCGGCGCGTCGACATAGCCGGCCTCGACCCATCCCTGCCGCGCGCCCGCCATGCCGCAGATCACGACCGGAAGGTCGGCCGCAACACCCAGCGCATCGAGATGCGATTGCAGCACCGACGCAAAGCCGGTGCCGGCCGCGACCGTCATGCCCTGGTCGCTCCGGCGTTCGCCCAACACCTCGCCGTTCGCGTTCATCAGCCAGAGGCGGAAGCTGCTGGTGCCCCAATCGACCGCGACATAGGTAAGCCCGCTCATCGCTGTTCCACGCTCTCGGTTTCCGGCGCAACAACGGCGCCGCCGACCGAGACGCGATAAAGCCGTTCATCTTGCCGCGCAAGGCACGCCGTTATCGTGCGCCCTTCAACGTGCAGGAGGTCGTGCAGGTCGTGACAACGCCGTGGTCACATTTGATGCAGGCGTTGACGCACTGGTCCATGACCTTCGGATTGTACTGGCTGTAAAGATTGGACGCGCAGCTGTTGGTCGATCCCGTGACCTCCGGGTCGGACCAGCAACCGGACAGCAAAAATGCTGTGGCACCCAAAATGGCGACCTGGCGCATAAGGCCTCCTGCCACGCTGTATCCGAGTAACCTTGATAGGTTAGGTTAAATTCCGGTTTCAATTGCGACCTTATCCGGAAGCAGTATTGCTTATCCACCGGACACTTCCCCAAGGTCCGGGCCCACACCGGCAAGGCCGTCAGGCGACCCCGCCTGGCGGCCTTGTTGCCCTGCAATGCACAAGGATACCAACAAGATGGCCCGAAAGCCGCGGTGGTCGTTCAAGGAGGACCGGCGACTGATGGAATTGGCGCGTTCCTCGAAGTCACTGGAAGACGTCGTCAAGGCGACCGGCCGTTCGCCGGAGCGAATCAAGAAGATGGCGATGCGCCTCGGCCTGTCGATCAAGCCGCGCGGCGCCACCAAGAAGTAACCCAAGACGGCCGCGCCGCAGCGGCACAGCCGGCTAGAGTTCCGGCGGACAATCGTCCTTCGCCCGTACGGGAATTGCCCGGTTCTCGCCCACGGCCTCGGTTGCCCGGGTGCAGGTGGTGAGCACGAAAGCCACCCGGCTGCATTGCCAGTCCGGTCCGAGCCCGGCGCTCGACACCGGTTCGGGCGACGCCAGCGCCGCGAACAGATACGCCACCAAAACGGCACCCGCCGCCCCCGCGGCAGCCAGCGCCGCGCCCTTTACGGACCACAGCTTGGATATCATGGCCTTGGTTCCCGCCGATCTCTGGGAATCGATGAGACCGCCCGCCTGTCCACGCGTGACTGAAATCACAATCAGGACCAGACAGTTCGGGCTGAGTCTTTGGTTTTGATGTGGGAACGATATTGCACTGCCGCAAGATCGGATCAGCGTGCCGGCTCGATCACATTGCAGTTGGTGCGGCCCGACATCAGGCAGTCCTGCATCTTGCTCGCCGCAGTCAGGTCATGTGCAAGCCACAGGCCGACCGCGAGCATGACCACCGCGATCAGCAATCCGATCAGCGCGCCTCGGCGGTTGCCGCCGTCGTCGGATTCGCTCATGACCGCTGCGGTTCCCCTATTACCGTTGACCGTATCATGACCGTTTGCACGGTTGCGTGCGATCAATTTTGCAACACTCGTACAATGAATTGCGCACGCTCCGCGTCGGCGCTGCAATTCCATTGCGGGCGCCGGCGACTCGCGAAAAGCTGCACTCCGACGAGAGCGCGTGGTGCGGAGCGTGCCGGTGAGCGAACAAGAAGCGACCTACGACTATCAGCGTTACAGGCAGCTGCTCTCGGAGGCGGTCGACGAGACCAGCAGATTGCGCCTGATCAGCCTCCTGATCACCGAAAGGGCCCGCGACAGGCTGGAAGCCCAGCGCGCCTCGGACCGGAGCGCGATGACCGCCGAAACGGTCGCCCGCGTGCTGGGCAACGCCCGGCGCGAACAATTTCAACGCGGCTGAAATTCCGGCGCACCGGGTGACCAACCACTCACCAGGCCCCTGATCGGGTGGCTGCAACGGCCATGATCGATCGTTTGCTGTGCGCTCATATCTCCCTTGCTCCCCGGCGCGCCGTTCGCCACTGGCAATTTCGCCGCTGTTCACTTATTGAAGCGCCGAACCCCATCCCATCACTGAACAGAAAGCAGCAAGGCTTCCTCTATGAGTGGCTTCAAGGAACCGGGTTTTGCCGACCGCCAAAAGGCGGCCCTGCAGGCGCGGCAAAACCTCCTCAACAAGTTTCGCGCCCAGCCGGGTGCCGACGATCCCACTGTGAAGGCGCGGGCCGAGGAGCGTGCTGCGATCGCCGCGCGCCGCACCCAGGCCAAGGAGGCCCGCGAAGCCGAGAAGGCCGAGCAGCAGCGGCTTGCTGAAGAAGCCGCTGCGGCCGAGGCCGCTCGGATCGCGCGCGAGAAGGAAGAGGAAGCCGCCCGCGAGGAGGCGCTGCTCGCCGAGCAGAAGGCCAAGCGCGACGCCCGCTACGCGGCGCGCAAGGAGCGTGGCAAGAAGAAGCGCTGAGACGTGACCAGGCCCGCCACGACGGCGGGCCTGCTGACGACGAGGCGTGCCGGCAATCAGTTCTTCTTCATGCCGTCATCTTTCTTCATCATAGCGCCGCCATCCTTCTTCATGGCGTCGTCCTTCTTCATCATGCCACCGTCTTTCTTCATCGCATCCTTGGACATCGTGTCTTCCTTCTTCATCGCGTCGTCCTTGCCCATCTTGTCCTGAGCGAAGGCGGCCGGCGCCAGCGCGATGCTGAACGAGAGCAGTGCGGCGGAAAGGCCGAGGCGGGTCCTGGTGGTCATGATGATGTTCCTTGTTCGAATGTGAGCGCGACGACTGCCGCTCTCTGCTCGACGCATCCGCACCTTCAGCTGTTACCTCAATAACGAATTCTTGAACCATCGCGGCGCGCGCCCGAGTTGCGCCCCGTGCGTCGCCACGCCGCAGTGTGCGCCGCAACAAGGCAAGGACTTGCCGTCGCGCATCCGCCCGCACTATCAGGGCGCCTCGAACTATCAGATTAGAGAAAACTCACGCGAAGACCGGCTAAGCTAGAGCTCCGCGCCGGCCTAACAGCCACTCAAGAAGCTCTTCAGGGGAAGAACCATGCTCACACGCCGCCACGTCCTCGCATCCGCCCTCGCCGCGCCCGCCGTCTTGCGGATGGGCGTCGGGACCGCTCACGCCGCGACCACGCTGAAGATCTCGCACCAATTCCCCGGCGGCACGATCGACAAGGGCGACTTCCGCGATCGGCTGTGCCGGATGTTCGCAGCCGAGGTCGCCAAGCGCTCGGGCGGCGACCTCACGGCCGAGGTCTATCCGAACTCGTCACTGATCAAGACCAACGCGCAGTTCTCGGCGATGCGCAAGGGTGCGCTCGACCTCAGCCTGTATCCGATGCCGTATGCCGGCGGCGAACTGCCGGAGACCAATATCGGGCTGATGCCGGGCCTCGTCACCACCTACGACCAGGGCCTGCGCTGGAAGAAGGAGCCGGTCGGCAAGGCATTGAGCGACTTTCTCGCCGACAAGGGCATCCTCCTGATCTCCTGGGTCTGGCAGGCCGGCGGCGTCGCCAGCCGCTCCAAGGCGATCGTCGCGCCGGAAGATGCCAAGGGCATGAAGGTGCGCGGCGGCTCGCGCGAGATGGACATGGTGTTGCAGACCGCCGGTGCCGCGGTGCTGTCGGTGCCATCCAACGAGATCTACGCCGCGATGCAGACCGGCGCGTGCGACGCCGGCATCACCTCGTCGACCAGCCTGATCTCGTTCCGCCTCGAGGAAGTCGCGAAGTCGCTGACCTCCGGTGCCGGCGCGTCGTACTGGTTCATGCTGGAGCCGCTGATGATGTCGAAGGCGATCTTCGACAAGCTTCCGAAGAACCAGCAGGACATCATCCTCGCCGTCGGCGCCGAGCTCGAAGCGTTCGGCCGCAAGGGCGCGCAGGACGACGACGTCGAGGTCGCCAAGGTCTATGAAAAGGCCGGCGCCAAGGTCAGTGCGCTCGACGCCGCCATTGTCGGCAAATGGCGCGACATCGCCCGCGACACCGCCTGGAAGGACTACGGTGCCAAGACGGCGATGGCCGCCAACCTGCTGAAGCTCGCAAGCGACGTCCCCGCATGATGCATGGTCCGGTCGCGGATCAAGCCGAAACCACAGGCATCGCCACGGGCAATACACCCGTGGCCATGCTTGGGCGCGCGCTGTCCGTCTGCAACAACGTCATCGTGGTGTTCGCAGCCCTCGCCCTGATCGCGGCCTGCGTGATCCTGAGCTACAGCGTGCTCGGCCGCGCCCTGTTCCACAGCCCGAACTACTGGCAGGACGAGGCGGCGGTGTTCCTGCTGGTCGGCGCCACTTTCATGACCTCGGCCTATGTGCAGAGCCAGCGCGGCCATGTCAGCATCGAGGCCTTCGTCGGCCTGCTCTCGGCCCGCGCCAATGGCATCAGGCTGTGGCTGGTCGACGTCGCGAGCTTCGCGTTCTGCACCTTCTTCGCCTGGAAGTCCTGGACGCTCGCGCACGAGGCTTACGTCGACGGCCAGGTATCCAACTCGATGTGGTCGCCTCCGCTTGCGATCCCCTATGGCCTGATGGCGCTCGGCATGACCCTGCTCTGCGTCCAGCTGCTGCTGCAAATCCTCATTCCGTTGACCGGTGGCGCGCGCCGATGACCGTGTTTGGTATTGGCATCTCCTACGGACTTGCCACCCTGTTTGCGATGTTCTCCGGCATGCCGATCGCATTCGCGCTCGGCGCGGTCGCGGTCGTGTTCATGGCGATCTACATGCCGGCGGCCTCGCTCGATACCGTGACGCAGAACGTCTACGAGGAGATGGCCTCGATCACGCTGCTGTCGATCCCGCTGTTCATCCTGAAGGGCGCGGCGATCGGCAAGTCGCGCGCCGGCCAGGACCTCTATTCGGCGCTGCATGCCTGGCTGCACCGCGTGCCCGGCGGCCTCGGCGTCGCCAATGTGTTCGCCTGTGCGCTGTTTGCGGCGATGGCCGGCTCCTCGCCCGCCACCTGCTCGGCCATCGGCTCGGCCGGCATTCCGGAGATGCGCAAGCGCGGCTATTCCGGCGGCTTTGCCGCGGGGATCATCGCCGCCGGCGGTACGCTCGGCATCCTGCTGCCGCCCTCGATCACGATGATCCTGTTCGCGGTCGCCGCCGAGAAATCGCTCGGGCGGCTGTTCCTCGCCGGCATCGGCCCCGGCCTGCTGCTGGTGACTTTGTTCGGCCTCTACGCCGTGTTCCGCTTCCGCAAGGAATATGCGACGGCCAAAGCCGTCTATGACGCGACCGGCAAGGACGCTGCGATCCTGCAACGCGACGAGTTCACCATGGCCGAGCGCTTCAGCGCGCTGCCGCGGGTGATCCCGTTCGTGCTGTTGCTGACGGGCGTGATGATCGCGCTCTATGGCGGCTATGCCACGCCGTCGGAAACCGCGGGCCTCGGCGGCCTGTTGGCGCTGGCGCTGATCGCGGTGATCTACAGCGTCTGGAAGCCGAGCGACCTGTCGCCGATCCTGAAATCGACCATCCGGGAATCCACCATGCTGATGCTGATCATCGGCATGTCGCTGCTCTATTCCTACGTGATGAGCTATCTGCACATCTCGCAGTCGGCGGCCGAGGCGATCGTCGCGATGCATCTGCCGCGCTGGGAGCTGCTGTTTGCGATCCTGGTGATGGTGATCGTGCTCGGCTTCTTCCTGCCGCCGGTCTCGATCATCCTGATGACCGCTCCGATCATCCTGCCGCCGCTGCGCGCGGCCGAGTTCGACATCATCTGGTTCGGCGTCGTCATGACCATCGTGATGGAGATGGGCCTGATCCACCCCCCGGTCGGCCTCAACATCTTCGTCATCCGCAACGTCGCGCCCGACATCCCCTTGAGCGAGGTGATCTGGGGCACGCTGCCGTTCGTGCTGCTGATGATGCTCGCCGTGCTGCTGCTGTGTTTCGTCCCGGAGATCTCGACCTGGCTGCCCAATCTGGTGATGGGGCCGGACGGCGGGCGATAGAGCGCGCTTCGGATGGTTTGGCTAGGGGTCAGGCCGCTTCCTGCTCCCTGGCCGCGAGCGCCATTTCGATCCTGCGGACCAGCGACGCCGTCGGACGTCCCTCGCGCTGTAGCCGGCGCAGTTCATTCCATAGTCTGATGATTTCGCGGTCTCGTTCGGCATCCATGGCCGCATTCTCCCGAAGCGCCCCACTATGAACGAAACAGGAACAAAACTCAAGACGGAAAGATACCGGCCTGCATCCGGAACCAGACCGCCGCAACACGATTGGTTCCTCCATGAAAATGGCCAAGGCAATTCGCAAGCAGGCGCAAACCGCGGAACGGGTCGCTTCGGCGACGGCCGATGTCGTTGTCGCCGACGAGATGCGCTCCCTCGCCCGCGCCTTCAGGAGCCAGGCCGATATCCTGAAAAAGAAGGAGAAGATGGAGAATAAGCAGCCTTCCAGGCGGCCCTCGTCCAAATAGCCCTTTGCCGGTGAGGCACGGATCAGGGATAGCCGTCGCCTGGCGCATCGACCGCGACCACGTCGATCCGCGACACAGATTTGCCCTGCCTCAACTCCGCATACGACGTCGCCGCGCTGAGGCAGAACAACGTCCTGCGATCCGCTCCACCGAGCGCACAGGCCAGTGCGCGGCGCCCGGGGATGGCGATACGCCCACACTCCGCACCATCGCGGCCGATCCGGACGAAGGCGTCCTCCGTGAATGACGCGACCCAGGCCGCTCCATCGCGATCAAGGCAGATGCCATCGGGGTCGCTGACGCGGCCGAGCCGCCCACGGAGGTTCAGGCCGCCGTCCGACGCGATGTCGTAGTCGGCAAGGCAAGCGCCATCCATTTCAGCGACGACGAGCCGCCGATGGTCGGCGGAGACGGCAATGCCATTGGGAAACCGCAAGCCATCCGCGACGACGCGCGCGTTGCCGTCCGGCATCACCAGGATGATCCGGCCGACCGCGCCGCGGCCCTCCGGCGGCGGCAAGTCGAAGCCGAGATCGCCGACATAAGCGCGCCCCTGCCCGTCGACGATCATGTCGTCGATGGTGCCGATCGCGAGTTTCGAGAGGTCGGCATAGAGCGAGAGCGTCCCGCCGGAGAACCGCAGCAGCCGCTTCTTGAACATCGTCAGCACGACGATGTCCCCGTCGGGCAGCACGCCGAGACCACACGGCGTGTCATCGATCACTGCGGCATGCTCTTGCAGGTCACCCGACGGACTGACGCTAAGCAGCGTCCGCGCCATGCAATCGACGAACCACAGCCGTCCGCGATGCCAGCGCGGGCCTTCGAAATAGCGGCCGCCGTCCACAATGGTCGTGAGGCCAACCGTCATGGCGCGTTGGCCCGCAACAATTGATCCGTCCACGACATGCGCGCCCCCGGCCCTTCTCATCGAACATACAGGCCGGCCACGACCGGTCAAACCGCGATGTCGGCCCCCTGGACGCCCGTGGAATCCCGGTTCCGGCGGGTTCCACACGCCGCGTTCCATATTTCGCCGTGTTTTCCCTGTTGAGTTGCAGCCGCATTAACACTCGAGAATCGAGGGTGGTGGTAATCTGCGGCGGTTGTGCCGCCGTATGACGCGTTCTGTTGTGCCTCATGGTTTCTCAGGGGGGACCAGGGAATGAACCGTTGCCTACGTCCGCTGGCGTGCTTCGCCACCGCCGCAGCACTTGCGCTGTGTCCCGTTCAGGCCATCGCCAAGCCGCATCACCAGGCCAAGAGCGGCCACGGGGACAAGAAGGCGCTCAGCGCCAAGTCCAACACCAAATCGAACACCAAGTCCGCGCGCGAGGCTGCCTCCGGCAAGCGTCGCCATGCCAGACACAGCGCCGACAAACCCAAGTCAGCGAAGGCCAAATCCGTTCCGTCCAAGCCGGCTGAAACCGCGAAGGCATCCGAGCCGGAGAAACCCGCCGGGCCGCAACTGTCGGGCGACCTCGCCACGATCAGGGACGCCATCCTTGCCGCGCGCCGGGGCAAGACCGACGAGGCGACCGACATCCAGGCGAAGATCACCGACCCGGTGGGGCGGAAGCTCGTCGAGTGGTACCTGCTGCGGCATTCGGAATCGAGCGCGCCGTTCAGCCGTTACGCCGCGTTCGTCACCGCCAACCCGGACTGGCCAAGCGTCACGCTGCTGCGCAAGCGGGCCGAGGCGCGGTTGTGGCAGGAGCGCAGCGAGCCGGCCACGGTACACGGCTTCACCCTCGATCAGCCGATCAGCGCCAAGGGTAAGTTCGCGCTCGCCCGCACGTTGCTGGCCGAAGGCGATCGCGGTGGCGCCGCGCGGCTGGTGCGCGAGGCCTGGCGTTCGGAAGAGTTGCTGGACCGGACCGAGAGCGACGCCTACGACGCGTTCAAGGACCTGTTGACGTCGGACGATCATCGCGCCCGCATGGACAAGCGGATCGGCGCCAAGGATCTCGCCGGTGCCAGGCGCGCGGCGCAGCACCTCGGCAGCGACGCAGTGGCCATCGTGAAGGCCTGCGGGGCGGTCCGCGGACAATCGAGCAAGGCAGAGGACACGCTCAACGACGTGCCGGCCGATGCCCGCAGCGACCTCGGCTACACGCTCTGCCGCATCCAGTGGCTGCTCGCGAAGAACAGGATCGACGATGCGGCGCGCGTGACGATCGCGGCTGCGCCCGAGACGATGGCGCTGCAAGACACCGATCAATGGTGGCGCGAGCGCCGCATCCTCTCCCGCAAGCTGCTCGACCAGGGTGAGTACCAGGCGGCCTATGACGTGATCCGGGGCGCGGCGCCGCCGGACAACCCCTACTACCGTTCCGACATGCACTTCATGCGCGGCTGGATCGCGCTGCGCTATCTCGACGATGCCAGCACCGCCGCGGCGCATTTCGCTCACATCGACGAAGGCCAGACCAACCCGACCGTGCTGGCGCGCGCCGCCTATTGGCGCGGCCGGGCCGCCGAGGCGCTCGGCAACTCCGCGGCGATGCGGGCCGATTATCAGGCTGCTGCGCGCTACCCGACCGCCTATTACGGCCAGCTCGCGCTGGCCAAGCTCGGCCGTGATGGCATCGAGCTGCGCGCGCCGACATCAGCGGCCAACGCCGGCAGCATGGCCGCCGACGAGCGGGTGCGGGCCGCCGACATGCTCTACGCGATCGGCGAGCCGGACGTCGTGCTCTATTTCGTCGCCGACCTCGCCGAGGAAAGCACCGACGTCGGCATGCTCGAGGCGCTCGGCGAACTCACCGGTCGTCGCAACGATGCCCGCGCCATGCTGCAACTCGGCAAGATCGCGCTCGGCCGCGGCTTTGCCTTCGACCACTACGCCTTCCCGGTCATCGGCATTCCCAGGCACGCCCCGATCGCTCCCGATATCGGGCGCAGCATGACCTACTCGATCGCGCGTACCGAGAGCGCGTTCGACCAGCGCGACAAGTCGGCAGCCAACGCCGTCGGCCTGATGCAGGTGACGCCGGAAGCCGGCCGCGACACCGCCAAGCGCTTCAAGGTCAGCTACGACTGGGACAGGATGGTGTCCGATCCGGTCTACAACACACAGATGGGTGCGGCCGAGTTGAGCGCCCTGCTGTCGGAATACCGTGGCTGCCACATCATGACCTTTGCCGGCTACAATGCCGGCCGCGGCCGGGTCCGCGACTGGATCAAGGCCTATGGCGATCCGCGCGACCCCAATGTCGATGCGATCGACTGGGTCGAGCGGATTCCATTGTCGGAGACGCGCAACTACGTGCAGCGCGTGATGGAGAATTTCGCGGTGTATCAGGCGCGCTTCGAGGATGCAGGCACTGCGCTCGCAGCAAAGAGCAGCGACCGCGTCGTGACGCAGGAGAGCAACGCCGCGCCGGCGCAGTGAGATCAACTGCGGCCGCTACAGCAGATCGGTCTCCGTACGAACCTCGGCGCGGGCGAAAAACCAAGACACGCCTGCGACGAGGCAGGCGAACACCATCCAGGCAATCATCCCGCGGGCCTCACGCTGAGTGTCGATCCCGTAGTCGATGAAGAAGACCGGCAACAGGTACGCGAACGCAATTGTCCAAATACTCCAGAGCCCGCTTCGCGTCAGAATAAGGTAGACGAGGCCGCCGTAAACGAGCTGGACGATCAGCGCAGCAGCCAGGGCGATCAAGGACAAACGAAGAATGGCGCCTCCGGATGGAACGGGTGCACCATCCGACATCGCCCAATAGATCATCCATCCGACGAAGGCGACTGTAAAGGCGGCGCTGGAGACAAGCCAAGCAAGAACGAGATTCTTCATGGGCGCCCGCGCCGAAATGTGGACCGGCCTCTCAATCGACCTTCACATTGGCGGCCTTGATCATCGGCCACCATTTGGCGATTTCCGCCTTCTGCCAGGTACCGAGCGCTTCCGGCGTGAGCTGGTCCTGCGGCGGCATCTGCAAGCCGAGGTTTTCGAGCTGCTTCTTCACGGCGGGATCGCGCAGCGCCTGCACCGCCGCGGTGTTGAGCTTGGCCACGATCTCCTTCGGCGTGCCTTTCGGCACCCAGAGCCCGGACCACAGCGTCATGTGGAAGCCCGGCAGGCCGGCCTCGTCGACCGTCG
This sequence comes from Bradyrhizobium sp. UBA2491, assembly GCF_002341725.1. Taxonomy (NCBI): domain Bacteria; kingdom Pseudomonadati; phylum Pseudomonadota; class Alphaproteobacteria; order Hyphomicrobiales; family Nitrobacteraceae; genus Bradyrhizobium; species Bradyrhizobium sp. UBA2491. Next base: position 22,943 of record NZ_DDOP01000066.1, read on the forward strand.
GCACCTCCGGTGCGTTCGCAACCCGCTTGGAATCGGTGACGGCATAGGCACGGATGTTTCCGGCGCGGACCTGGTTGATCGAGTTCGAGGTCTGGTCGACGATGATGTCGATCTGACCGGCGACGAGGTCATTCAGCGCCGGCCCGGTGCCGCGATACGGCACGTATTGCAGCTTGATGCCGGAGACGTTCTCGAAATAGAGCCCGGCGATATGGCTGCCGCTGCCGGCGCCGGCGGTGCCCGCGGTCGGTGGCGATGGCCGCGACTTCAGCCACGCCAGCAGTTCCTTCAGCGATTTCGCCGGCACGTCGTTCTTGCTGACGATGATCATCGGGTTGCTCGGCAGCAGCACCACCGGCTCGAGATCGTCGACCAGGTCGTAGCCGAGCTTGTAGATCGCGCCATTCGCGACGTGGGTGCCGAGATGACCGAACGAGACGGTGTAGCCATCCGGCGCGGCGCGCACCGCGCGGCCGACGCCGATCGAGCCACCCGCCCCGGTCACGTTCTCGATCAGGACCACCTCGCCGAGCGACTGCTTCATGCGCTCGCCGAGGATACGCGCCATCGCATCCGATGGACCACCGGCCGCGAACGGCACCACGATGGTGATCGGGTGCGCGGGCCAGGTTTCCGCTGCGGCGGTTCCCGCGAACGCCACCATCGCCAGCACGGCCAGCACCAGCTTCCGCATCACGCTTCCCCTCGAATTTCGTTGTCGTATCATTTTTGAAGGGCCACCTTTCGACAAGATGGCCCTTCGGATGAGGCGTCAGAACTGCGAGAAGTCGATCGGCTTGTGCCGGTCGAGCGTGCGGGTGACCGGCGGCAACGGGTATTTCAGGCCGCTGGCGCAATTGAACAGCATCACGCGGTCGCTCTTGGTGACGCGGCCGTCGGCGAGGCTCTCTTTGTAGGCGGCGTAGGTCGCAGCCCCTTCGGGGCACAGCAGCAGCCCCTCCTCGCGCGCCACCTCGTTGAGCGCGGCAGAAATCTTGTCGTCATCGACGGCGATCGCAAAGCCCTTGCTCTCGCGCACCGCGCGCAGGATCAGGAAGTCGCCGATCGCCTGCGGCACGCGGATGCCGGAGGCGATGGTGTGGGCGTCCTCCCAGCGCGCCGCGTGTTCGGTGCCGGCCTCGTAGGCCCGCACCATCGGCGCGCAGCCTGCGGCCTGCACCGCGACCATGCGCGGCCGCTTCGAGCCGATGAAGCCGATCTTCTCGAGCTCGTCGAACGCCTTCCACATCCCGATCAGGCCGGTGCCGCCGCCGGTCGGATAGAAGATCACGTCGGGCACGTCCCAGCCGAGCTGCTCGGCGAGCTCGAGGCCCATCGTCTTCTTGCCCTCGATCCGGTACGGCTCCTTCAGGGTCGAGGTATCGAACCAGCCGACTTTCGCCTTGCCCTCGCCGACGATCTTGCCGCAGTCGTCGATATAGCCGTTGACGCGATAGACGGTGGCGCCCTGCAGCTCGATCTCGCTGACATTGACCTCCGGCGTGTCGGCCGGGCAGAAGATCGTGGTCTTGATGCCGCAGGAGGTTGCGTAGGCTGCCAGCGCCGCGCCCGCGTTGCCGTTGGTCGGCATCGCCATGTGCTTGATGCCGAGCGCCTTGCCCATCGACACCGCCATCACGAGCCCGCGCGCCTTGAACGAGCCGGTCGGCAGCCGTCCCTCGTCCTTGACGATGATCTCGCCGCCGCCAAGCTTCGCGCCGAGCTTCGGCAGCCGGATCAGCGGCGTCGTGACTTCGCCGAGGCTGACGATGTCCTGGCATTTGCGCACCGGCAGCAGCTCGCGATAGCGCCACAGATCGGCGGGACGCTGCGCCAGCGCATCCTTGGTCAGCGCCTTCTTCACGCCCGCCAGGTCGTAACGCACCAACAGCGGTTTGCCGGCCTTGGACAGATTGTGCACCTGGTCGGCGGGATAATGATCCCCCTCCATCGCGCATTCGAGATGGGTGACGAAGGTCGGGCGTTCGATGGTCAGGTTGTCGTTGTCTTTCATGGCTTCATCGCCTTTCTTGTTCTGATCTCATTGCTGTTGGACCCGTCACCCTGAGGAGGCCGCGCAGCGGCCGTCTCGAAGGGCGAACGGCCCCGCTGATCGATCCGGGCCGTGCATCCTTCGAGACGCGCTCCGCGCTCCTCAGGATGACGGGACCGTGGGCGCCGTCCGCGACCTCAAATATTCAGCACGCGCCCATAGGCGTCGAGCACCGCTTCCTTCATCATCTCCGACAGGGTCGGATGCGGGAACACGGTGTGCATCAATTCCTCTTCCGTGGTCTCCAGGTTCATCGCCACCACATAGCCTTGGATCAGCTCGGTCACCTCGGCGCCGATCATATGCGCGCCGAGCAACTGCCCGGTCTTCTTGTCGAACACCACCTTGACGAGGCCCTGGTCCTCGCCGAGCGCAATCGCCTTGCCGTTACCGACGAACGGGAAGCGGCCGACGCGGATCTCGCGGCCGCCCTCCTTGGCCTTGGCTTCCGTGAGGCCAACCGAGGCGACCTGCGGGTTGCAATAGGTGCAGCCCGGGATCAGCAGCTTGTCCATCGGATGCGGATGCAGGCCCTTGATCGCCTCGATGCAGATCACGCCCTCATGCTCAGCCTTGTGCGCCAGCATCGGGGGTCCTGCGACGTCGCCGATCGCATAGATCCCGGGGACGTTGGTCTTGCCGAGGCCGTCGATCACGATGCAACCGCGGTCGGTCTTGACGCCGAGCTTCTCCAGCCCGAGATTTTCGATATTGCCGACCACGCCGACCGCCGAGATCACGCGCTCGAATTCCTTGGTCTGGGGCTGGCCCTTGCCGTCGTCGATGGTCGCGACCACGCTGTCGGCCTTCTTCTCCAGCTTCGTCACCTTGGTCGAGGACATGATCTTGATGCCCATCTTCTCGAACCGCTTGCGTGCGAGCCCGGCGATCTCCGCGTCCTCGACGGGCAGGATCTGCGGCAACACCTCGACCACCGTGACGTCGGATCCCATGGTGTGGAAGAACGAGGCGAATTCGATGCCGATCGCGCCCGAGCCCACCACCAGCAGCGACTTCGGCATCCGCTCCGGCACCATCGCCTCGAAATAGGTCCAGATCAGCTTCTTGTCGGGCTCGAGCCCTGGCAGCACGCGCGGCCGCGCGCCGGTCGCGACGATGATGTGCTTGGCCTGATAGACGCCCTCGCCGCTGGCGCCCTTCGGCGCTTCGACCGCGGATTTCTTCACCGTGATCTTGCCGGGCGCGTCGATCGTGGCGTCGCCCCAGATCACCGTGACCTTGTTCTTCTTCATCAGGAAGCCGACGCCGTCGTTGAGCCGCTTCGAGACGCCGCGCGAGCGCTGCACCACCGCCTTCGGATCGAACGAGACGTTGTCCGCCGACAGCCCGTAATCCTTGGCGTGCTGCATGTAATGGTAGATCTCGGCCGAGCGCAGCAGCGCCTTGGTCGGGATGCAGCCCCAGTTCAGGCAGATGCCGCCGAGATAGGATTTCTCGACGATCGCGGTCTTGAAGCCGAGCTGGGCGGCGCGGATCGCGGTGACGTAGCCGCCGGGGCCGGAGCCGATGATGATGACGTCGAAGGATGTGTCGGCCATTATCTGTACTCCTGCCAGACCGTGCCGAGCAGCACGGCCCACACCAGCGCGAGCACGCCGGTCCCGATGATCATGATCCTGAACTGGATCGTGGAAATGAGGTCGCGGCTAACCGCGACGAGCAACGCGATGGCGATGGCCGCGAGGACGACGTACGGACCGTAGATCGCGTACATGGTCGATCCCCGTCAGACCATCATCATCACGGGGTTTTCGATCAGCTGCTTGAAGGCGCCGATCAGCTCGGCACCGAGCGCGCCGTCGATGGCGCGGTGGTCGCACGACAGGGTGACGCTCATCATCTGTGCGATCTCGATCTTGCCGCCACGTACGACGGGGCGCTCCTCCGAGGTGCCGACCGCGAGGATCGAGGCATGCGGCGGGTTGATCACGGCGGTGAAGTGGTTGATGCCGTACATGCCGAGGTTGGAGACTGCGGTGGTGCCGCCCTGGTATTCCTCCGGCTTCAGCTTGCGGGCGCGGGCGCGCGCGGCGAAATCCTTCATCTCGTTGGAGATGGTCGACAGCGTCTTGGTCTCGGCCTTGCGGATAATCGGGGTGATCAGACCGCCCGGCATCGCCACCGCGACGCCGACGTCGGAATGCTTGTGCTTGAGCATGCCGCCTTCGGTCCAGCTCACGTTGCAGTTCGGGATCTTCTGCAACGCCACCGCCATCGCCTTGATGACGAAGTCGTTGACCGAGATCTTGTAGAGCGGCTTCTTCTCCTTGTCCTTCGGCGCTGACGCGTTGATCTCCTCGCGCGCGGCGAGCAGCTTGCCGATGTCGCAGTCGATGGTCAGGTAGAAGTGCGGGATGGTCTGCACCGAGGCGGTGAGCCGCTGCGCGATGGTGCGCCGCATGCCGTCATGCGGCACGATTTCGTAGGAGCCCGGCTCGTACAGCGCCAGGATCTGCTTGTCCGACATCGACGGCGCGATGCTCGGGCCGGCCGCTGCGGGCGCGGCCGCCGGCGCCTTCAGGCCCTTGCCGGACTTGGCCTCCTCGACGTCACGCGCGACCACGCGGCCGTGCGGGCCGGTGCCGGCGATGCGGGCGATCTCGATATTGGCTTCCTTGGCGAGACGTCGCGCCAGCGGCGACGAGAAGATGCGGGCGTGTCCATTGGCCTGCGCCGCGGGAGCCGCTGCCGGCTGTGGCGCCGGTGCAGCGGCCGGTTTCGGCTCAGGCGCGGCCGCAGGAGCCGGCTTAGCTGCTTCGGCGGGCTTCGGTGCCTCGGCAGGCTTGGCCGCCGGTGCCGCGCCGCCTCCGGCGCTGGCCGCCGCCTTCACATCCTCTCCGTCGCCGGCGAGCACGGCGATGATATCGTTGACCGGCACATCCTGGGTCCCCTCGGGCACCAGGATCTTGGCGATCGTGCCTTCGTCGACCGCCTCGACTTCCATCGTCGCCTTGTCGGTCTCGATCTCCGCGATCACGTCGCCGGACTTGACCTTGTCGCCCTCTTTCTTGAGCCACTTGGCGAGGTTGCCCTTTTCCATCGTCGGCGACAGCGCGGGCATGAGAATATTGATCGGCATTGTCAGTGACCTTGTTGCGACCGCGGTTTGGTTTGGCCCATGTCGGTCGGCCGGGCGATTTCGGCTTCGAACATCTCGACGATGCGCGCGAGCGCTTCGTCCTCGGTGTATTCGCTCTCGCGCGAATAGGCACGCGCAGCATGGCGGGCGATGTCGACGAGCATCAGCCCCCACATGTCCGGCTCCTCGAAGGCGCGCTGGAACGCGATCGACAGGCCGCCATCGACGACGAAGGCGCGCAGCACCTCGATGGCATCGTCGCGCCCCATCACGTCGGGCGGCAGCGGCTGCTCTTTGGGACCGGCCATCGGCGTTACCGGTAGGACACGGCCTTGGCGGCCGCGACCACCTCGGCGACGGAAGGCAGAGCGAGCTTCTCGAGGTTGGCTGCGTAAGGCATCGGCACGTCCTTGCCGGAGACGCGCGCAACGGGAGCGTCGAGATAGTCGAACGCATGCTCCATGATGCGCGCGGCGACCTCGGAGCCGACACCGCTCTGCTGCCAGCCCTCCTCGACCGTGACCGCACGGCCGGTCTTCTTCACCGAATTGATGATCGTCTCGGTGTCCATCGGACGGATGGTGCGGAGATCGATCACCTCGGCCTCGATGCCTTCCTTGGCGAGCTCATCGGCCGCCTTCAGCGCATAGGACATGCCCATCGCCCAGGAGACGATGGTGACGTCCTTGCCGGGGCGCGCAATCCGCGCCTTGCCGATCGGCACCACGAAATCGGGCAGCTTCGGCACCTCGCCGGTGTGGCCGTACAGCATCTCGTTCTCGAGGAAGACCACCGGATTGGGATCGCGGATCGCGGCCTTGAGCAGGCCCTTGTAGTCGGCGGCCGAGTACGGCGCGATCACCTTGAGGCCCGGGATCTGCGAATACCAGGCGGCGTAGTCCTGGCTGTGCTGGGCGGCGACACGGGCGGCGGCACCGTTCGGGCCGCGAAACACGATCGAACAGCCCATCTGGCCGCCGGACATATACAGCGTCTTGGCCGCGGAGTTGATGATCTGGTCGATCGCCTGCATCGCGAAATTCCAGGTCATGAACTCGACGATCGGCTTCAGCCCGGCCATCGCGGCCCCGACGCCGACGCCGGCAAAACCGTGCTCGGTGATCGGCGTATCGATCACGCGCCGCGCGCCGAACTCCTGCAACAGGCCCTGCGTCACCTTGTAGGCGCCCTGATATTCCGCGACCTCTTCGCCCATGATGAAGACGTCGCCGTCGCGGCGCATCTCCTCGGCCATCGCATCGCGCAGCGCCTCGCGGATGGTCTGCGTGACCATCTCGGTGCCGGCGGGAATTTCCGGATCGGGCAGCGCCTCGCTGACCGGCGCGGCCGGCGCCTTCGCGGCCGGCGCTTCCGCCTTTGCATCCGACTTGGCGTCGGCAGCAGGTGCAGCCTCCGCGGCCTTCGGCTGCGGCGCCGCAGCGGCCGGCGCCTTGGCGAGATCGGCGGCGCTTTCGCCGTCGGCCAGGATGGTGGCGATCGGCGTATTCACCGCGACATCGGCGGTGCCTTCCGGAATCAGGATCTTGCCGAGCGTGCCCTCGTCGGTGGCCTCGACCTCCATCGTCGCCTTGTCTGTCTCGATCTCGGCGATGACGTCACCGGACTTGATGGTCTCGCCTTCCTTCTTCAGCCATTTGGCGAGGTTGCCCTTCTCCATGGTGGGCGACAGCGCAGGCATCAGCACTTGAATGGGCATATCGGCTCCCGAAATCGGTCTTGAAATTAGTCTGCGCGGGTGGGGTCAGCGGTAGATGTCGGTGTAGAGCTCGGACGGATCGGGCTCCGGATCGTGCTGCGCGAAGTCGGCGGCTTCGTTGACGATCTCGCGCACCTCGGCGTCGATCGCCTTGAGGTCCTGCTCGCTCACGCCTGAGGCCAGCAAGCGGTTGCGCACCTGCTCGATCGGGTCCTGGTCGTGACGAACCTTCTCGACCTCCTCGCGCGTGCGGTACTTGGCGGGATCGGACATCGAGTGACCACGGTAGCGGTAGGTCTGCATTTCCAGAATGATCGGACCATTGCCGCCGCGGCACCAGGCCGCAGCCTCATCGGCGGCGGCCTTCACCGCGCGCACGTCCATGCCGTCGATCTGCTTGCCGGGAATGTTGAAGGAGACGCCGCGCTTGGAGAAATCCTGCTGGGCAGACGCGCGCGACACCGAAGTGCCCATCGCATAGCGGTTGTTCTCGATCACATAGATCACCGGCAGCTTCCACAGCTCAGCCATGTTGAAGCTTTCGTAGACCTGGCCCTGGTTGGCCGCGCCGTCGCCGAAATAGGTCACGCTGACGTTATCGTTGCCGCGATAGCGGTTGGCGAATGCAAGGCCGGTGCCGAGCGACACCTGCGCACCCACGATGCCGTGACCGCCGTAGAAATGCTTCTCCTTGCTGAACATGTGCATGGAGCCGCCCTTGCCGCGCGAATAGCCGCCGCGGCGGCCAGTCAGTTCGGCCATCACACCCCTGGATTCCATGCCGCAGGCCAGCATGTGGCCGTGGTCACGGTAGCCCGTTATGACCTCATCGCCCGGCTTCAGCGCCATCTGCATGCCGACCACGACGGCTTCCTGGCCGATGTAGAGATGGCAGAAACCGCCGATCGCACCCATGCCGTAGAGCTGACCGGCCTTCTCCTCGAAGCGCCGGATCAGCAGCATGTCGCGCAGAGCCTTGAGCTCTTGTTCCCTGGTGAACTCGGGCGGCGAGCCAGCCTTCTCCTGCCCTGATTCTTTTGCGACGGTTTTCTTGGGTGCGGCCATGGCAATTCCGGGTGAGAGAAGTCGGAGAACCCTCTCTAACCCAACTCAAATCGCCTTGGAAGGATTGCGTTCGCTGGATGGAATTTTGCTATGCCGCAGTGCAGCGCGGCGCGACACTTTTGTGATAGCGCGTGAGTGTTTTTGAAATTTGAGAACGCAAGTCAGTTCGACTTGTTGATCCGAACCAGATCACGCGGGTTGACGTAGTCGAGCTGGAAGCGCGCACGCTCGTCCAGCATGTCGGGATCGACTCGATCCGACCGCAGCAGCGACACCCGCTGCTCGCCTTCGGCCCGCTCCTTCTTCAATCGCGCCAGCTCCGAAGTCAGCGCGATGATCTCCTGATCGAGCTCCTGGCGCGCGTTCAGGCCGTATTTGCCGGTGTAGGCGTTGACGCCGAAATAGCCGACCATCAGCGCCGCCAGCGTGTAGAGGGCGAGACCGGACAGGATCGATTTGAGGCGCGTGCGGGAAACCATGGCCGCGAAGATGCGGCCATGGCGGTTAACGGAGTGCTAAGGGCGCGACCATTTGACCACGAAAGCGCCGCGCGCTTCCGCAGCTCAGCGGTTCTGCTTTTCGACGAAGGCAGCGAAGGCGTCGAGATACTGTTGCAGCACGCCCTTGAGCGACTCCTTGGTCAGTTCGCCCTTGTCGTCGAAGGCATCGCCGACGCCATTGAGGTAAGTCTCCGGCTGGCCGAGGATCGGGCCGGCGATGCCGGGCAGGATGTTCTGCAAATGCTTCACCGCGCTGACGCCGCCGAGCGGTCCGGGCGAATTGCCGATCAGGCCGACCGGCTTGCCGGCGAACGAGCTCTTGCCATAGGGCCGCGAGCCGACGTCGATCGCGTTCTTCAGCACGCCCGGGATCGAGCGGTTGTATTCAGGGGTCACGAACAGCACGCCGTTCGATTTCTGGAGCTTCTCGCGGAACGCCAGCCAGTCGGCCGGCGGGGCCGCTTCGAGATCCTGGTTGAAGAAGGAGATGCCGTGCAGCGTCGTGACGTCGAGCTTGAGCGAGGCGGGCGCGAGCTTGGCCAGCGCATTGGCGATCTTGAGCGACAGGCTCTCCTTGCGGATGCTGCCGACGATGGTGACAATGTTATAGGCCATAGCAATTCCCCTCGGGTTGCGCGTGAAAGCGTCGACCTCACCTACCGGCGCGCCAAGAACGATGCAAGTGCATGGATCGTCCAATTCCGGAAACGCAGCGTTCACGAAATTGACCGAACGAGCCCTGCTCCTCTGCCTCTTGGGCGAGCGCCGTCCGGCGCCGTTAAGGGCCATTCCGCCTGAAAGCCGGCTCAGACGCAACCCGGGGCCAATTGTCGACATGTTCCTCGAACCATACTGTGGCTCGATTCCATGCACCTTTCCGGTTGACCGACGAGCACGCCATGGCAGAGCGTAAGATACGGGTCGCAATCCTGTTCGGCGGGCGATCGGCCGAACATGACGTGTCGCGGGCGTCGGCAGCGAACGTGCTTCGCTCGCTCGACCCGGATCGCTACGAGACCACGGCGATCGGCATCACCCGGGACGGCCGCTGGATCGCAGCCGACGCAGGCAACGGCGCCGGCGCAGGCAGCGGATCACTCACCATTCCAGACCACGGCCCGCAACTCGCCTTGCTGCCGGGCGGACAGGGCCGCGTCGTCGTGCTACAGGGATCGGCGGCACCTGCGGAATTGCCGGCGTTCGATGTCGTCTTCCCGGTCCTGCACGGCCCGAACGGCGAGGATGGCACCGTGCAGGGTGCGCTCGAACTCTCCGACGTGGCCTATGTCGGCTCGCGCGTGATGGGCTCGGCGGCCGGCATGGACAAGGACGTCGCCAAGCGCCTGATGCGCGAGGCGGGATTGCCGATCGTCCCCTTTGTCGTGATGTCGGCAGCGGCTCCGATCAGCTATGCCGATGCGGTCAGCGCGCTCGGGTCGCGCGAACTGTTCGTCAAGCCCGCCAACATGGGATCATCGGTCGGCGTGTCGCGGGCAGGCAATGCGGAGGAGTTCGAGAGCGGCTGCCGATTGGCGCTCCGCTTCGACAGCAAGATCCTGATCGAGCGCTGTGTCGCGCCGGTCCGGGAAGTCGAATGCGCCGTGCTCGAGGATGCCGAGGGCCGCGTCCGGGCCTCCCAGCTCGGAGAGATCGTGCCGTCCGACAAGCACGGCTTCTACTCATACGACGCAAAATATCTCGATGCCGACGGCGCCCTGCTTCAGGTGCCCGCCGACGTCCCGCCCGCCGTCGCCGATCGCATCAAGGAGCTCGCGATCAGGACGTTCGGCGTACTCGGCTGCGAAGGCATGGCGCGCATCGACTTCTTCCTGCACGGCGAGCAGGCTTACGTGAACGAGGCGAACACCCTGCCCGGCTTCACCAATATCAGCATGTATCCGCGGCTGTGGGAGGCCAGCGGCCTGCCGCAACCCGCGCTGATGGATGTGCTGATCGGCCATGCCCTCGAGCGTCACAAGCGCTCCAGGGGGCTGGCATTCGAGCGCGAGTAGAATTTGCCTCGGGCAGCACGACCGCCCGACGACGCCCATCGGTCTGGTGGAACGCTGCGCGCCTACCGTTTCGGGTTGCGCCGGCGGATATGGTCGAAGCCTTGCTTGATTGCGGCGAAGCGCGCGTCGATGATCGGCTCGAATTCGAGGTCGGTGAAGATATAGGGCCAGTCGTTTTCGACGCCTTCGCGGACCAGCTCACCGACATACATGGGATCGATGCCTTGGGAGATGCGTTCCCGGACCAGATTGATCCGTTCGGCAATGGGGCCCGACGTCGGCAAGACACGGAGCTCTCCCTCGAAGCGCTGCGGCAGGTTGCGCCTTGAGTCCACGATTTGAGTGCGGATGAACCCGGGACACAGCACCGATACGCCAATCCCACGGGGCGCCAGCTCGAGCCGCAGGCCCTCGGACAGCGCGACAACGCCGTACTTTGAAACGTTGTATGCCGTGCTCCCTCCCGAGATAAGCCCAGCAATCGAGGCTGTGGACACGATGTGTCCACCTTCGCCATGCTGCTCGATCAACGGCCCGAAGATCTCGATCCCCCAGATGGTCGCCATCAGGTTGACGCCCAGGGTCCAATCCCAGGACGCATCGGTCCAGGCGCCATAGGGCCCACCGCCACCGACGCCCGCATTGTTGACCAGGATATGCACCTTGCCATAGCGAGCAATCGTGGCTTCGGCCGCCGCCACGAGTTCGGACTTGAGCGAGACGTCCGCTTTCACGCCGTCGACATCGGCGTTGGTGCGCTTCAATCGCTCGATCGCCGCGGACAGGGCTTGTTCTTCGATATCGCAAAGCATGACTTTCGCCCCCGCCTGGGCGAGAGCAGTCGCGATCCCCAGCCCGATGCCTGAGGCAGCACCGGTCACGAACGCGGTCTTTCCAGCGAGTTCTTTCACGCGCATTCTCCTTCCGCAGACCGAGACGCTGGCCCAAAACGCCAAGCGTCTCCGGACGGAATATGACCGCGATTTCCAGCGATTGGGAAGCGCGCGGATGTTCGCTTCTGCGCCAAGCTTGGAGCTGCCCGGGGACAGCCTTTCGCTTCGATCCTCAGCCCTTGTTCGGGTTGATCAGGAATTTCTCGCCGGTTGCGCGCTTGCCATAGACGGCGATGTTGTCGAGCTGCAAGGTTTCCTGCAACGACACCACCTTGGTGTAGTGACTTGCGAACGTGGTCTTCAACTCGGCCACCACGCGCTGGCGCAGCTTGTTGCCGGCCTCCGGGCCGATCTTCATCAGGAACGGGAACAGCAGCCAGCCGCCGACGCCCCAGGCCATGCCGAAGCCGCGCGGCAGCTCGATCGAGCGGGTGTCGAGGCTGCCATAGACATAAACCTGCTTGTGCACATTCGAGCCGTAACGGCTGTAGGCCTTGGCGGTCTTGTTGATCGCGGTTTCCATCGCGACCAGGATCTGCCCGGCGAGCTTGCCGCCGCCGATCGCGTCGAAGGCGATGGTCGCGCCGGTCTCGACCAGCGCGCTGGTCAGATCGTCCATGAAGCTGGGTGCGCTGGAATCGACGACGTGCTTGGCGCCGATCCTGTGCAGGATGTCGGCCTGCTCCTTGTTGCGTACGATATTGACGAGGCCGATGCCGTCCTTGAGGCAGATCTTGTTCAGCATCTGGCCGAGGTTCGACGCCGCCGCGGTATGCACCAGCGCCTTGTGTCCCTCGCGCCGCATCGTCTCGGTCATGCCGAGCGCGGTCAAAGGATTGACGAAGCAGGATGCGCCTTCCGCCGGCGTGGTGCCTTCGGGCAGCGGCAGGCATTCGTTGACGCGCAGCGTACGGTATTCCGCATACATCGCGCCGCCGATCATCGCGACCGTCTTGCCCATCAGCGCTTTCGCGGCGTCCGAGGAGCCGGTCTTGATCACGACGCCGGCGCCTTCATTGCCGACCGGCATCGACTCGTCGAGCCGCGCGGCGAGGCCGGCCATCGCCGCCTCCGGCACCCGGGCGGTCACCACGGGCAATTCCCTGCTGCCGGAAACCTTGGCCGATGACATGTCGGCCGGGCCGATCAGGAGGCCGAGATCGGACGGATTGATCGGGCTCGCCTCGACCCGGACCACGACTTCGTCGGGGCCGGGCTCGGCGGTCGGGACATTGACCAGCGATAGCTCCAGTTCGCCATTCTTCTTGAGCAGCGAACGCAGTTGCAGCCCATTCTTGCCGTCACTCATCGCACATCCTCCCTCGACTTCCATTTGCTGCCCTGAAGTTGGACGCTCCCCAGGGTCGGCCCGTTACCTTCGGCCCTGCCGATATGGGCCGGGTCGACAACGATGTCCAGCAATTGGCGACTTCAAAAGGATAGTTTCAAGACGACGGCTTTGGCGTAGGCATTTTTACCCAGCGCTGCGGTGTCGCGCGCGCCCGCGCGCGGCGGGGTCATCTTGCGCCTACGGCATCAGGCCGCGCCGCACCGCGTGCGACAACGACGTGTCGATCGTCCCCATGGCGGCCGGATTGCTCCTGAACGTCGTGATGTTGCGGACCGCAAGAAGCTTGTCGAGCTCGTTCTGCTCGATCAGTCCCGTTGCGAGCATCTCTTCGATCCTGAAGTCATCGACCACGAATGGCTTGCCGGCAGACCGGCAGACCGTCTTGATCGGGCAATAGACGTCCCCCTCAATCGCCGTGACCTGCGCGGCCTCGCGCTCGATGGTTCGCTCTCTCTTCGCAAACTGCTCGGCAAACTGCGGATCGAACAGGACGAGCAGCGTTTCCTGACGATCCGACGCGAGAAGACGAAACAGAAGCAGCGACACGACCGTAATCTTGGCGGCGGATCCCGATAGGTGTTTGGCCAGCGGACTGCTTTCGAGTGATGCACATGTGACGCCGATCGCGATACCGAGCGCCAGGATCAGATCGAACTCGGCATTTCCGTATATCTTGTCACCAAACCATTGCACGATGCAGGAGGCCAGGGCGATCGGAACGTGAAGGGCCGTGAATCTGGCGCCATCCGTGCTGCTGGTGAACACCCAGCAAAGCCAGATCAGCGCGGCAAGCGCGGACCACTGCAGATGACCGAGATTGCCGATCAGGTGAGCGATGTCGTAGTCACGGGCCGTGAACAGGTTGCGGAAAAAATCGGATCCGAAGATTGCACCACACAGCGCGAGCCCGGCGGTCGCGGCGATCACGCTGGCGACGACCGCGGGGATCGCGCTGGCGCGGCGGCGTGCGAGGAGCCAGATCACCGCAGTCAGCGGGATCGCGATCATGCTGTGCTTCCAGAAGCCACCGATGACCATGACGAGCAGCGGACCAAGCGCCGATCGCACGCCCGATCGTTCCGAGGTCAGGAGCCATGCGAGGCCGCCCCCCATGATCGCCTCGCCGGCAAGTTGCGGATCATTCGCCCCAACATAGTTCGTGAAGTTGTGGGACATGATCGCGACGTACCACAATGCCCCGATGGCGGGACCGAAGATCCCGCCCGCCAGTGCCCGAACGCAGACGAAGATTTCGACGCTTACGGCGATCAACGCGACCAGCGACAGCCAGCGCCCGACAAAGAGATTGTCCGCGAGAAGATTGCCCAGCGAGCCAACGCAGTAGAACGAGAGCGGCGGATAGTTGTTGACGACGAGAGCGCTCGGGGCCGGATAGATCGTTTTCCAGGCCGCCGCAGCGTCCTGGAAGTAGGCGTTCCAGGTTTCCGTGAACCAGATTTCGATCAGGAATTGCGATCGCCAGACCGGGTAGAAAAAGAAGTAAAGCGCGACCAATGCCGTCGCCCCGATAAGGGCGGCATCAACCCGATCAAGAACAGTTGGGACGTCGAGAGAGAGTTTCCGGTTACTCGCCCCGACAACGGAAATGTTCGACAACACGCTGAAACAGTGGCCGAAGGAGCGACCAATGGCAACCGAAAGGTAAGACAGTAATGATCCGGAGTTGCCTTGTTCACGAAATGCGGGGCTTCCGCACGCGGACGCCGGAGTCATCACCCGCTACCTGGCGACGCCATACACGTCGCCAGCCCAATCGACTGCTCACAGCGCGAGGACGATGGTAAGCCTCGTTACCGCGCGTGAGCTTGGCGTGCCTTACGACAGCGCCTTCAAGGCCGCCCTGCCCGCGTATTTCGCCTGGCTACCGAGTTGCTGCTCGATGCGCAGCAGCTGGTTGTACTTGGCGGTACGGTCGGAGCGCGCCAGCGAGCCGGTCTTGATCTGCCCGCAATTGGTGGCGACAGCGAGGTCGGCGATCGTGGAGTCCTCGGTCTCGCCGGAGCGGTGCGACATCACGGCGGTGTAGCCGGCCTTGTAGGCCATCTCGATCGCCGCCAGCGTCTCGGTCAGCGTGCCGATCTGGTTGACCTTGACCAGGATCGAGTTGGCGCGGCCATGCTTGATGCCGTCGGCGAGCCGGGTGACGTTGGTGACGAACAGATCGTCGCCGACCAGCTGGCACTTGTTGCCGATCGCGTCCGTCAGCTCCTTCCAGCCCTCCATGTCGTCTTCCGACATGCCGTCCTCGATGGTGACGATCGGATAGCGGCCGACCAGATCGGCGAGATACTTCACCTGCTCGGAACGCGAGCGGGTCTTGTTCTCGCCGCCATAGACGTAGGAGCCTTCCTTGAAGAACTCGGTGGAGGCGCAGTCGAGGCCGAGCACGACGTCGTCGCCCGCCTTGTAGCCGGCCTTGCCGATCGCGTTCATGACGAATTCGAGCGCGGCATCGGCCGACGGCAGGTTCGGCGCGAAGCCGCCTTCGTCGCCGACATTGGTGTTGTGGCCGGCCTTCTTCAGCTCGCCGCGCAGCGTGTGGAAGATTTCCGAGCCGCAGCGCAGCGCTTCGGCGAAGCTGCTGGCGCCGACCGGCAGGATCATGAACTCCTGGAAGTCGATCGGGTTGTCGGCATGCACGCCGCCATTGATGATGTTCATCATCGGCACCGGCAACGTCCGCGCCGAGGTGCCGCCGACATAGCGATACAGCGGCATGTCGAAGGATTCCGCGGCGGCCTTGGCGCAGGCCAGCGAGACGCCGAGGATGGCGTTGGCGCCCAACCGGCTCTTGTTCGGCGTGCCGTCGAGCTCGATCATGATCTGGTCGATCGCGACCTGCTCCTCGACGGCCTGGTCGCTGAGCGCCTCGAAGATCTCGCCATTGATGGCGGCGACCGCCTTCTCGACACCCTTGCCGAGATAGCGCGACTTGTCGCCGTCGCGCAGTTCCACCGCCTCATGGGCGCCGGTGGAAGCCCCCGACGGCACCGCCGCGCGGCCAATCGACCCATCCTCCAGCACCACATCGACCTCGACCGTGGGGTTGCCGCGGCTATCCAGGATTTCGCGGCCGATGATGTCGACGATGTCAGTCATGAGAACCTCTTTTGGCAGTGCGGGGGGCAGATGGCGGTGCTTCTACCGCAATGCATCGAGGGGGAAAAGGCCGGGTGACGGGCGCCCCCGCATTGGATAAGAGGACGCCACGGAGACGCTCTGATGGCAAAGAAATCCACCAAATCAACCACCTCCCCCGACCTCCAGCTCGGCCGCGCGGTGGAATGGCCCGATGCGCCGGAAAAGGCGCAGCTCGACCGCGTGCCCAACCCACAGGCTGGTACCGATTACCTGGTCCGCTTCACGGTGCCGGAATTCACCTCGATCTGCCCGGTGACGGGCCAACCGGACTTCGCGCATCTGGTGATCGACTTCGTGCCGGGCCGCTGGCTGCTCGAATCCAAGTCGCTGAAACTGTTCGCCGCAAGCTTCCGCAACCATGGCGCGTTCCATGAGGACTGCACGGTCATGATCGGCAAGCGGATATCAGACGAGATCAAGCCGAAATGGCTCCGTATCGGCGGCTACTGGTACCCGCGCGGCGGCATCCCGATCGACGTGTTCTTCCAGACCGGACGACTGCCCAAGGGCATCTGGGTCCCGGATCAGGGCGTCGCGACGTATCGCGGGCGGGGCTAGGGCGGCCCCCTTTAACCTTCGCTTCAACTCTGCTTCGCTACGGTCGTGTGGACTTTCTTGTGCAACCCGCAGGCCACACGTGAATGACACTTCCAATTCGGCCACCTTTGACGCTCGTCAACTTCGCTTCTGGCTAGCAACCCTTTCTCCCGGCGATCTGTCTGTAAATGAAGGCGCGGCAGCTCACCCCGGAAGCCTGATGATCACCAGCATCGGAAGCCCCAATGATGCGTTGTGGTCGCAGATGGAACGCGCGGGTTGGGCGCAACAGATCGCGGGCGATGACCTCTCCATCGCGGGCGTAGCGAGTACCTACGCTTTCACGGAGCTGGGCGCGCATGCAGTGACGAAGGCACTCACCGAACTCGCCTCCTGGAATGCCGAGGTAATGGCGTTATTCAAGGGATTCGACGCGCCGGAGCACGTGCGACAGCTCAGCAGTGTCTTTAGCCGATTGTTCCTTCGAACAGAGGCCCAACTCGCCATCGCAAAGAAAACGAGTCCCGCAACAGAGGAAGGTCTGGTTCGGCAGCGTGACTACGTCCTGGCACTGGACGAGATCAGCAAGGGCGTCCGGATGGCGGGGCAGTACATCATCGAGGCCCTTGCGCTTGGTCCGGACAGCGACCTTGGTCGAGTCCGCGTAGAGCGAAGCACGGCCGGCCTGCGCTATGCGGAACAATGTCTGACGGAATGGGCAGCCGAGATGCGCACTCAGCAATCCGACAGTTCGTCGCCGTCGTCCTGATCTAAGCCTCGACATCCGGCCGCGCCGCCGCATCCGTCGGTCGCGTCTGCTTCAAAAATCTCGCGCAGATGAAGCCGAGTACGACCATCACGGCGGCGGCCGAGACCAGCGTTGCGGTCTTGCCGGCATGTTGCAGCCCAAAACCGTAGGCGATCGGGCCGACGGTCTGGCCCATGAAGAAGAAGAACGAGTGCAGCGACAGCGCGGTGGCGCGCGCCTCGACCGAGAGCTCGCTGGCGAACACCTGCAAGCAGCCGTGGATCATGTAGAAGCCGAGGCCCATCACCATGAGGCCCGCCATCTGCAATTTCCAGTGCGGCCCGAAAGCGACGCCGACTAATTGAATTGCCACCAGCGTCGCACCCGCGATCATCATCCCCCTCACCCCGATCAGCGGCAGCATCCGCGCCACCGTCAGCGTGTAGAGCAATCCGCCGATCGCAAAGCCCGCGATCACGATGCCGGCGATCGACAGCGAGGTCTCGCCGAGCTCGAACAGGAACGAGGCGATGAAGGGAAACAGCCCAAGGACGCAGCAGCCTTCGATGAAGACAGCCGAGTAGCAGATGCGCGCGTTCGGATTGGTGAAGATGGTGCGATAGCCGTGGCGCAGCGCCTTCAGGCTGGTGCGCGGCGGACGGTTCAGCGCGGCGCCGCGGAAACCGGCTGCGACCGCGAGCGCGACGATGATCACAAGGCCGCCGAGCACCGCGAGTACGCCGCGCCAGCCGAGGAAGTCACCGATCAGGCCGGAGGCCGTGGCGCCCAGCAGATTGCCGGTCATCGAGCCTGCGAGAGTCCGCCCGATCGCAAGCTGCCGCTTGTCCGGCCCGACCAGGTCGCTGGTCAGCGACAGCGCCACCGGAAACACGCCGCCGGAGCCGATGCCGGCCAGGATGCGGGTCACGAACAGCATCGGGAACGAGGTCGACAGCGCGCCGAGGATGCTGGCGACGCCGAGCAGTCCGAGGCAGATCGTCATCAGGCGCGCCTTGCCGAACAGATCGGCGGCGGCGCCGATCGCCGGCTGGATGATTGCGAAAGTGAAGGCGAACACCGCGGCAAAGCTCGCCGCGGTCGCGATGCTGACGCCAAAATCGTCGGCGACATGCGGCAGCACCGGATCGAGCGCGCGCACCGACAGGCTCGCCGCGAAGGTCGCCAGCGTGATCACGTTGAGAACCGGCGGCATGCCGCTCTTTGCGGTCATGTCGCAGTCCGTCTGTCAGGTTGCGGTTTTGGCGAGTGCGTCGAACTGCATCAACCGCCTGACGAGGGCCTCGAAGTCGCGGAGCGGCACCATGTTCGGACCATCCGACGGCGCGTGATCCGGATCGGGATGGGTCTCGATGAACACGCCGGCGACGCCGACTGCGACCGCGGCGCGCGCCAGCACCGGCACGAACTCACGCTCGCCGCCCGACGAGGTGCCCTTGCCGCCCGGCTGCTGCACCGAATGGGTGGCGTCGAAGATCACGGGCGCACCGGTGGTGCGCGCAAGGATCGGCAGCGCGCGCATGTCGGAGACCAGCGTGTTGTAGCCGAACGACGCGCCGCGCTCGGTGACCAGCACGTTGGCATTGCCGGCGCCGGTGATCTTGCTGACCACATTGGCCATATCCCACGGCGCCAGGAACTGGCCCTTCTTGACGTTGACGACCTTGCCGGTCGCAGCCGCAGCCAGCAGCAGGTCGGTCTGCCGGCACAGGAAGGCCGGGATTTGCAGCACGTCGACCGCCTGCGCCACCTCGGCGCACTGGCTGGCTTCGTGCACGTCGGTCAGCACCGAAAGCCCGAGCGACGAGCGGATCTCGGCGAAGATCGGCAGCGCCTGCGCAAGCCCGATGCCGCGCGCCGCGGTCGCGCTGGTGCGGTTCGCCTTGTCGAACGAGGTCTTGTAGACGAGGCCGATCTTCAGCCGCGCCGCGATCTCCTTCAACGCGGAGGCGACTTCAAGCGCATGTGCGCGGCTCTCCAGCTGGCAGGGACCGGCGATGATCGAGATGGGCGAGGCGTTGCCGAATTCGGCCGATCCGACGGCAACGATCGGCGCGGCGGCCCGCGCGGAAACCTGGTTGGTCAAAATGCTGCATCCTTTTGGCCTGCGACCATGCAATCCCGCGCGGGGCGGATCAAGCCGTCCCGCGCGATGAGGGGGTTGCGCTGGCGCCGTGGGTGCGCCGTGCTATCACAATCCTGCCCTATCAGCCCCTATAGACTGCCGCGGAACAGATTCCCAAGACCGGATTTCAGACCGGATTTCAAGACCGGATCGTACGAGGAACGAGATGCGCATTTCGCTGGTGCTCGGAGCCGCGGCCGCCCTGTCGGCAATATCGGGACTGGCCCATGGCCAGGCCAACAGCCAGCCCGGCGTCGTCACCAGCGGCGCCGCCGGCGTCACCATCAACGGCAAGCCGGCCGCGCGCAGCGGCGATACCACCAGCAATGGCGGCCCGCTGGTCGAGGGCGTGCCCAACGTGCTGATCAACGGCAAGCCGGCGGTGGTCATGGGCGACCGCACGCATTGTGGCGGCAAGACCACCTCGGGCAGCCACGGCGTCTTCATCAACGGCAAGCCGATGGTCCGCGAAGGCGATCAAACCTCGGGTTGCCCGCAATAGCCGTCGCAGGGGGCGCGACAAGACCAATCATCGCGCCCTCAACTCCGCGCCCGTGCTACTTCACCGACGAGAACGCGGTCGGCACCAGCAGCTGGTTTTCGATGGTGAGAACGATCTGGCCGTCCTCCTCGGTCTTGGCGCGCGCGGCGAGCCATTCCGGGTCGGTTGCGAACGCCGTCCATTTTGTCTCGCGCTCGGCCAGCGATTCCCAGGCCAGCAGATAGGTCAGGTCCTGGTTGGATTCGCCGACCAGCGTCGTGAAGAAGCCGGCCTGCCTGATGCCGTGCTTGTCCCAGAGCTTCAGCGTGACGGTCTCGAAGCGCTTCAGCAGCGCCGGTAAGCGGCCCGGCAGGCAGCGATAGACGCGGGTCTCGTAGATCATTGGCGGTCCTCCCAGATGGTTGTGCGGGCGGTTATACCGAGCGGGTTCCAGACTGTCTTGAGGGGGTGACAACATGGCACCCCTGCTCGCCCGCGGCGGCCATTCCCGCAATGTTGTTGCAATGTTACTTGCCCTAGAACCAGCCGTGGGAGCAGGACGAAGAACACATGCGGATACTGCTGGTTGAAGACGAGGCCGAGATGGCGGCGGCGCTGGCGCAGGCGCTGAAAGGCTACGACATGGTGGTCGACCATGTGCCGAACCTTGCCGAGGCCGAGGAGGCGATTTCCGCCGACGTGCATGGCGCGGTGCTGCTCGACCGCCAGCTGCCCGACGGCGACGGGCTCTCGCTGATCCCGAAGCTGCGCGCCAAGGCCGACGGCGTTCCGATCATCGTGCTGACCGCGCGCGGCGACCTCGCCGATCGCGTCAGTGGGCTCGACAGCGGCGCCGACGACTATCTGGCCAAGCCGTTCGCGGTCGAGGAGCTGATGGCGCGGCTGCGCGCCGTGCTGCGCCGACCCGCCGGCGTGCAGTTCGAGATCATCAAGGCCGGCCGCATCGCGTTCGATTGCAGCCACCGCGAGGCCAGCATCGAGGGCCGCCCGTTCGAGCTGCCGCGGCGCGAGCTTTTGGTGCTGGAGACGCTGCTGCGCCGCATGGGGCGCACCGTGCTGCGCGCGACGCTCGAGGAAGCGGTCTACAATTTCGAGGACGAAATCCAGTCGAACGCGCTCGACGCTCACGTCTCGCGGCTCAGGCGCAAGCTCGCCGACGCGGGTGCCGGCGTCGAGATCCACAGTATCCGCGGCGTTGGCTATCTGCTGAAACAGACGTCATGAGCGAACAGGCCGATCACTATTGCCTGCGCTCCAAATTGAGCTGGCGACTGGTGGCGCTCCAGGCGCTGCTGCTCGCGATGCTGATCGTCTGCCTGATCAGCGCGCTGTGCGCCACCGGTTTCCTGATCGTTCCGCGCGACGAGGATCACGTCATCTCCATCGTGCAGAGCGCGATCGCGCGCGATGCGCAGGGCAATCTGGTGTTGCGCCCGACCGCCGACCTCAAGCAGCTTCGCGACAACACGCCGGACCTCTGGTTCCTGGTGCGCGACCGGGGCGGTCACTCGCTGTCGGAAGGCGCGGTACCGCCCGAATTCGCCAGGATCGGCGATGCACTCGACCAGATCAGCCAGGCCAGACTCGGCTGGCAGATGTTCGAGGACGATCCGCGCAAGCCGCCGGCCCGGCTGAAGCGCGTCAATTCCGACGCCGGCCCGGTGCAGGTGCTCACGGCCACGCAAGGGCCGACGTCGAGCCTCAAGACGGCAC
The DNA here is from genome assembly GCF_002341725.1 of Bradyrhizobium sp. UBA2491. Lineage (NCBI taxonomy): Bacteria > Pseudomonadati > Pseudomonadota > Alphaproteobacteria > Hyphomicrobiales > Nitrobacteraceae > Bradyrhizobium > Bradyrhizobium sp. UBA2491. The sequence continues at coordinate 44,439 of NZ_DDOP01000066.1, forward strand.
TCGCCACGACGCTGGCATTCCTTGCCATCGCCCTGCCCGGCCTGTTGCTGATGGCGTGCGCCACATTCATCGCGACGCCGATGGTGGTGAAGCGCGCGTTCGCCGGCCTCGACACCGCGGCCGACCAGGCGCGCCGGATCGACTTCCAGCAGCGCGGCAGCCGGCTGTCGGCCGACCATTTGCCGCTCGAGGTCGCACCGCTGGTGACCGCCGTCAACGATGCGCTGACGCGGCTCGACGACGGCTATTCGCGCCACCAGCGTTTCGTCGCGGACGCCGCGCATGAATTGCGCACGCCGATCGCGATCCTCAACACCCGGCTGGAGTCGCTGCCGCCGGGCCCCGAAAAAAACCGCCTGCTCGAGGATTCGGCGCGGCTGGCGACGCTCGCCGAGCAGTTGCTCGACATCCAGCGCTTCGACCAGTGCCGCAATCCGTTCGAGCGCGTCGATCTCGTCGCGGTCGCGCGCAATGTCGCCGCCGACCTCGCGCCGCTTGCGATCGCGGCCGGTTATGAATTGTCGCTCGAGACTGCAATCGATCGGATCGAGACGCAAGGCGATCGCGCCGCGCTGGAGCGCGCGCTGACCAATCTCGTGCAGAATGCGATCCAGCATGGCGGCCGGCGCGGCACCATCACGATCCATGTCGGCAGCGCCACGACCATCGACGTGTCAGACGAAGGCGACGGCATTCCGCAGAACCAACGCACGCGGATCTTCGATCCGTTCTACCGGCTCGCGCCGCTCGATCGCGGCGCCGGCCTCGGGTTGAACATGGTGCGCGAGATCGCAAGGCTGCATGGCGGTCACGTCTCCGTGCTCGACGGACCGAAAGGCGGCGCGTGCTTCCGGCTCACATTGCCGCCAGCGCCGTTCGCGTCATGACGCGAGCAACATCGCGCAATGTTGGCGCAATGCAAGTGCCGCAAAGAAGATGGCGCGCCACGCAGATGAGTCGAGGCGCTGCGACACTTTGCTGGGAATCCCAATGGCACATGATCTCCTCTCATTCTTCACGGCGTGGATGGCAGCCCCCGGCCGCGTCGGCGCCATCGCGCCGTCGGGCGCGGCGCTCGCCGAACTGATCACGCGCGACATCACCGCCGAGACCGGCCCGGTGCTCGAGCTCGGTCCGGGAACGGGCGCCTTCACCTATCAGCTGCTGAAGCGCGGCGTGCGCCAACAGGACCTCACGCTGATCGAATACGGTTCGGATTTCATGCGGCTGTTGCAGCTGCGCTTCCCCGGCGCGCGCGTGCTGTGGATGGATGCGGCGCGGCTGGCCTCGGAGCGGCTCTATGACGGCGCGCCGGTCGGCGCCGTGGTCAGCGGATTGCCGCTGCTCAACATGTCGCCGCGCAAGGTGATCTCGATCGTCAGCGGCGCGTTCAGCTATATGCGTCCCGGCGGCGCGTTCTACCAATTCACCTACGGCATGCGCTGTCCGGTGCCACGGCCGATCCTCGACCGGCTCGGCCTGCGCGCCACGCTGGTCGATCGCGCGATCATGAACGTGCCGCCCGCCGCGGTCTACCGGCTGACGCGACGTCCGCAATACAAGCTAATGACGCGGGACGTCACGCCCGCGGCGAATGCGGGTGTTTCGCCCTCCACGAGGGAACGCAAGGCCAGCATCGTGCCGGTATGAACCGGTCGGCTGACCAGCTTACGAAAAACGCTGCCACGCGGCTTGACGCGATACGCCGAGCGCCTGCCCGATCGCTTCCCAGGTCACGCCGCGCGCGCGCAGCGCGTCGACGTGACCGTTGAGGAAGTTGCCCGCGGTCTCGGCGACCGCAGCCGAGCGCGGCAGCAGCTTGAGCAAGTCTTGCTCGGAGTATGTGGTCCAGTCGGGACTGAGCACCGCAACCGGCTCGCCCCCGAGGTGCTTGTTGCAGAGCCCGACGCACTCGTCGCAGATGAACACCGATGGTCCGGCGATCAGCGCTTTGACGCTGTCGGAATCCTTGCCGCAGAATGAGCAGAACAATGACGGCGTCGGCGTGGTCGCAGCATTGGCCTTGGTCGACACGGCAAGCCTCCTTGTCAAGGGAGGCTTGACAATAGTCCGCCGCGCAATGCTGTCAAGACACCCTTGACAGCCGCCTACACCAGCCGGCTCTGCTTCGCCGCCGCCTCGATGAACGAGGCAAACAGCGGATGCGGCTCGAAGGGCCGCGACTTCAGTTCGGGGTGGAACTGGACGCCGATGAACCAGGGATGGTCCTCGTACTCGACGATCTCGGGCAGCACGCCATCGGGCGACATGCCGGAGAAGCGCAGGCCGTGCTGCTCGAGACGGTCCTTGTAGGCGGTGTTGACCTCGTAGCGATGGCGGTGCCGCTCGGAGATTTCGGTCGCGCCGCCATAGACCTGCGAGACCCGGCTGCCGCGGTTGAGCGCGGCCGGATAGGCGCCGAGCCGCATGGTGCCGCCGAGATCGCCGCTCTGCGAACGCTTCTCGAGCTCGTTGCCGCGCAGCCATTCGGTCATCAGGCCGACCAGCGGCTCCTTGGTCGGGCCGAACTCGGTCGAGTTGGCGTTCTCGATGCCGACCAGGTTGCGCGCCGCCTCGATGACAGCCATCTGCATGCCGAAGCAGATGCCGAAATACGGCACGTCGCGCTCGCGGGCGAACTGCGCCGCGCGGATCTTGCCCTCGGCGCCGCGCTGGCCGAAGCCGCCGGGCACCAGGATGCCGTTGACGTGCTCGAGGAACGGCGCCGGGTCCTCGTTCTCGAACACCTCGCTCTCGATCCAGTCGAGGTTGACCTTCACCTTGTTGGCGATGCCGCCATGCGACAGCGCCTCGATCAGCGATTTGTAGGCGTCCTTCATGCCGGTGTATTTGCCGACGATGGCGATGGTCACCGCGCCTTCCGGATTGCGGACGCGCTCGTTGATCACGTTCCAGCTCTGTAGCGCCGGCGGGATTTTCGCGGTGATGCCGAACGCGGCCAGCACCTCGTCGTCGAGGCCGGCGGCGTGATAGGCCTCCGGCACCGCGTAGATGTTGTCGACGTCGCGCGCCTCGATCACGGCGCTTTCGCGCACGTTGCAGAACAGGCCGAGTTTGCGCCGCTCTTCCTTGGGGATTTCGCGGTCGGTGCGGCACAGCAGGATGTCCGGCTGAATGCCGATCGAGCGCAGCTCCTTCACCGAGTGCTGCGTCGGCTTTGTCTTGAGTTCACCGGCACTTGGAATGTACGGCAGAAGCGTCAGGTGAATGTAGACGGCGTGATCGCGCGGCAGCTCGTTCTTGAGCTGGCGGATCGCCTCGAAGAACGGCAAGCCTTCGATGTCGCCGACGGTGCCGCCGATCTCGACCAGCACGAAATCGTAGTCGTCGTTACCCGACAGCACGAATTCCTTGATCGCATTGGTGACGTGCGGCACCACCTGGATGGTCGCGCCGAGATAGTCGCCGCGGCGTTCCTTGGTGATGATGTCCTGATAGATGCGCCCGGTCGTGATGTTGTCGGCCTTGGTGGCCGGCCGACCGGTGAAACGCTCGTAATGGCCGAGATCGAGATCGGTCTCGGCGCCGTCGTCAGTCACGAACACTTCGCCGTGCTGATACGGCGACATCGTTCCGGGATCGAGGTTGAGATAGGGATCGAGCTTGCGAAGGCGGACTTTGTAGCCCCGGGCCTGCAGCAAGGCGCCGAGCGCCGCTGATGCCAGACCTTTTCCGAGCGAGGAGACCACGCCGCCGGTGATGAAGATGTACCGCGCCATGGGACCTTACCTTTAATCCGCCTCAGCCGATTCGCAAAACGAATCGGCTGTTCCCGGCAAACAAGCCACCGGGCTGTGGGTTACGTTAAATTGGGTGCTATTTCAGAGTATTAATGGGGGTTCCTGATGCAGGATGCCAGCGCAGCATCCTGCATGGCCACCCTGCTTTATTGCGACCGAGGCGCCTGCGGGCCGCTCGGAGCCTGAGGCGCCTGCTGCTCGTCAGCCTTCTTCAGCGAATCGAGGATGCCGCCGGAGGTCGGCGCGTTCAGCGGCGTGCCACCGGCCGGCTGCGTCTGGGCCGGCGCACCGGTCCCGATGATCGAGCTCGGCTTGCGGTCGTAGCCCGCATACCAGGACAGGAACAGGCTGGTCAGGAAGAAGCCGACCGCAAGAATTGCGGTGGTCCGCGTCAGCAGATTGGCGGTGCCGCGGCTCGACATGAAGCCGGCGCCGCCACCCATGCCGAGGCCACCGCCTTCGGATTTCTGCAACAGCACAGCGCCGATCATGACGGCGACGATCATGAGATGAATAATGATAACGACAGTCTGCATCGCAAGCCTTCCGTCATAAGCCGCCAAGCAGCCAGACAAACGGCGCTATCGGCTCTGCGGTTTTCGTGAAGTCGCGCCCTGTTACACGATTGGACCGGGCATTGTCACCCCCGAGATAGTCGCATCGGCCGACATCTCAAGCCGTGCCGCTTGCGCGCACTCCTACCTTGATCAGGACCGGCATATTCCATTATACTAGACAAATGGATACTTTAGTAGACGTTCTGAGCGAACGCCTGGCGCAGCGGATCAGGCTCGAGCGCGACAGCCGGGGCTGGTCGCTGGCCGAGCTCGCCGAACGCTCCGGCGTCTCCAAGGCAACGATCAGCAAGATCGAGCGGGCCGAGGTCAGCCCGACCGCGGTGGTGCTGGTGCGCCTCGCCTCGGCCTTCGACCTGACGCTGGCCGGCCTGATGCTGCGCGCCGAGGGCCAGGGCGAACGGCTGTCGCGCGCCAACGCGCAACCAATCTGGCGCGACCCCGAAACCGGCTATCTGCGCCGGCAGGTGTTCAGCCGTCCGGATCATCCGGTCGAGCTGGTGCGGGTCGAACTGCCGCCGAAGCAGTCGGTGACCCTGCCCGCTTCGTCCTACGCCCACATCCGCCAACTCGTCTGGGTCTTGAGCGGCAGCCTCGTCATCACCGAAGGCGGTGTACGCCACGAGCTTGCCGCCAGCGATTGCCTCGGCTTCGGGCTGCCGGCGGACACCACCTTCGCCAATGAGACCAATGCCGGGTGCACCTATGTGGTCGCCTTGGCCCGGAGCTGACGCATGCCGCACTTCGCCATCAAGCCGCTCGCCGATGCGCCCGCGATTCGCGACGCGCTCAGCGAGCTGTTGATCGAGACCGTCGCCATCGGCGGCTCCGTGAGCTTCATGCATCCGCTGGCAAAGGATGATGCCGAGACGTTCTGGCAGGACTCGCTCGGCGCCGTCGCGCGCGGCGAGCGCATCGTGCTCGGCGCGTTCGACGGCGACGATCTGGTCGGCACGGTGACGTTGCTGTTGAAGCTGCCGCCGAACCAGCCGCACCGGGCGGAAATCGCAAAAATGATGACGCGGGTCGCGCACCGCAATCGCGGCGTGGCGACAGCCCTGATGTGCGCTGCCGAAGCGCTTGCGATCGCGGACCGACGTACGTTGCTGGTGCTCGACACCGCCGAAGAGGACGGCGCCGGTCCTTTCTATGAGCGACTCGGCTTCAAGCTGACCGGGCTGATCCCGGACTACGCGCTGAAGCCACGTGGTGGCCTCACTGGGACGCTGATCTATTGGAAGAGGATCGGCGCGGCGGTGGCGGCTTAGCCTGAACCGTCATTGCGAGGAGCAAAGCGACGAAGCAATCCATCGTTCCGCATCGGCGGCGCGATGGATTGCTTGGCTTCGCTCGCAATGACGTGGAGTCGGCCCCTAACAGCCCGCGGCGATCGCCAGGAAGTCCGACGCCTTCAGGCTGGCACCGCCGACCAGCGCGCCGTTGACGTTGGCAACCGCCATCAACTCGGCCGCGTTCGACGGCTTCACCGAGCCGCCATAGAGGATTCTGATCCGGTTTCCCTCGCCCTTGAAGCGATCGGTGAGCTGCCCCCGGATAAACCGATGAACTTCCTCGACATCTTTGGTTGTCGGAGTGAGGCCGGTGCCGATCGCCCAGACCGGCTCATAGGCCACCACAAGATTGGCCGCGGTCGAGCCATCGGGCAGCGAGCCGGCGAGCTGGGTACCGCAGACGTCGAGCGTCTTGCCGGCGTCGCGCTGCTCGCGCGTCTCGCCGATGCAGACGATCGCGGTCAGCCCGGCACGCCAGACGGCCTGCGCCTTCTCGCGAATCAAGGCGTCGGTCTCGCCATGGTCGGCCCGCCGCTCGGAATGGCCGACGATGATCGCGGTGGCGCCGAGATCCTTGAACATTTCGGCCGACAAATCGCCGGTATGGGCGCCTGAAGCCTTGGGATGGCAATCCTGGGCGCCGACGGCGACCTTCGAGCCGCGTGCCTTGTCGGCGAACGCCCCGACCAGTGTTGCCGGCGGACAGACCAGGAGATCGGCCTTGGCTGCGACATCGCCGGCGCCGGCCAGCATCGCGTCGAACTCGGCAAAAGAGGATTTCAGGCCGTTCATTTTCCAGTTGCCGGCGATCAGCGGCCGGATGGCGTCGGTCATGTCGGATGTCCCATCTTCTCAACGTCGTCATGCGCTATCAGAGCCGCGCGATGACTTCCAGAGCGTGACTCCGCGCCCGCTGCGCGACGCATTACCGCTCCGGTCCGACCCCTCACCCATGGTTGCGGGGGGGCTTCGGCCACTTTATAAGCGTTTTCAATTCGGTGACGCCCCGCTGCCGGACAAAAAGTCCCGACTTTTGGTCCCATTTGGGTATGACCCGGTTCCCCTCCTGTAAAACAAGTTGGACCCATGCTTCGAGGAATGCGGAAAGCCTCATCAAACTGGCTCGGCAAGACGATTATGGCCGTCGTGATGGGCGTTTTGATCGTCAGTTTCGGAATTTGGGGCATTGCCGACATTTTCAAGGGGTTTGGCCAGTCGACCTTCGCCAAGGTCGGTGGAACCGAGATTTCGGCCGAGCAATTCCGCCAGATCTATACCGACCGCCTGCAACAGCTTGGCCGCCAGTTCGGCCGTCCGCTGACGCCCGAGCAGGCACGCGCCTTCGGAATCGACCGCCAGGTGCTGCAACAGACGCTCGCGGAAGCCGCGATGGACGAGGAAGCGCGCCGCATGGGCCTCAACCAGTCCGATGCCGAGGTGCTGCGCGCGATCTACAACGATCCGAACTTCAAGGGCCTGAACAACCAGTTCGATCCGCAGCGCTTCCAGTCCGTGATCCGCAATTTTGGCTATACCGAAGGCCGCTACATCGCCGAGCAGCGCCGCGTCGGGCTACGGCGGCAGATCGCCGGCACCATCTCGGCCGGGATCGAGCCGCCCAAATCGATGGTCGAGGCGCTGACCCGTTTCCAGAACGAGCAGCGCTCGATCGATTACGTCACACTCGGCGCCGCGCAGGCCGGCACCATCGATCCGCCCTCGCCCGAAGCGCTCGCCGCCTATTTCGAGGACCACAAGGTCCAATTCCGCGCGCCCGAGTACCGCAAGATCGCCTTCGTCGCGATCACGCCGGAGGAAATCGGCAAGTGGGAAGCCGTGTCCGACGAAGATGCCAAGAAGCTCTTCGAGGAGCGCAAGGACCGCCTCAGCACGCCAGAGAGGCGCGAAGTCTCACAGATCGTGTTTCCGGACGCCGGCGAGGCACAGGCCGCCCGCGCCCGCATCGCCTCCGGCACCTCGTTCGACGACATCGCCAAGGAGCGCAAGCTCAATCCCGCCGACGTCAACCTCGGGCTGGTCGCCAAATCGGCGATCCTCGATCCGGCCGTCGGCGATGCCGCGTTCTCGCTGCCCGCGGGCGAAGTCAGCCAGCCGGTCCAGGGCCGTTTCGGCGTCGCGCTGGTCAAGGTCGGTAAGATCGAGCCCGGCGTGACCCCGAGCTACGAGAGCCTGGCGCAGCAGGTGAAGAACGAGATCGCGTCCGAGCGCGCCCGCACCAAGGTCGCCGAACTGCGCGACAAGATGGAAGACGAGCGCGGCGGCGGCGCCAGCGTCATCGAGGCGGCGCAGAAGCTGAAACTGACCCCCGTCACGATCGATGCGGTCGATCGCTCGGGGCGCCTGCCGAACGGCCAGGTCGCGTCCAGCATTCCGCGCGGCCTCGACGTGGTGTCGCAAGCCTTCAACAGCGACGTCGGCGTCGACAACGACCCGATCCAGTTCAACAATGGCTATGTGTGGTTCGACGTGCTCGGTATCACGCCGTCGCGCGAGCGCACCCTCGACGAGGTCCACGACCAGGTCGAGGCGAAGTGGCGTGAGGACCAGATCTCCGCCAAGCTGCGTGCCAAGGCGACCGAGATCGTGCAGAAGCTCGATGGCGGCGCCAAGCTCGCCGACGAGGCCGCTTCCGCCGGCGTCAAGGTCGAGACCGCCGCGAACTTCAACCGCGAGGCCTCGCTGCCCAACGTGCCGGCCGGCGTGATTGCCGCGGCGTTCCGCACCGCCAAGGACGGTGACGGACAGACGTCTGTGGCAGGCGGCAGCCAGTGGGTCGTGTTCCGCGTCACCAACGTGACCGTGCCGCCGGTCGACTTCGCGTCCGACGCGGTCAAGCAGCTCACCGAAGCGGTGCGGCGCTCGCTGAGCGACGAACAGGTCGCGCAATATGTCAGCAAGATCGAGTCCGACATCGGCGTGACCGTCAACCAGGCCGCCTTCGCACAGGTGACAGGCGCAAATAATTGAGCACAATCCCAGCGCAAACGCGTTCCGCGTTTGTCGCGCTCCAACAACAGACCTGAGCCAGCGAATGGACGACCTGAAATCGATCATCGGAAAAGTCGCCACCGGCGCCACGCTGACACGTGACGAGGCGGCGTCCGCCTTCGACAGCATGATGTCGGGCGAAGCGACGCCCTCGCAGATGGGCGGGCTGCTGATGGCGCTGCGGGTGCGCGGCGAGACCGTCGAGGAGATCACCGGCGCAGTTACCGCGATGCGCGGCAAGATGCTGCCGGTCAAGGCGCCGGCCGAGGCGGTGGACATCGTCGGCACCGGCGGCGACGGCTCCGGCTCCGTCAACGTCTCGACCTGTGCCGCCTTCATCGTGGCCGGCGCCGGCGTGCCGGTCGCCAAGCACGGCAACCGCGCGCTGTCGTCGCGTTCGGGGGCCGCCGACGTCCTGGCCGCGCTCGGGGTCAAGCTCGACCTGACGCCGGCGCAGGTCGGGCGCTGCGTCAAGGAAGCCGGCATCGGCTTCATGTTCGCGCCTTCGCATCATCCGGCCATGAAGAACGTCGGTCCGACCCGGGTCGAGCTCGCCACCCGCACCATCTTCAACCTGCTCGGACCGCTGTCGAACCCCGCCGGCGTCAGGCGGCAGATGGTCGGCGTGTTCTCGCGGCAGTGGGTGCAGCCGCTGGCGCAGGTGCTGAAGAACCTCGGCTCCGACAAGGTCTGGGTCGTGCACGGCTCCGATGGCCTCGACGAGATCACCCTCACCGGCCCGACCTTCGTGGCGACGCTCGAGAACGGCGAGATCAAGACCTTCGAGGTGACGCCGGAGGACGCCGGGCTCGGCCGCGTCGACGGCGAGGCGCTGAAGGGCGGCGATGCCGATGCCAATGCGATCGCACTGTCGAGCGTGCTCCATGGCAAGCCGAGCGCCTACCGTGACGTCGCGCTGCTGAACGCCGCCGCCGCGCTGATCGTGGCGGGCCGCGCCAGGGACCTCAAGGAAGGCGTTGCGATCGGTGCGCAGTCGCTCGACAGCGGCGCCGCCGCCGCGCGGCTGAAGCATTTGGTCGCGGTGTCCAACAGCTGAGAGCGATCGCCATGTCCGACATCCTGACCAAGATCGAGGCCTACAAGCGCGAGGAGATCGCCGCGGCCAAGCGCGCGCGTCCACTCGCCGATGTCGAGGCGCAGGCGAAATCCGCCTCGGCCCCGCGCGGCTTCGTCCGCGCCATCAAGCACAAGCACGCGCGCGGCGACTATGCGCTGATCGCCGAGGTGAAGAAGGCCTCGCCCTCGAAGGGGCTGATCCGGGCCGATTTCGATCCGCCCGTTCTCGCCAAGGCCTATGAGACGGGCGGCGCCGCCTGCCTGTCGGTGCTGACCGACGCCCCGTCGTTCCAGGGTCATCTCGACTTCATGGTCGCGGCCCGCGCCGCGACCAATCTGCCGGTGCTGCGCAAGGATTTCATGTTCGACACCTACCAGGTCGCGGAAGCCCGCGCCCATGGCGCCGACTGCATCCTGATCATCATGGCCGCGCTCGACGACGCCGCGGCCAGCGAGATCGAGGATGCCGCGCTCGGCTACGGCATGGACGTACTGATCGAGATCCACGATCGCGCCGAGCTCGACCGCGCCCTGAACCTTCGCTCGCCGATGATCGGCGTCAACAACCGCAATCTGCGCACCTTCGAGACCACGCTCGCGACCAGCGAGGCGCTCGCGCCGCTGATCCCGCGCGACCGCCTGATGGTCGGCGAGAGCGGCATCTTCACCCCTGACGATCTCGCTCGCCTCGAGCGCGTCGGGATGTCGACCTTCCTGGTCGGCGAAAGCCTGATGCGCCAGCAGGACGTCACCGCGGCGACCCGCGCGCTGCTGACGCGACAGGCCGCTGCGCGCGCCACTGGCGCCCGCTGACGCGATGGCGCGGAAGACCATGGCCAAAGGCAAAGCCCAGCCATCGGGCACCGGCACGGCTCTGACCCATATCGACGCCAAGGGCGACGCGCGGATGGTCGACGTTTCGGCCAAGCCGGCGACCGAACGCACCGCGGTCGCCGAAGGCCGCGTCCTGATGAGCAAGGCAACGCTTGTATTGATCGAGCAAGGCCAGGCCAAGAAGGGCGACGTGCTGGCGACCGCGCGGATCGCCGGCATCATGGCGGCGAAGCGGACCTCGGAGTTGATCCCGCTGTGCCATCCGCTGGCGCTGGCCAAGGTCACGGTCGATATCGCAACCGACGCCAAGCTGCCGGGCTGCATCGTGCGCGCCAGCGTCAAGGTGACCGGGCCGACCGGCGTCGAGATGGAAGCGCTGACCGCGGTTTCGGTCGCATGCCTGACGATCTACGACATGATCAAGGCGGTCGAGCGCGGCGTGCGGATCGACGCCATTCATCTCGTCGAGAAGATCGGCGGCAAGTCCGGGCATTATCGCGCGGGCGAATGATCGCGAGTGCGCCCGATTGCGTCGGCGTGACGTTATTTCAATGAGCCGCTGATCGAATTGAAGGTGCCCGAGAGCTTGGTGCCGACGCCTTTCACAGCAGCGATGATGGCGATGGCGATGCCGGTTGCGATCAGCCCGTATTCGATCGCCGTGGCTCCGGTCTCGTCGGCCCAGAAACTCTGTAGAAGCTGCTTCATCATGGCACTCTCACACACTGAACTTTGCGCAACGACACGCAAACAACGTGCCGACGATGGCATCGAGCATCGTCATGGACTTAGATCGTAAACGAGCTCTTGCATCGATCGCGGAGGCGGCAAATGATTCCGCGTGTCGCGTGGTGACCGGCAAAGTCTGCAGTTCCGCGGCAGGAACTTGTTGTGCCGATACCGGTCAGGCCTCGAAGCGACGTCGGCTGCAATTCCGCCATTTCGTTCGATCGCAGCGAACAGTGCCGGCCGGCGCCGGATGCGACACGCCCGCAACCATTCGTTAACCAGTCTCGCTAACCGGCGCTCCATCTCGTTTGGTTACGACTTTCGCGGGCCGGAGGTGCGCAAAAGCTACTTCCGGGCGAAACGCCTGGAACCGATTGCGTCAGATGAATCCAAACGGCAGCACCTCGTTCAACATCAATTCGGTGATCGGCACCGGTCCGATCCGCTGGCTGATCCTTGGCGGCGCCGTGCTGATGGCTGCGATCGCGATCGGCGCGACGTTGATGGCGGAGAATTTTCGCGAGCGCGCCTTGCACAACAGCGAACGCGAGCTCGAGAACACCGTGCTGCTGCTGGCGCGGCACTTCGACCAGCAGCTCGACGATCTCGAAGTCGTGCAGCGCGATTTGGTCGCGTTCATGCGCGACAGCGGGATCGCGACGCCGGAGAACTACCGGAGCCGGATGTCGTCCGACGACATCCACGCGATGCTCAAATCGAAGATGGAGGCGCTGTCCAATGTCGGCAGCCTCAACGTGTTCGATGCCGACGGCGTGCTGATCAACAGCTCGGGCGCCTGGCCGACGCCGCAGGCCTCGATCGCCGACCGCGACTATTTCCAGATCTTCAAGTCGAGCCCCTATTCGCCCGACATGCTGGTCGCGCCGGTGGTCAGCCGGATCAGCGGAAAGTGGACCACCGTGATCGCCCGCAAGGTCACCGGTCCGCATGGCGAGTTTCTCGGCGTGGTCGGCCGCGGTATCGCGCCGGCGACCTTCGAGAGATTCTTCTCCACCGTCGCACTCGGCGAAGGCGCCGCGATCTCGATGCATCACCGCGACGGCACGCTGCTGGCGCGCTATCCGCATGTCGAAGAGCTGATCGGCAAGAACTTCCGCACCGGCCCGGCCAGCCAGCAGCAGGTGTTCGAGCGGCCCGCGAGCACCTCGCGCCTGACCAGCCCGGTCGACGGCAAGGACCGCCTGGCGTCGTCGCGGGCGCTCACCAAATTCCCGATCGTGGTGGTCGCGACCACCACCACGGAGGCGGCGCTCGCCAACTGGCGCGAGCAGATCGGCATCCTGATCGCGATCACCAGCATTTCCGTGCTGGCGATCGCCATTCTCCTGACGCTCGTGGTGCGCAAGCTGTTGCAGCAGCACCGCGCCCAGCAGCAGCGCCTGACGCTGGAGAAGCTCCGGCTCGACACCGCCGTCAATAACATGACGCAGGGGCTGTTGCTGTTCGATTCCACGCAACGCCTGGTGATCTGTAACAAGCGCTACATCGAGATGTACGGCCTGTCGGCCGACGTCATTAAGCCCGGTTGCAGCTTCCGCGACGTCATCGTGCATCGCCATTTGACCGGTTCGTTCCAGGGCGAGGTCGAGCGCTATGTCAACCTCGTGCTGCGCGATGTCAGCGTCCGCAACACCATGGTGATCACGACGCCCGACGGCCGTTCGATCCAGGTCGTCAACGAGCCGCTGGCCGATGGCGGCTGGCTTGCGACCCACGAGGACGTCACCGAGCGCCGGCGCGCCGAGGAGCGCATCACGCATCTCGCGCACTATGACGCCCTCACCGACCTGCCCAACCGCGCGCTGTTCCACGAGGAGATCAAGCGCGAGCTGCCGCATGTCACCGCCGACAGCCAGCTCGCGGTGCTCTATATCGACATCGACGAGTTCAAGGGCGTCAACGACTCGCTCGGCCACATGGTCGGCGACGAATTGCTCAAGTCGGTCGCCAGGACGCTGAGCGGCGTCATCGGCGACGGCGATTTCGTCGCGCGGCTCGGCGGCGACGAATTCGCCATCGTGCAGACCGGGGTCAGAAGCGAGATCGAGGTCACCGACCTCGTCGCGCGCATCTACGAGGCGATCCGCTCGCCCTATCAATGCGTCGGTCACCAGGTCACGACCGACGCCAGCATCGGCATCGCGCTGGCGCCGAGGGACGGCACCGATCTCGACCAGATCATGAAGAACGCCGACCTTGCGATGTATGCGGCGAAGTCGGCCGGCCGCCGTGTCTCGCGCTTCTTCGAGCCGGCAATGGACGCCGACGCCCGCGCCCGCCGCGAGTTGGAGATGGAGCTGCGCCAGACCATCGCCGCCGGCCACGGGCTCGAAGTCTATTACCAACCCTGCGTCGACCTGCGCAGCAACGAGATCACCGGTTGCGAGGCGCTGGTGCGCTGGCGCCACCCGTTGCGCGGCATGATCTCGCCGGCCGAGTTCGTGCCGATCGCCGAGGAGACCGGCCTGATCAACCAGCTCGGCGAATGGGTGCTGGTGACGGCCTGCAAGGAAGCCGTGAACTGGCCCGACCATATCAGCCTCGCCGTCAACGTCTCACCGGTCCAGTTCCGCAGCGGCACGCTGGCGCTGAAGGTGATCGCGGCGCTCGCGGCATCGGGGCTGTCAGCGGGCCGGCTGGAGCTCGAGATCACCGAAGCGGTGTTGATCCGCGACGACGAGACTGCGCTCGCCGCGCTGCATCAGCTCCGCGCCATCGGCATCCGGATCGCGCTCGACGATTTCGGCACCGGCTATTCGTCGCTGAGCTACCTGAAGCGCTTCCCGTTCGACAAGATCAAGATCGACCGCTGCTTCGTCACCGACATCGCCGATCCGCAAGGCTCGGCCGGCATCGTCGAAGCGGTGGTCAACATCGCCGCCGAACGTAGCATGACGACGACCGCAGAAGGCGTCGAGACCGCGCAGCAGCAGCAATTGCTGCGTGAGCTCGGCTGTTCGGAAATGCAGGGCTACCTGTTCAGCCCGCCGAAGCCCGCGGCGCAGATCCGCGAGCTGCTGGCCGGGCACCGCCGCGGTCCCGCCGCGGGCGCCGGCACCACGCGCCGGCGCAAGCCGATCGCCCGCACCGCCTAGTTCGGCACCGGCCGCTTCTGCGCGGTCTTGGTGTCGGCGCTCTTCGCATCGACATTCTTGGCATCGGCGTTGATGGTGACACCGCGGAGCTGGTTGAAGGCCGCAGCCAGCGCCTTGTCGTTCTTCTCGTCCGGCGGCACGTAGGACTGCGAGCCGGTCTGTTCGGCGCCCTCGGCGGAGAGATGGCCGCGCATCGAGGCCTCGCCCTTGATCTCGGAGCGGGTCTTGAACTCGTCCGGCACGTCTTGCAGCACCTCGATGTCGGGCTTGATGCCGAGCGCCTGGATCGAATGGCCCGACGGCGTGAAGTAACGCGCCGTGGTCAGCGCCAGCGCGCCGTTGCCGGCGCCGAGCGGAATGATGGTCTGCACCGAGCCCTTGCCGAACGAGCGGGTGCCGATCAGGGTCGCGCGCTTGTGGTCATGCAGCGCGCCGGCGACGATCTCGGAGGCCGAGGCCGAGCCGCCATTGATCAGCACGACGAGCGGCTTGCCCTTGGTCATGTCGCCGCCATGGGCGGTGAAGCGCTGGGTCTCTTCCGGATTGCGGCCGCGGGTCGAGACCACCTCGCCGCGCTGCATCAGCGTCGAGGTCACCGACACCGCCTGGTCGAGCAGGCCGCCGGGATTGTTGCGGAGATCGATGACATAACCCGCGAGCTTGTCCTGCGGGATCTCCTTCTGGATCTCGGTGATCGCCTTGCGCAGGCCCTCCGTGGTCTGCTCGTTGAACGAGGTGATCCTGATATAGCCGATGTCGCCGCCCTCGGCGTGGAACTTGACCGGACGGACCCGGATGATCTCGCGGGTGATCGAAACCTCGATCGGCTTGTCGGCATCCTTGCGGACGATCTTCAGCCGGATCGAGCTGTTCGGCGCGCCCTTCATCTTGTTGACGGCCTGGTCGAGCGTCATGCCCTGGATCTGCTCGTCGTCGATCGAGGTGATCACGTCGCCGGACATGATGCCGGCGCGCGAAGCCGGCGTGTCGTCGATCGGCGCCACCACCTTGACGAGGCCGTCCTCCATCGTGACCTCGATGCCTAGTCCACCGAACTCACCATGGGTGGTCTCCTGCATCTCCGCCCAGCCCTTCTCGTTCATGTAGCGGGAGTGCGGATCGAGCGAGGAGATCATGCCGTTGATCGCGCCCTCGACCAGCTTGGAGTCCTCGGGCTTCTCGACGTAGTCGGTCTTGATCTTCTCGAACACCTCGCCGAACAGGTTGAGCTGCGAATAGGTGTTATCGGAATGCGCGGCGGCATTGGCGACGGCGAACAGATGCGCGCCCTGCGGCGAGGCCACGAGCAGGGTGAGACACGCTCCCGCAACCGTCCCGAGGAAGAAGCCAGCATGTTTGCGCATTATCCGTGATCCCTTCTAACGGCCGGCAACGTTTCGCAACATCCGGCCCGCTTCACCCCGACGCGGGGCACCACACAACGGCTTTTTGGTCGGATCAAGGCCGCCTCGTCACCGGACCATTACGGTCCTGTTAGAGTGCCCTGGCCGCACCAGCCCGACCATCGAACGTAAGCCTCAAGACAGTTCCTTGCCAGTGTCGCCGGCTGCCAGGGGCTCCTCCCGCAACCCGTTCTGCCAGGTCGACGGCTGGGTCCCGAAGCCGCGCTTGGCCCGGCTGCCCAGCCAATAGCCAAACTGCGGAGGAACATTGCGAAATGGTCCTTCAACCCCGAGTTTCAGCGCGGCATCCATCGGCCAGTTCGGGTTATTGAGGATTTCCCGGCCGACCGCGATCAAATCTGCTTGTTTATCGCGCAGGATTTGCTCGGCCTGGTCACCATGGATGATCAGGCCGACCGCCATGGTCATGATATCGGCATGCGCCCGGACATATTCCGCAAGCGGCACCTGATAGTTGTATTTGATCTCCTTGCCCAGGATCGGCGCCATCTCGCTGATTCCGCCCGACGAGCAGTCGATGACATCGACGCCCTTCCCTTTCAGGACCCTGGCCAGCCGCGCGCTCTGCTCCGGCCCCCAGCCGGCATTGTCCTCGACTGACAGCCGCACGAACAACGGCTTGTGATCCGGCCAGTGCGCGCGCACCGCTTCCGTCACCTCGATCAGGAAGCGCATCCGGTTGGCTTCCGAGCCGCCGTATTGGTCGGCGCGCTGATTCGAGCGCTCCGAGAGGAATTCGTGGACGAGATAGCCATGGGCGCCGTGCAGTTCCAGAACGTCGAACCCGGCCTCATGCGCGCGCCGTGCCGCCTGTCCCCAGGCGGCGACGAGGTCCTTCACTTCCGCCGTCTCCAGCGCCCGCGGCACCGGCCAGCGCCCGCTATGGGCGATCGCGCTCGGCGCCACCGGCGTCCAGGCATCCCAATCCTCGATCTCGGCGCTGCGCTCGAGCGGACGGTCACCTTCCCAGGGGCGGCTCGCGCGCGCCTTGCGGCCGGAATGGCCGAGCTGGATGCCGGCGACCGCATTCTGCTGCTTGATGAAGCCCGCGACGCGGCCAAGGGGTGCTACGAACTTGTCATCCCAGATGCCGAGATCGCCGACCGTCCCGCAGCCGCGGCGTTCGACCTTGGTGGATTCCACGATCACGAGGCCCGCGCCGCCGGCGGCGAATTTGCCGGCATTCATCAGGTGCCAGTCGGTCGCAAAGCCTTTCTCCGCGGAATATTGGTGCATTGGCGGCACCACGATGCGGTTCTTCAGCGTGACGCCGCGGATGGTCATCGGCGAAAACAGCAGCATCTCGGACATGGTTTCCTCTTGTCGCGTCGCCTGCCCGGCACGCGCCGAACCGATCCTGTTGATGACGACGATAGCCGTCAGTCGCGGCAATCGGTAGAGGGCCTCCGGCAAATCTGATCAGCGCTGCGACCTGCAATCGCTCACAGCCATTTCGGCACGTCGCTGCGCACGAAATGACGCAATTGCCCGATCAGCACGACGGGATCGGGATCGACGCAAATCGAATGCCGGTGCGCCGGCGGCAGGAACTTGCACGTCACCATGTGGTCGATGAACGCCAGGAACGGCTGATAGAATTCGGCGATATTGAGCAGGCCGACCGGCTTGTCGATCTCCGACAGCTGGTTCATGGTCCAGACCTCCATCATCTCCTCCATCGTCCCGATACCGCCGGGCATCGCGATGAAGGCGTCGGCAAGTTCGGCCATCCGCTCCTTGCGCTTGCGCAAGGTGGCGACGATCTCGCTGCGATGAAGATTGGGATGCGTATGGCCCTTCAGCCGCAGCGCCTCGGTGATGACGCCATGCGCGGTGCCGCCGGCCTCGATCAGCGCATCGGCGACCACGCCCATCAGGCCCTTGGTGGTGCCGCCATAGATCAGGGTGATGCCAGCCTCCGCCATGGCCCGGCCAAGCCGGCGCGCGCCGTCGGCATAGGCATCGGAGTTGCCGAAGTTCGAGCCGCAGAACACGGCGATGCTGGAGATCGATCGAGACATCTGGACGCCCGGACGACATTTCGCTGCGAATGGCGTAGCCGGTGCCGCACCGTTGCGCGAGCGCAACATACATTCGGTGACAGGGACTGCAATATGTTGTCTGCTCTACGTCATGCGGGCGCAAACGCATATCTGCCGTCGGCTACTTCCAGTCAGCGGGCTCCGGTCAAAATCGCCGATGCGTTCGACGAGGCGCAGGCCGCCCGACGCAACCAAGAGCGGCATTTCCTGCGGAAAGATGCTGCGCATGCGCCAGCTGTTCGTGAAAAAGTCCCTCTCCTGCTCGCTCGACCAGTACCACTCGACGTCGCTGACCTGTGCAATCGGATCGTAGTGCCGGAACGCCTCCTCGACCGTCAACCTTCCGAGCGTGTCGTGGGTGACCGCCGCCGCCAGTTCGCGCTGGCCCGGCTTGCGGCTCAGCAGGTCGAAGTTCGGCATGAAGGCGTCGAACACCAGCCGGCCCTCCGGGGCGAGATGCCGTCCCGCCGCACGAAGAAGCCTTCGAAATCGGCCAGGCTGTGCAGATGCAGGATCGCGTTCGCAGCCAGGATGATGGTGTCGAAGCTGCGTTCGAGGTCGAAATTTCGCATGTCGAGTTGAATGAGGTCGAGCTCGACCGCCTCGGCCCGCGCAAGCGCGCCCGCTCGCGCCAGCATAGCGGCGGAGAGATCCGCTCCCGTGACCGATAGCCCGGCCCGCGCCAGCGGAATGGCGAGACGGCCGCTTCCGCAGCAGCAATCGAGAACGCTGCCGCCGCGCTCGGAAGCCATCTCGACATAGAAGCGTTCAATGACCGGATCGTGCGCGCCCATCAGGTCGTACAAATCGGGATGGTCGTAGAGGCTGTTCTGTTCCATAAGGAGGATCGTATCGGCTGAAGCGCATCAAAACCAGCAGTCAAGCCACGATGGCGCGAATCGCGTGCCCTTGCGCAAACCTGAAGTCGGCCAATAGACTGCACTCCGCAAGACTTCCGCACAACGGCTTCCAGCTCCATCAAACACGAGACGTGTCGTGCAGCTACCGCGCAGGCCCAAGGCAGTCATCTTCGATATGGATGGCACGTTGATCGATACGATCCCGATTTATGCGTCGGCAATGGTCCAGGCCGGACTGGACGTCGGGCATCCGGTTTCGCAAGACTATGTCCTGACGCTCGCGGGGTTGCTTGGCGCCGAGCTGGAAGCGAGATTGGTCGCGGATTTGGGTGCGACATTCCCCGTCGCCGCCTATTTTACTTCGGTGTCCGTGCACCTTGCGCCGCTGCTGGCCGCCGGCGTCCCGTTGAAGGCCGGCGCGCGCGAACTGCTGGAGGCGCTGTCCGACGCCGGCGTGCCGTTGGCGATTGCGACCTCAATGAAGCGTTCGGAGGCCGTCCATCATCTGGAGGCAAACGGCATCGGCCAGTTCTTTCTACACGTCGTGGGACGGGACGATGTGGCACGTGGCAAGCCTCATCCCGATGTCTATCTGGAAGCGGCCTCCCGCCTCGCCATCGCGCCGCATAATTGCGCGATCCTCGAAGATTCTTTCAATGGCGTGAAAGCGGCCCACGCGGCAGGCGCGATGACCATCATGGTCCCCGACGTCCTGGCCCCAACGGACGATGTTCGGGAGCTGTGTGCGGTCGTGGCGCCAAGTCTACACGAAGTCAACAAGATGCTCTGGCCAACGGTGCGACGGATCACCGTTTGAGGCGGTCGCCACCCCGAGTGGGCAACTTCGCGATCTCATGCGACCGTCCGCCAGTTCGCCATATGCAAAGGAAACAGACGCCGGCCTCTGATAGTATTCCCGCGGAGCCGCATTCCCTGGGATCAATCCATGACCGAAGCCATCGTGCGCACGGCGGCAGACCACGATCTGCCTCAACTGTTGAACCTTTACCGACATCTTCATCCGCACGATCCGGAACTGGACACAGCCGCTGCCGAGCGTGTCTGGTCGAACTTGCTCGCATCCGGCTTCACGACCGTGATCGTGGCGCAGGCAGCGGAGCTGCTGGTGTCCTCCTGCACGCTCGCAATCGTACCCAACCTGTCTCGCGGCGGCAGATCATACGGGGTGATCGAGAATGTGGTGACCCACGCCAGCCACCGCCGGCTAGGACTGGGCCGGCGGGTTCTTGCCCATGCGGTCGACATTGCCAGTCGGGCCGACTGCTACAAGGTGCTGCTGGCGACTGGCTCGAAGCGGGAGACCACCTTGCGCTTCTATGAGGGAGCGGGCTTCGAGCGTGGCGGCAAGACCTATTTCGAAATACGCCGCCCCACGCAAGCGTAGCCCGGAACAACGAATGCGATGCCGGACGCGGTCGCTGCGCTCATGGAAGCCGGAAAGGGCCGGTCGTGTTGAAGCTTGATCATCTGACCGTGATCGCGCCGAATTTAGCCGAAGGGGTTGCCCACATCCGAGCATGCCTTGATCTCGACGTCCCGTTCGGTCAGCGCCACGACTACATGGGAACGCACAATCACCTGCTCCGGCTTGGCGGCTCCGTTTATCTGGAGATCGTTGCCGTGGACCCCGACGCCCAACGCCCGCTTCGAGCCCGGTGGTTCGGGCTGGATGACCGCAAGCGTGTAACGACCGAGTGGGACGCCGGTCGCCGTCTAAGGGGATGGGTCGCACGGACGGACGTGATGGACGGGATGCTCGCACGCTGGGGCGACATCTTCGGAAGCAAGGTCGCCTTGCCGCCGGCGAACTCGACCTTTGACTTCGCCATTCCCGACAACGGCTCCCTTCCGCTCGACGGCGCCGCGCCTTCCCTGATCGACAGGCGCGGCAAGGAGCGCTCGATGGCGAACATTGCCGACCTCGGCGCGCGGCTGATCTCGTTTTCGCTTCAGCATCCCGAAGCCACGTCGATCTCGGAATTCTATCGGACGCTGGATATCGATCAGCCGCCAACGATCCTCCACGGCAGCGATCTTCGCTATCGAGCGCGGGTCGAGACGCAAGGTCGCCTGAGAGAGCTCTCGTGAATCGATCACCACTGAATTGCAGTCGACGCAGTCCGGATGAGCACAGCGATATCCGAGGCCCCGTTGGCCGAACATGAGTGACACCCGCCCCTTTGCTTCGCCCATGCGGGCCACTCGCGGGTTGATCGCGCGGAGCCATGCACCTACAAGGAAGCGAACCAATGGCCACCCAACGGACAAACGCAAATGACGGCAATCGTCAAGGTCGACCGAAGCGGGATTATCACTTGTTGGAACGCGGCCGCGGAACAGCTTTTCGGGTTCACTGAACTTGAGGCAATCGGAAACCCGCTGGAATTGATCATTCCGCAGCCGTCCCATGCCTGCCATCGGCAAGGCTTTGCGAGCTATATCGAGTCGGGCGTCAAGACACTCCCCGACACGGTGACTGCGGTGGGTCGCCACAAGGACGGGCAACTGGTCAAATTTCAGATTTCTACAACGGCCGTGGTCGATGCCGAAGGCATGGTCGCGGGGGTAGAAGGTCTGATGCGCGCCAGTTGACTTCTCCGTTGCGAAGCTGCTGCAACATAGCAACGCGAACTATTTGCCCATACCGTACACATCCGGGTCAAAACTCGAGCTTGGATGAGCGAACGCGTTGCGCAGTTCGGGCGACATCGGGACGTGGTAGTTGATACCCTTCGGCGGGGTCGGCGCCTCCAGCCACTTCCGGTACATGACCTCGATCTCCGGGCTCTTGTAGAGCTCCGCGGTGGCGCGGTCGGCGAGCGCCTTGAACGGCGCGTCCTCCCGGCGCAGCATGATGCCGAACGGCTCCGCCTTCGAGAACGCCTCCTCGCTGATCATGTAGAGCGCCGGCGCCTTCGAGCGCGCGATCGCAACTGCCAACTGGACGTCATCGAGCGCATAAGCCTGGGCGCGATCGGTCTCCAGCATCAGGAAGGCCTCGGCCTGGTCCTTCGCCGGAAGGATGTTGATGCCGAGCTTGCGCTCGTTGTTGACCTTGATGAGCTGCGCCAGATTGACCGATCCCGCGACCGCGGTCACCGACTTCCCCTTCAGGTCGTCGATGGTGTTGATGTTGGACGATCTCTTGGCGGCGAACCGCGTCGCGCTGAGGAAATGCGTGTTGGTGAACGTCACCTGCTTCTGGCGATCGGCGCTGTTGGTGGTCGCCGAGCAATGCAGATCGATCGTGCCGTTGACCATCAGGGGAATCCGGTTCGACGAGGTCACGGGGAGATAGTCCACGGCGATCCCGGGCATGCCCAGGTCCTTCTTCACTGCATCGACGATCCTGAGGCAGATATCGAGTGCGAAGCCGATCGGGCGCGCGTTGTCGTCGAGATAGCTGAAGGGAACCGAGGCCTCCTGATAGCCGAGCGTGACCTTGCCGGTTTCCTTGATCTTTTGCAGCGTGCCCGACAGCTCTTCAGCGGCCGCGGGACCTGCGGCGAGTATGAGAGCGAAGAGGATGGCGGGCAAACGCATGGGCTACTCCTGTCCGGTCGTCGTGACGAGGGTTGCGTACCCGAGCCAAGAGTGCCGAAGCGACGCATGGCGTGGTGATAGCCGACCGGCGGCTCCCGGGGGTAGATGAGGATGTGTCTATCAGTTATCGCGCTTTGCGATGATCCGCTGCGCAGCGCTACGACAAACCAACCCGATGTCAGAATGACGAGTCCCATCCACGACATCCGCCGCGGCGTATGGGTCCCTGCTTTCGCAGGGACGACGCGTGGAGAGGCGATGGATTCTCCTGCACCGGCCGCGAGACTGGTCGCATACCTGCCGCACAAATCGACCACATTGCCGCCTGCCCGCAATTTTCGTACACGGTTCACGCAATGACATCGCAACTCTCTCCCGATTCCGTCGACGTGCTGCTGTTCGATATCGGCCGCGTCGTGATCAACATCAGCTTCGATCGCGTGATGGCGCATTGGGCGGAGCATGCCGGTTGTGCGCCGGCGGACCTCGCAAGCCGCTTCGTGGTCGACGACAGCTTCAAGCATCACGAGACCGGCCGGATCGACGACGCCGCGTTCTTCGCCAATCTGCGCCAGTCGCTCGGCATTCGCCTCAGCGACGCCCAGTTCCTCGATGGCTGGAATTCGATCTTCACCGGCGCGATGCCGGGGATCGCGCCGCTGCTCACGGCCGCCGCCGCACGGATGCCGCTCTACGCCTTCTCCAACACCAATCCGGCCCATGTCGCGCATTTCTCGGTCGCCTATGCCGATCTGCTCAGCCATTTCCGCACGGTGTTCCTGTCCTCGAGCATCGGCTTCCGGAAACCCGACGCCGAGGCCTATGATCATGTGGTAGAAGCGATCGGCGTGCCGGCGTCGCGGATCCTGTTCTTCGACGATTCGGCCGCCAATATCGAAGGTGCGCGGGCACGCGGCCTTCATGCCGTCCACGTGACATCGACGGATGACGTGGCACGGGCGCTGGGCGCGCTCGGAATTGACAGGTCTGGTGTTTGACCCATTGGAATTGCCCTTGAGAATTGCCTTTGGAAATTGCCTTTGGGATTTCCCTGTGGGAATTGCCCTTGCGAATTGAGGAGCTCCGAGCGTGGCCCTGATGCCGGTTGCCGATGCCCTGTCCGCCATTCTCGCCGGCGCCGAGCCGTTGCCGTCGGAGCTGGTCGCGCTCGATGCCGCCTACCACCGCACGCTGGCGGGTGATCTCGCGGCGCGGCGTACCCAGCCGCCCCAGCCGATGTCGGCGATGGACGGCTATGCCGTGCGCGCCGCCGATGCCGCCGATCTCTCGGCCCGGCTCAAGGTGATCGGCGAAGTCGCCGCCGGCCGGCCGTTCGAGCGCACTGTCGGCGCCGGCGAAGCGGTGCGGATCTTCACCGGCGGGGTGATCCCCGATGGCGCCGACGCCATCGTCATCCAGGAAGACACCGCGGTCGACGGCGACCACATCACGATCACTGAGACTGCCACGGCGGGACGGCACATCCGCCCCGCCGGCGTCGACTTCCGCGAGGGCGACGTGCTGCTCACCGGCGGCAGCCACCTCTCCGACCGCGCGCTCTCGCTTGCGGCCGCCATGAACTATCCGGAACTCGCGGTGCACCGCCGCCCGAAGGTCGCGGTGCTGGCGACCGGCGACGAGCTCGTGATGCCGGGATCGCGGCCCGGTCCCGGCCAGATCGTCTATTCCAATGGCTATGCGCTGCGGGCGCTGGCGCGCGCGGAAGGCGCCGAGACCGTCGATCTCGGGGTTGCCGCCGACACCGTGGAGGCGACCACGGTCGGCATCCGCCGGGCGCGCGAGGCCGGAGCCGACGTCCTGATCACCACCGGCGGCGCCTCAGTCGGCGACCACGACCTGGTCAAGCAGTCGCTCGAAGCCGAGGGCGTCGCGATGGCGTTCTGGCGGATCGCGATGCGGCCGGGCAAGCCGATGATGCACGGCCGGCTCGGCGCGATGCGGGTGATCGGCCTGCCCGGCAATCCGGTGTCGTCCTATGTTTGCGCCTTCCTGTTTCTGGTGCCGTTGATTCGTGCGCTGAGCGGCCGCAAGACCGTTCATCATGTCCGCACGAGCGCGCTGCTCGGCCGCGACCTCGCCGCCAACGACCAGCGCGAGGACTATCTGCGCGCCCGTCTCGAGGAGCGCGCGGACGGCTCGCTGGTCGCCACGCCCGTCATGCAGCAGGACTCGTCGCTGCTCGGGAATCTCGCTGCGGCGCGGGCACTTCTCGTGCGTCCGCCGTTTGCGCCCGCCGCTGCCAAGGGCAGTGAGTGTGAGATCCTGACGCTGCCGGAGTGAGGCTTTCGCGGCTCGCTGGTTGCGTGTTGCCTTGACCCGTTCACCGGAAATTAAGAGGTTGCGGAACACATATCGAACATATAGTGTCCGTTCATGATTTGTTTCGAGTACTGGTGTCTACAAACGGGAGGCCGCCAGGGAGCGCTTGCAGCAAGCACCATGCTCCCGAGGTCAGGCCCGGCCTGCAGGCCCCACTGAAGAGTCTCGGAATCGAACGACGCTATCAACCGGGGGAATACTCGAGATGCTCACGCGCAAACAGTACGAACTTCTGCGTTTCATCAATGAACGTCTGAAAGAGGCCGGCGTGCCGCCCTCCTTCGACGAGATGAAGGATGCGCTCGACCTGCGCTCGAAGTCCGGTATCCACCGCCTCATCACTGCGCTGGAGGAGCGCGGCTTCATCCGCCGCCTGCCCAACCGCGCCCGCGCCATCGAAGTCATCAAGCTGCCCGAACTCTCCGCCGGCGGCGGCAACGGCCGCCGCGGCTTCACCCCGAGCGTCATCGAAGGCACCCTCGGCAAGCGTCCCGCGACCCCGCCGGTCGCCGAGGACGACGGCAACCGCCCGGTGGCGGTCCCGGTGATGGGCCGGATCGCGGCCGGTACGCCGATCGAGGCGCTCCAGACCCGCAGCCACACCATCAGCGTGCCGCCCGACATGCTCGGCACCGGCGAGCATTATGCGCTGGAAGTGCGCGGCGACTCGATGGTCGATGCCGGCATCCTCGACGGCGACATGGCGCTGATCCAGCGCAACGACGTCGCCAACACCGGCGACATCGTGGTGGCACTGATCGACGAGGAGGAAGCCACGCTGAAGCGCTTCCGCCGCCGCGGCGCGTCGATCGCGCTGGAGCCGGCCAACACTGCCTATGAAGTGCGTATCCTGCCGCCGAACCGGGTCCGCATCCAGGGCAAGCTGATCGGGCTGTATCGCAAATACTGAGCGCAAATACGTGTACTGAGCCGCAAATACTTGCGGCGGCGAGGAACGAGCGACACATCGGATCGTTCCTTGGAAGATAGCGCAAGGTGCAGTCTGCCCGATGCGCTCCGATACCTCCCACGCAGCGTCGCGTGTTTGTGATCGGAGCGTTCAACGGCCAGTCGTACAATCGCCTCGAAACG
The DNA here is from genome assembly GCF_002341725.1 of Bradyrhizobium sp. UBA2491. Lineage (NCBI taxonomy): Bacteria > Pseudomonadati > Pseudomonadota > Alphaproteobacteria > Hyphomicrobiales > Nitrobacteraceae > Bradyrhizobium > Bradyrhizobium sp. UBA2491. The sequence continues at coordinate 70,154 of NZ_DDOP01000066.1, forward strand.
AGCCGACACTCGTTCGCTATCGTCCACTCTGGTAGAGGCCCATGCCTCAAGGAGAGGCACGGGTCGCTACCTCGAAACGAGGAGCCATCCGATGTGTGACTATAGTCTGCACGCCGTGGCATCGCGCCCCGCCATTGTCGGAGAGACGCTGATCACGACGACCTTCCGCGGCACGTCGACCCGCGGTTTTGCTTCGGAGAACGATCCCACTGTGGCGGTCTGCATGCTGCCGGGTACCGAGCTCGCTTTCGCCGAGAACGTTCGCTACGACAGCCGCTGGATCTGGACCAAGACGATGGGCTTCCGGGTCGGCGTGTTCAACGAAGTCGAGCCCGACGTTCCGGATCGACATCATGACGCGGTCGAATTCCCCGACGGGAGCCATGTGCTGGTGACCCAGCTGGTCGAGGGGCAGCGCGTCAGCGTGCTGCAATTGCCGGCGCTGCATCCGGCGGTCGAGCACAAGCCGAAGGCTGTGGAGCGGCGGCCCTCCGCATTCGCGTCGCTGTTTTTGGGTTAAACGCATCGTCGCCGCGGAATGAGCTGTTCGGCGGCGAATGACCAAAGCGATTTCGAGCGACCCCGGACGTCGGGTTCCGGGGCGCGCTGGAAGATTTGCGTCGGCGGGCGCCTTGGCGCATCATCGCGCGCGGAGCATGTGCACCCACGGAGAGTGCACCCAAGGAAAGCCGCGCAGTGGTCGACAAGGTCACATGGCAGAAGGCTGGACGCGTCACGGAACCGGGTCGCTACATGTTCCGGTTCGGCTGGCTGACGGTGACGGCCGACGATTTGAAGGTCTGGGAGCAGTTTCCCGAGGCGACCTTCACACTCGTCAGGAAACCCGACGCCGGCCCCGATTCCGATGAATATCATCTCGGCCTGTTCGAACTGCCGACCGGCCCCTCGCCGGACAACGGCTAATCCTCGCCCTGTAGATCGCCCTCAGCCGGCGTCGCGTCCACGGCGGGCCGTGGCGCGGCGGCAGGCGCGCGCAGCGATGTCTCGCTCTCGCCGTCGCCAGGAACCGCAGGCGACCACGGCCGGTCGACCCCGCCGGGCCTGACCGCGTCGATGGCAAAGCCGTCCTTCGTCCGCCGCAGCACCAGCGCGCCGTGGCGCCGCAGCCGGTCGCCATCGACCACGGCGGCCGCGCAGCCTTGCGGCGCCGGCCGTGCCGTCACGATCAGCACCGCGCGCTCGCAATCGTCGGCCAACGCCTCCGGCCGCATCGCCAGCGCGACGAAGCCGCCGGGCCCCTGGCTCACGCAGCCGCTCGCATCACAGGACACGCCTTCGCCGAGCGAGGCATCGGTGGCGGTCCTCGCATCGGCGTCGGCCGCCAGCCACTCCTTCACCAGGAAGGCATCCTTGGCGCTGTGCATCAGATGCAGCCGCCCGTCGCCGCCGCGTACCGCGACGTTGCGGCCGTCGGCGGAGACCAGCACATCCGGCTGCGGCACCCGCACCGCCCACGCCGAGGCCACCACCAGCAGTACGGCGCCCGACCAGCGCAGTGGCGTGCGCAACAGCCCGAGCAGGATGATGCCGGCGCTGGCCAGGATCATCGGTCCGGTGCCAAACGCCGCCATCCGCCCAACCGCGCCGGGCAGCGCGGCGACCCATTGCGTCACCAGGATCATCCAGTCGATGCCAAATCCCATGATCGCCCAGAATACGCCGTCGAAGCCGAACGGCATGGCGGCGAGCCCGAGCAGGCCGGCCGGCATCACGACCGCCGACACCACCGGCATCGCCGCGAGGTTCGCCAGCAGCCCATAGGGCGTCACGCGATGGAAATGGAACGCGGCGTAGGGCGTGGTCGCGAGCCCCGCCACCAGCGAGGCCAGCATCAGCACCATGAGCTCGCGCCCGCCCCACAGCGCCACCCGCGCGGTCACCGAATGGTCGGGCGAAGCCAGGAGGTTCGGCAGCCCGATCTGCACCAGCGCGACCAGCCCGAGCGTCGCGGCAAACGACATCTGGAAGCTCGGGTGCACCAGCGCCTCCGGCGCGATCGCGAGTACGATCAGCGCCGCCACCGCCAGGGTGCGGAAGGTGATCGCACGGCGGTCGACGATCACGGCGATCAGCACCACCGCGGTCATGAAGAACGACCGCTGCGTCGCGACCTCGGCGCCTGAGAGCAGCAGATAGAATGCCGCGGCGACGAGCGCGGCCGCCGCCGCCCACTTCTTGATCGGATGTGCCGCCGTCAGCGCCGGAAACAGCGCAAGCAACGCCCGCACCGTGAAGAACACCACGCCGGCGACCACGGCCATGTGATAGCCGGAGATCGACAGCACATGGCCGAGCCCCGAGATGAACATCGCATCATTGACCGGCGTCGTGATCGCGTCGCGCCGCCCGGTAAGCAGCGCGGTGGCGATCGCGCGCTGGTCGCCATCGAGCGTGGTGCGGATGCGGGCGTCGATGGCGTCGCGCAGGCCTTGCATGAAGGCAGCGTAGCGCAGCGCGAAGCCGCCGGCCGCGGGCGGCTCCCTGGTCTTGACTGCACCCATCACGAAGCCGGACGCGCCGATGCCCTGGAAATACAGGTCGCGGCCGAAATCATAGGAGCCCGGACGCTGCGGCCCGAGCGGCGGCATCAGTCGCGCCTTCAACTCGACGAAGCTGCCGACCTCGGGCGCCGTGCCCTTCTTCACCGAGAGCCTGACGCGCTCCAATCTGGTGTTGTCGCGCGGGCTCTCCATCGACACCACGCGCAGCACGAAACGGTCGGTCTTCTCCCGGATGTCGCGCGTCTCGACGAACCCGGTCAGCGCCACCGAGAACATCGGGCGCGCCAGCACGGCATGCGCGATCCTCGCCGTCTTCCAGGTCGCCGTCGCAAAGCCTGCGGCGACCGCGGCCAGCAGCACCAGCGCGGCAAACACCCTCCGCCGCCGCAGCAGAACAGCGAGCAGGCCGAGCGCAATCGCGACGATGGCCGCGACCGCCAGCACCGGCTCATGCTCGGCCGCGAAATAGAACGCAATGCCGGTCCCGAACGCCACCGGCACCCAAGGTAGCAGCCGGCCAGCGCCCGCCTCCGCGCGCGCCCATTGCCGCAGCGTCTCGACGAAAGGCCGCCAGGTGCTGGCGGACACCGGGACATAGCCACCGGCCGGCACAGCAGCGCGCGGCGGCCACGTCCCGGCATAGCCGCGTTTGCCGCCCGGGGTGGTGCCCTGCTCCGCCATTCCGCTTGCGATCCCTGCCGGGCGGCAGGCTAGCGGATGCCGCAGTCACCCGACTAGCGGAACGGAACCGAAACACGCAACCGGGGGCTGTGACCTGTGGGGACAGCCGGGCGCTGGCAGGAGCCTAGATCAGCGGTGTCTGCGACGAGACGTGGTGGCAGGCGATCTTCCAATCGCCCTCCTCGCGCGTGATCACCCAGGTGATCTTGACGACGAGCGACGGCGCGTCGCCGTCGAGGAAGAAGGATGCGATGCCCGCCATGTTGACGAGACCGTCGTTGACCCGATCGGTCCTGACATCGCTGAATTGAACGCGCGGCGCGCGCCAGCGCGGCAGGCCGGCAAAATAGGCTTTGACGCCGTCGCGGCCGCGATACAGCGTCGGGTTGGAGCCGAAGAAGAACGCGTGCTGCGAATAGAGCGCCGAGAGCGCGTCGGCGTCGAGCGTGCTGAATCCGGCAGACCATTTGGCAATGATGCCGGAGGCGATATCGTCGGTTTCACTTGGCATCGATCGCGTCCGTCTGTTGTCGCTCTACTGCGCTAGCTCTTGCCGCCGACTTCCTTGGCGAAGGTGTCGCGCAGGCCGATGGTGCGGTTGAACACCAGCCTGTCGGGCGTCGAATCCGCATCGCGGACGAAATAGCCCTGCCGCTCGAACTGCATCGCGTCGGGCGAATTGCCCTCGGCGATCGCGGGCTCGACCCGGGCATCGCTGAGCACTTCCAGCGACTGCGGATTGAGGTCGGCGGCGAAGCTGGCGGCGTTCGGGCTCGGGTTGGCGAACAGCTGGTTGTAGACGCGGATCTCCGCGGGCTTTGACTGCGCCGCCGGCAGCCAGTGCATCGTTGCCTTCACCTTGCGGCCGTCAGGCGCGTTGCCGCCCTTGGTCAAGGGATCATAGGTCGCGCGCAGCTCTGTGACCTCACCGGCGTCGTTCTTGATCACGCCCGTGCATTTGATGAAGTAGGCATAGCGCAGCCGCACCTCATTGCCGGGCGAGAGGCGGAAGAACTTCTTCGGCGGGTTCTCCATGAAGTCGTCGCGCTCGATATAGAGCTCGCGCCCGAACGCGATCCTGCGGGTGCCGGCTTCGGGATTGTCGGGATGGTTGATCGCCTCGAGCTCCTCGACCTGGCCTTCCGGATAGTTCTCGATCACGACCTTCAGCGGCCGCAGCACCGCCATGCGGCGCAGCGCGGTGCGGTTCAGCTCCTCGCGGATACAGAATTCGAGCATGCCGACATCGACCACGCTGTTGGCCTTGGCAACGCCGATCCGCTTGATGAATTCGCGCACCGCCGCCGGCGGCACGCCGCGCCGCTTCAGGCCGGCGATGGTCGGCATGCGCGGATCGTCCCAGCCGGAGACATGGCCGTCGCGGACGAGCTGGGTCAGCACGCGCTTGGACAGCAGCGTGTAGGTCAGATTGAGCCGCGCGAATTCGTACTGATGCGGCTTCGAGGGTACCGGCAGCTTGTCGAGCAGCCACTCATAGAGCGGGCGGTGATCCTCGAACTCCAGCGTGCAGATCGAATGGGTGATGCCTTCAATGGCGTCCGACTGGCCGTGCGCATAGTCGTAGCTCGGATAGATCGACCATGTGTCGCCGGTCCGCGGATGGTGCGCGTGCAGGATGCGATAGAGCACCGGGTCGCGCAGATTGATGTTGCCGGCGGCCATGTCGATCCTGGCGCGCAGCACGCGGGCACCGTTGGAGAACTCGCCGGCCTTCATGCGGCGGAACAGGTCGAGGTTCTCCTCGACCGAGCGGTCGCGGAACGGCGAGTTCTTGCCGGGCTCGGTCAGCGTACCGCGCGAGACGCGGATCTCCTCCTGCGACTGGTCGTCGACATAGGCATAGCCCGCCTTGATCAGGCCCTCGGCCCAATCGTACAGGCGCTCGAAATAATCCGACGCGAAGAAGAGGTTTGTCCCCCAATCGTAGCCGAGCCAATGGACGTCGGCCTGGATGGAGTCGATGTACTCCTGCTCCTCCTTGGTCGGGTTGGTGTCGTCGAAGCGCAGATTGCACTGGCCACCGAACTCCTGCGCGATGCCGAAATTCAGGGCAATCGACTTGGCGTGGCCGATATGCAGGTAGCCGTTCGGCTCCGGCGGGAAGCGGGTCACGATCCGGCTGTGCTTGTGGGAGGAGAGATCGGCCTGGACGATGTCGCGGATGAAGTCGCGCCCTGCCTCTGCCGTCGTGTCAGTCGTCATCAAATGGTTCCCTGGAGGAGTCTGGCTGATCTTCTGCCAAATTCGGGCCGTCGGGCCAAGCCCGGTTTGCCCGCTCAAATGCCCGCCCAAGCCTTTAGTTATGTTCGGTTCCTGCTATACACCACCGCCGTTCACACATACGTCTTGCAGCAACATGACCGATTCCGTCGTTACCCGCTTCGCCCCCTCGCCGACCGGCTTCCTCCATATCGGGGGTGCCCGCACCGCGCTGTTCAACTGGCTCTACGCCAAAAAGCTCGGCGGCAAGATGCTGCTCCGGATCGAGGACACCGACCGCCAGCGTTCAACCAAGGAGGCGATCGACGCCATCCTGGACGGCCTGAAGTGGCTGGAGCTCGATTGGGACGGCGACGTCATCTACCAGTTCAGCCGTGCCGCCCGCCATCGCGAGGTCGCCGAGGGCCTGCTTGCCGCCGGCCGGGCTTACCACTGCTATGCGACGCCTGAGGAGCTGACGGCGATGCGCGAGAAGGCGCGCACCGAGGGCCGGACCCGGCTCTATGACGGCATGTGGCGCGACCGCGACCCCGCGACCGCCCCTGATGGCATCAAACCGACCATCCGCCTCAAGGCGCCGCAGACCGGCGAGACCGTGATCGAGGACCAGGTCCAGGGCCGCGTGGTCTGGCAAAACGAGAACCTCGACGACCTCGTGCTGCTGCGCGGCGACGGCACCCCGACCTACATGCTCGCCGTCGTGGTCGACGACCACGACATGGGCGTCACCCACATCATCCGCGGCGACGACCATTTGATCAACGCGGCACGCCAGAAGCAGATCTACGACGCGCTGGAGTGGGAGCTGCCGAGCATGTCCCACATTCCGCTGATCCACGGTCCAGACGGCTCGAAGCTGTCGAAGCGCCATGGCGCGCTCGGCGTCGATGCCTATCGCGCGCTCGGCTATCTGCCGGCCGCCTTGCGCAATTACCTGGTCCGGCTCGGCTGGAGCCATGGCGACCAGGAGATCTTCTCGACCCAGGAGATGATCGACGCATTCGACCTCCCGGGCATCGGCCGCTCCGCGGCGCGGTTCGATTTCGCCAAGCTCGAGAACCTCAACGGCCACTATATCCGGCAGAGCGACGATCAATCCCTTGTGACCCAGTTCGAGAGCGTGCTGGATTATGTGCCGGAGGGCGCCGCGCTGAAGGCCAAGCTCAACGACACCACCCGCGCGCAATTGCTGCGGGCGATGCCGAGCCTGAAGGAGCGCGCCAAGACGCTGCTCGAGCTGATCTCGGGCGCCTACTTCATTTTCGCCGATCGGCCGCTCGAGCTCGATCCGAAAGCTGTGGCGCTACTGACGCCGGAAACGCGCGCATTGATCGGCCGCCTGCGCACCGCGCTGGAAGCCGTCAACGACTGGACCGCGGAAACCACCGAGACCGCGATGCGGAATTTCGCCGAGCAGAACAATCTGAAACTCGGCGCCGTGGCCCAGCCGCTGCGGGTGGCGCTGACCGGACGTACGACGTCGCCGGGCATCTTCGACGTGCTGGCGGTGCTGGGACGCCAGGAGTGCCTCGCCCGTCTCGCCGATCAGGCGGCGTGATCCTGCATGGACCCCCTCCAGGGTCCATCTTGCAGCGCACATTGCAATGAGCTACCCATCCCCGGACGCTTTCTCCACAAGCCGTTCCGCCCGGCCATGGGCCGCAATTTAGCGACTGGGCATGGTCGGTTTTCGCAACGAATTCATCGGGGATATCACGATGGACGCAAAATCCAGCAAGACAGCCACACTTACCATCGGCAACAAGAACTACGATTTCCCGATCCTGAGCGGCACGGTTGGGCCTGATGTCATCGACATCGCCAAGCTCTACGGCCAGGCCGGGGTGTTCACCTACGACCCCGGCTTCACCTCGACCGGCAGCTGTCAGTCGAAGATCACCTATATCGACGGCGACGCCGGTATCCTCGAATACCGCGGCTACCCGATCGAGCAACTCGCCGAGCACGGCGACTTCCTCGAGACCTGCTACCTGCTGCTCTACGGGGAGTTGCCGACCCCGGCGCAGAAGAAAGAGTTCGACTACACCGTCACGCACCACACCATGGTGCATGAGCAGATGGCCCGCTTCTTCCAGGGCTTCCGCCGCGACGCCCATCCGATGGCGATCATGGTCGCTGCCGTCGGCGCGCTGGCTGCGTTCTATCACGACTCCACCGACATCAACGATGCGAAGCAGCGCGAGATCGCCTCGATCCGGATGATCGCGAAGATCCCGACGCTGGCGGCGATGGCCTACAAGTACACGGTCGGCCAGCCCTTCGTGTATCCGAAGAACTCGCTGTCGTTCGCCGAGAACTTCCTCAACATGTGCTTCGCGGTGCCCTGCGAGGAGTACAAGATCAATCCGGTGCTCGCTGACGCGCTGGACAAGATCCTGATCTTGCACGCCGACCACGAGCAGAACGCCTCGACCTCGACCGTGCGCATCGCCGGCTCCTCGGGCGCCAACCCGTTCGCCTGCATCGCGGCCGGCATCGCCTGCCTGTGGGGTCCGGCGCATGGCGGCGCCAACGAAGCCGCGCTCAACATGCTCTACGGCATCGGCAAGGTGGAAAACATTCCGGACTTCATCGCCAAGGTGAAGGACAAGAACAGCGAAGTCCGCCTGATGGGCTTCGGCCACCGCGTCTACAAGAACTATGATCCGCGCGCCAAGATCATGCAGAAGATGTGTCACGCGGTGCTCAAGGAGACCGGCCACGGCGACGATCCGATGCTCAAGGTCGCGCTCGAGCTCGAGAAGATCGCGCTGAGCGATCCCTACTTCATCGATCGCAAGCTCTACCCGAACGTCGACTTCTATTCGGGCATCACGCTGAAGGCGATGGGCCTCCCGGTGTCGATGTTCACCGTGCTGTTCGCGGTTGCCCGCACCGTCGGCTGGATCAGCCAGTGGAGCGAGATGATCGAGGATCCGCAGCAGAAGATCGGCCGTCCGCGTCAGCTCTACACCGGCGTCGCGCGGCGCGACTATGTGCCGATCGACAAGCGCAAGTAAGCATCGTCGCTAACACGTTCGAAACGGCGCCATCATTCCTGCTGGCGCCGTTTTCTTTTGCCTCGGGCGACTTCGGTGGCGAGTGCGTCAAGGCGTGGCAGCCACAATGCCCTGAACCGGTCGAGCCAATCATCGACCTCGCGCAGCCGCCGCGGCTCGACGGCATAGATGCGACGCGTGCCGTCGGCACGCACCGTCGCGAAACCGGCGTCGCGCAGGATCCTCAGCTGCTGCGACACCGCCGATTGGGTGATGCCAAACTCGCGCTGCACGACCGCGACGACATCGCCCGAACTGTGCTCGCCGGTCGCCAGCAACTCCAGGATACGCCGGCGGACGGGATCGCCGAGGATGTCGAAGGCGTGCACGACGCGCTAGCCTCCGCTGCCCGGCTCGGGTTCACCCAGATAGAACGCTGTCGTGTTGGCTTGCGCCCTGCGCGCGGCCGCCTCGTCGGTGCCGGCCTTGATCGAAGCGCGACACCAGTCCTCGCTGCTGCGGCGGATGAAATCCTTGCCGCCGTCCGACGCAGGCCACGCCGCGGCGGCCGCGCGGTCGAATGGCTGTCCCGGCGGCGTGGCGAAGTAGAGGGCGAGCCCCACCAGAGCGAGGTCCCAGCCGACGCCAACCGCGCCAGGCCCGTAGCGATCCCAGAAATCACCTTCGATGAGCGAGAGATGCTCGAGTTCCAGGCGTGTTCCCCTGGCGCCGTCATCAGCCAACGTCACGGTCACCCAACTGACCGTGTCCGCAAACTCCCAGGTCACCGCGAGCCGACGCGGCGGCTCGCAGGCCGTGATCTGGCCGCGGGCCTGTCCCTCGAACTGGTAACGGCCGCCGAGTTTCAGATCGCCTGAGATTGGCAGGAACCAGCGCGGAATGCGCTCGGGATTGATCAGCGCGTCCCAGAGATCGGCGATGTCGGTGTCGTAGCTGCGCGTCGCAATCACCGCCCGCGCCGGCTTGCCATCGCGTTCCCTGACGGTGACCTCTCGAATGACAGCGCCGACATAGGCGACAGGATCGATTCTCATGGGCGGCTCCGTACTAATATTATCTATTACTAATATTAGTACGGCCTAATGATTGGAGGCAAGTGGAACCTGTGCGGCCGGATGTCGCCGCGACCAATATGATGAACCGTAGCTAGGTCGAACGCCGGTCCATTTCAGCCAGCACGATGTCGGCGGCGCGGACGCTTGGCGGCTGGTCGCCGGTCGACATCTTTCCGTCCATCGTCGCGAACGCCACGAGTTGCCGCAGCCGCTCGGGCGAATCCGCCAGCACCTCGCCCAACGCTTGGGCCAGCTTGTCCGGCGTGCAGTCCTCTTGCAGGAACTCGGGAATGATGTCGCTGCCGATCACGAGATTGGCGAGGATCACCGACGACACCCGGATGGCACGGCGCAAAATGAACGCCTCGGCAGCACCGACGCGATAGGCCGTCACCATCGGAATGCCCGACAGCGCGAGCTCGAGCGTCACCGTGCCCGATTTTGCCAGCGCCGCGCGCGCCACGCGGAACGCGGCGCGCTTCTCGGTCTCACCGACCGCGAGTCGCGGCACCACCGGCCATGACGCGACGCCTTCGCGCACCATCGCCTCGAGATGCGGCATGGTCGGAAGCACGAGCTCAAACGCGGTCTGCTTGTTGAGCTGGCCGAGCGCCGCGCCGAACAGCGCCAGATGATGCCTGATCTCGCTGCGCCGGCTGCCGGGCAAGACCAGCAGGACCGGCGGCTGCGCATCACGCCGCTTGTGCTCGTCCTCGTTCGGGCGCAGCGAGGCAAGTTGTTCGGTCAGGGGATGACCGACGTAACTGCAAGGCGGTCCGTGCAGCTTGCGGTACTCCTCCGGCTCGAACGGCAGCAGCGCCAGCACGTGATCGACGTAGCCGCGCATCGCACGTGCCCGGCCCGGCCGCCAGGCCCAGACCGACGGCGAGACGTAGTCGATGATCGGGATATCCGGATTGCGCGCGCGAACACGGCGGGCGACGCGATGGGTGAAGTCCGGGCTGTCGATGATGACCAGCATATCCGGCGCGTCGGCAAGCACCGCGTCGGCGGTGCGGCTGATCAACCGCAGGATCTTCGGCAATTGCTTCACGACGGCGGCGAAGCCCATGATCGAGAGCTCTTCGATCGGGAATAGCGGGACGATGCCCTCGGCGGTCATCGCCCGGCCGCCGACACCGGAGAATCGCACGGCATCGCCAAGCCGTTCGCGCAGCACCTGCATCAGCGCCGCACCAAGGCGGTCGCCGGATTCTTCCGTCGCGATCAGGAATATCTTGCGGCCGATGCTGAGGCTTTGCGCTTGCATCAGCCGGCCAGTCCGATGACGAACAGCCCTTTGGCGTCGGCAGTCTCGATCAGCGCCTGCGGCTCGGCTGCAAGCGTGTTGCCGGCGATCACGGCAATGCCGGCGATGCCCGCCGCCGCGGCGCCCTCGACCGTTCGCGGCCCGATGGTCGGCAGATCGAAGCGCAGGTCCTGCTTGCTCTTCGGCGCCTTCACCAGGACGCCGCGACCGGCCTTGGCGCGGATCCGGCCCTCGGCGCGCAACCGCGCCACGCGCGCCAGGAGCCCGTCAGTACCTTCGATGTCCTCGACCGCGACCACGTGACCGTCGATCACCACCGCGGCCTGGCCGATGTCGAACGGACCGAGCGCATCGAGCACGCCGCGGCCGCGCGCGATGTCGGCGAGCGCGGTGCTGTCCGGCGTCGTGCGCGTCACCGCGCCCTCCGGCATCAGGAGATCGGGCGCAACGTCCTTGATCCCGACCATGCGGAATCCCTGCTGCTCGAGGATGCGGCCGACGCTCGACAGCAGATGATCGTCGCCGCCGCGAAACGCGCGCACGACATGGCCAAGCAGGCGCAGCGTGCCCCAGTCGAGCCGGATCTCCGACAATGCGGGACGCACCAGGGTCCCGATGAAAATCAGGTCGCGGCAGCCTTCATCCCGGAACAGCCGGGTCGCACGCCCGAGCTGGCCGACCGAGATCCAGCGGTGGCGAAACCGCTGCGCGCGCGCCGGATCGCAGGCACCACGCAGCGCGAACAGCACCGGCGTGATACCGCGCGCGGCGAGCTGCTCGGCGACCGCGAACGGCATGGCGCCGCCGCCGGCGATCACGCCAACCGGCGAGGAAAGCGAGGGAGCCGCTGACGTCATGCTGGCGGCCATCCCCTGCTCAGTTGCTGTCGGCGGGAAGGCAGAGCGGTCGCAGCTTGCCGCCCGCGATGAAGGTGAGGATCTCCGCGATCGCGGGATCTTCGCCGGCCAGCGGCTGCACCGCGGCGAGCCGCTCCGCGAAGATACCGGGGCCGTGGAACAGCTTCTGATAGAACGCACGCACGGTTGCGAGCCGCGCCTTGGTGAACTGGCGCCGCCGCATGCCGATGATGTTGAGGCCTTCGAGCACCGCGTACTGGCCATTCGCAAGTCCGAACGGAATGATGTCGCCGCGCACGCCGCAGACGCCGCCGATCATCACCTGTGAGCCGACGCGGGTGAACTGGTGCACCGCCGAGAGGCCGCCGATGTAGACGAAGTCGCCGATCTCGCAGTGGCCGCCCAGCGTCGCCGAGGTCGCGAAGATCGCGTTGTTGCCGACCATGCAGTCATGGCCGACATGGCTGTTGTTCATGAAGAAGCCGCGGTCACCGACGCGGGTGAGCCCGCCGCCCTTGACCGTGCCGACGTTCATCGTCACGCCCTCGCGGATCGTGCAGGCTTCGCCGACCTCAAGGCGGGTCGGCTCGCCGCGATAGCTGAGATCCTGCGGCGGCCCGCCGAGCGCGGCAAACGGCGAGATGACGCAACCGGCGCCGATCCTGGTGTGCCCGCTGATCGTGACATGGGCGATCAGCTTGCAGTTTTCGCCGAGCACGACGTCGGGGCCGATGATGCAGTACGGACCGATCTCGGTGCCGGCCCCGATCACAGCGCCGTCGGCAATCCGCGCAGTGGGGTCGATCATGCTCATGCAGGTACGGTCCGGAATTCGTGAGTGGCGCCAAAGCGCTATGCTGTCGGGTTCGGCGGTCGTTAGCGCGACTTTGCCTGCCCTGTCCAGTGACGTATCATGACCGCCTGTTGCAAACGAGAAGGTCGCAACCGATCCATGGTCCGGGCCGCCGCGCTCATCCTCAGCCTGTTCTCCGCGCCGGTCGTCCCGGAGACGATTGATCTCGGCCGCGGCGCGCCGGTCGATCTCGCGAGCTTCGAATGCCGCGACATCAACCGCAGCACGATCGTGCAACGGGTCTGCTACAGCACGGCGGATCGTGCGCTGCTGGTCGCGGTCAGGGGCAGTTACCAGCGCTATTGCGGCGTGCCCGCCGCAACCTTCGACGCGCTGATGAGCGCACCGTCGATCGGCATCTATCTCAACCGCGTGCTGCGGATCGCGGGCGCCGACGGCCGGTACGCGTGCAGGACGTCGTGACCTCGGCGCGTCGAAAACGCTCTAATCGGTCAGCATCGCCCCGACATCGGCTTCGGCGACGACCTGGCCGTTGACCTTGGCGTCGCCGTGAAACCACCACATGGTCTTGCGGCGGCCGAGCGAGCGCATGTGGTATTCGATGGTGTCGCCGGGCATCACCGGCTTCCTGAACTTGCACTTGTCGATGGTGAGGAAATAGACCGCGCGCGGCTTCTCGGTGCCGTCGACCGACTTGATGCCGATCACGCCGGCGGTCTGCGCCATCGCCTCGATCATCATCACGCCGGGATAGACCGGCCGATCCGGGAAATGCCCCTGGAACGGCGGCTCGTTGAAGGTGACGTTCTTGATGCCGATGCCGCTATAGTCGGTGCGGATCTTGACGACCCGATCGATCAGCAACATCGGAAAGCGATGCGGGAGCGTCTTCAGGATATCGTTGATATCCACCAGCTCGAACCTGACCGGTGCCTCCTCCATCACTCCTTACCCTCGCCTTTTGTTTCGTTGTCGCGCACCAGGCGCTCGACAGCGATGATTTCCCTGAACCATTGCTTGGTCGGCTTGGCAAAATGCCCGCCCCAACGGCCGTTGGCCGGGATGTCGTCCTTCACCGCGCTCATCGCCGTCACCTGGGCACCGTCGCCGATCTTGAGGTGGTTGTTGATGCCCACCTTGGCGCCGAGCGCGACATTGTCGCCGATCGTCAGGCTGCCTGCGAGCCCGATCTGGGCCGCGAGCAGGCAGTGCCTGCCGATGATCACATTGTGGCCAATCTGGACCTGGTTGTCGACTTTGGTGCCCTCGCCGATCACGGTGTCGCGCAGGGAACCGCGGTCGATGGTCGAGCCGGCGCCGACCTCGACATGGTTCTGGATCACCACGCGACCGGTCTGCGGCACCTTCACATGCCCGGCCGGGCCGAAGAAGATGAAGCCGTAGCCGTCCTGGCCGATATTGCAGCCGGGGTGGATCAGCACGTTGTTGCCGATCAGCGCGAACTGAATGGTGGTCTTGGCGCCGACATTGCAGTCGCGGCCGATCTTGACGTCGGCCCCGATCACCGCGCCGGCCCCGATGATGGTGCCCGAGCCGATCTCGACCCGCGGGCCGATCACGACCAGCGGATCGACGATGACGCCGTCCTCGAGGCGCGCGGTGGGATCGATGACCGCCGACGGCGCGATGCCTTCGGTACCGAACCAGGATTGCGGCCGCAGCGCGTCGGCGTGCCATTGGCGGGCGAGTTCGACGAACACCTGGAACGGTTTCGCGGCCCGCAGCACGGCGGTGCCCTTGGGCACCTGCGCCTCGAAGCGCGGGCTGACCAGGCAGGCGCCGGCCTTGGTGGCGGCGAGCTGGTCGGCATATTTGAGATTATCGAAGAAGGCGAGATGCATCGGACCGGCCTCGTCGAGCGAGGCCAGCCCCCTGATCTGAAGCGCTCCCCTCTCGGGGTCGACCAGTTGCGCCTTCGTCAGCGCGGCGATTTCAGCCAGCGTTGACGAAGGAGGACTCTTGAAGAAGATCGGCTGCGCCATTCCATCCGTCGCAGTCCGGTCGGCTAGCGGACTTAGAAAGTCGTACCGCCGCCAAACCGGAATTCTTGCACGCGGTCATACGCGCCCTTGGTCAGCGGGATCGCATAGTCGAAGCGCAGCGGACCAAACGGCGACTGCCAGATCAGACCGACACCGACCGAGGTACGGACAATCTTGCTGTCGTCGTAGCTCAGGCCAAGGCAGGTGCCCGGCGACGGCGGATTGTTCGTCGGCTTGATACACCCGGGCTGGTTGACTTCGCCGGTCGCCGCCCACGAGGTCGGGCCCTGGTAGTCGTACAGGCCGCCGGCGTCGGCATAGACCGCGCCCTTGAGTCCGACTTCCTTCGGCAGGAACCAGAACGGCATCTGCAATTCCGCCGACACGCCCCAATACTTGGTGCCGCCGATGGCGTCCATGGTGCCGTAGGGATTGATGTCACGCGGACCGATACCGTTCGGCGCGAAGCCGCGGACCAGGTTCGGGCCCATCTGGAAGTGATCCAGCATGCGCAGATCCTGGCTGCCGAGCTTGTTCAGGATACCGCCCTGGGCGTGAATCACGCCGACGATGTCCGAAACCAGCGGGGTGTAGTACTTCGCGTCGATCGCGCTCTTGATGTAGCTGACGTCGCCACCGACGCCGGCGAAATCCTGCTTGAAGTCGACGATCAGACCGTCGGTCGGGTTCTTGTTGTTGTCGAGCGTGTTGTAGTTGAGCGTATAGCCCAGCGCCGACGTGAGGGTCTTGCCGCCCGCCAGTTCCTTGCGGACCGGCAGCGAGGCTTCGCCGTCATAGAAGCAACCGAGACCATTGGTCGACACCAGGCTGATGCCGTTCAGGTTTGCATAGGCCGGGCTCGGATTGAACGCCGGATTCGGCGTTCCATCCGGCAGCGTCGGCACGTTGTTACAGTTGTTCAGCGTCGACGGCAGGGTGATTTCCTGCTGATAGATCGAGTAGCGCAGTTGCAGCGACAGATCTTCGCGCAGGCTGAAGCCGAGCCGCGGGCTGAAGCCCAGCGTCTTGGTGCCGTAGGCGATGTAGCTGTTGGACAGTTGCTGGCGCTGATAGAGATCGAGGCCGAGCGCGACGCGGTAGTCGAGCAGATAGGGTTCGACGAACGACAGCGAGTAGCCGCGGGCGTACTGGCCGTAGGTCACCGACGCCTTCGCGAACAGGCCGCGGCCGAGCAAATTGCGCTCGGAGACGCTGACTTCGGCCAGCGCGCCGTCGGTGGTTGAATAGCCGCCCGACACCGAGAAGTCGCCGGTCGACTTTTCTTCGAGATCGACGATCAGGATGACGCGATCGCTGGAGGAACCCGGCTCGGTGGTGATCTTCACCGTCTTGAAGAAGTCGAGGTTCTTCAGCCGGCGCTCGGCGCGGTCGACCAGCGCACGGTTGTAGGCGTCGCCTTCCGAGATATCGAATTCGCGGCGGATCACGTAGTCGCGGGTGCGGCTGTTGCCGCGGATGTTGATGCGCTCGATATAGGTGCGCGGGCCTTCGTCGATCGCGAAGGTGATCGACACCGTGTGGTTGTCGAAGTTGCGGTCGCCACGCGGCCGGACCACCGCGAAGGCGTAGCCGCGGCGGGACGCCTCGATCTGCATCTCCTCGACGGACTTCTCCAGCGCCTCGGCGTTGTAGAGCGAGCCGACATTGACGCGTGAATACGAGCGCAGCGCATCGGGATTGAGCGTCGCGATCGACGACGAGAAGTTGACGGCAGCGACGCGGTACTGCTGGCCCTCCTCGATCTTGAAGGTAACCAGGAAGCCCTTCTTGTCGGGATCGTATTCGGTCAGCGCGGCCACCACCTGAACGTCGGCATAGCCGTTCTTCAGGTAGAAGCGGCGCAGCAGGTCGCGGTCGGCCTCGACCCGGTCTGGATCGTAGACGTCGTTGCCGCCGAGGAAGCTCAGCAGGTTCGATTCGCGGGTCTTGATGACGTCGCGCAGACGGGATGCCGAATAGGCGTTGTTGCCGACGAATTCGATCGACCGGACACCGGTCTTCACGCCTTCATTGATCTCGAAGACCAGGTCGACGCGGTTATTCGGCTGCTCGATGACCTGCGGATTGACCCGCACGTCATAACGGCCGGAACGGCGGTAGATTTCGGCGATCCGCAGGGCGTCCGACTGCACCATCGGGCGCGAGAACGTGCCGCGCGGCTTGGACTGCACTTCGGCGGTGAGCTGCTCGTCCTTGATCTTCTTGTTGCCTTCGAAGGCGACGCGACCGATCACCGGGTTCTCGACCACGACCACGACAAGGCGTCCGCCCCGTTGATCAATGTGGACGTCCTGGAACAGGCCGGTCTCGATCAGCGCCTTCAGACCGTCGTCGATCTGGGCCTGGCCCAGCCGACCGCCCGGCCCGCCATGGAAATAGGAACGGATGGTTTCCAGCTCGACGCGGCGGTTCCCCTCCACCGTGATCGAATCGACCGACTGCGCAAACGCAGGCGCAGACACAGTTACGGTCGCCAAGGTGGCGACCACCGGCACGGCGAACATGACCAAGGCGGCGAACAAGCCCCCCCTCACTCGCATTCCAAACATCATGCGCGACGCGCCCTTATCTTACCGATGCCGGATCGTTCCCCAACGCCCCGACAGATTCCCAACCTACCGCTCAGCTTGTAACCAAATTTGCCAAGGCGGCAAACTTACTAGAGCTGAACATTTCCATTTTCGTTCCAAGACGTTGCCCATTGGCAACGCCACAGAAAAGCCCTGATTCAGGACCCAGCGATTCTAAGGATGTCGTTATACGTCGCGAACACCATCAGCATCAGAACCAAACCCAGTCCGATTCGGAAACCCACTTCCTGCGTCCGCTCCGAGAGCGGACGGCCGCGCAGCGCTTCGGCGCTGTAAAACAGCAGGTGGCCGCCGTCCAAAAGCGGGATCGGGAACAGGTTCAGCAGCCCGATCGAGACCGACAGGATGGCACACAGATTGACAACGAACTGAAAACCCGCGCTCGCGGCCTGCCCGGACAGCTTTGCTATTCCAATGACGCCGCTCACCTCCCCGGGATTGCCGGTTCCGACGAACAGCGACCCGAGGAACTTGAACGTGCTGGAAATGATGTACCAGACCTGCTCGACCCCGATCTTCAGGGCTTCCAGGACGCCGACCGGCGCGCTGGTCGCCTCACCGACCTGAGCCTTATGCTCGATCCCGAGCACGCCGATCTTGTGCGCGTTGCCGAACGGATCCTTGACCTCCCTGAGCGCCGGCGTCGCTTTGAGCGCGACAATCGCGCCATCCCGCTTCACCTTGAACCCAAGCTCTGAACCGGCGCTCGATGCTACGATCCGTTGCATGTCGGCAAAGCTCTGGATCGCACTGCCGTCGATCTCCGTGACGACATCGCCGACCTTGAAACCGGCATTGGCGGCAACACCTTCGACCACCAGACCGTCGACCCGGGCAATCGTGCTCGGTTTGCCGTAATACAGCGCCATCGCCGCGAAAATCAGCGCGCCGAGGATGAAGTTCGCGATCGGGCCGGCGGCCACGATGGCGGTGCGCTTGCCAACCGACTTATGATGGAAGCTGCCCTCGCGCTCTTCCGCCGTCATGGTGGACAGCGTCTGGGTCGACGGCGTCGATGCCTCGCTGTCGTCGCCGAAGAACTTGACGTAGCCACCAAGCGGGATGGCCGAGATCTTCCAGCGCGTGCCATGCCGGTCGTTGAAGCCGGCGAGCTCCGGCCCGAAGCCGAGCGAGAATGTCAGCACCTTCACGCCAGCCCAGCGCGCGACCAGAAAGTGGCCGAGCTCGTGAAAGAAAACAACGATCGTCAGGACGAATAGAAACGGAACGATATAACCGAGGAGCCCATGGCTCAACGCATTGATACTATGAAGAAAAAACTCGGGCATCCGATTTCCCCTCGACAAGAGCCAAAGGCTCCGTCCCCAACCCTCTAGGATGCCTTTAAGGCAATTTGAGGCAATAGGGCGGCAGCTTTATTTCGCGAGATATGGTCAACGGAAATCGCGTCATCCGCCGAATGCAGTGGTGGCTGATTCCCCGACCTGATCCAATCATTCATCGTCGCCTCGACCAGCCGCGCGATCGCGCCGAACTTGATCTTGCCGGCGATGAACGCTGCGACCGCGATCTCGTTCGCGGCATTGTAAACCGTGGTCGCGCCGTGCCCGAGCCGCAACGCCTCGTAAGCGAGCCGCAGGCCCGGAAAGCGCTGGAAGTCCGGGACCTCGAAGGTGAGCTGCCCGATCTTGGCAAGATCGAGCTTGGCTGACGGGCCGACGATACGCTCGGGCCAGCCCAGGCAATGCGCGATTGGAATCCGCATGTCCGGGGTGCCGAGCTGGGCCATCACCGAGCGGTCGGAGAACTCGACCATGCCGTGGATGATCGACTGCGGATGCACCAGCACGTCGATCTCGTCGGGCGCCAGCGCGAACAGATAGGACGCCTCGATCACCTCGAGGCCCTTGTTCATCATCGATGCGGAATCGATGGTGATCTTCTGGCCCATGCTCCAGTTCGGATGCTTCAGCGCCTGTTCCAGCGTGGCCTGCTCGATGTCGGCGGGCGCCCAGGTGCGGAACGGTCCGCCGGACGCGGTGATGATCACCCGCACCAGCTCTTCCCGATTGCCGGAACCCAGCGCCTGGAACAGCGCATTGTGCTCGGAATCCGCGGGCAGGATGCAGGCGCCGGCCTTCTTGGCCCGCTCCATGAAGATGTCGCCGGCGCAGACCAGGCACTCCTTGTTGGCGAGCGCCACCGTGGCGCCGCGATCGACCGCGGCAAGCGCGGGCTTCAGCCCGGCCGCCCCGCTGACCGCCGCCATGACCCAATCGGCCGGACGTGCGGCCGCCTCGATGATGGCACTCTCCCCGGCCCCGCACTCGATCCGGGTTCCAGCCAGTGCGTCCTTCAGCTCGGAAAGTTTGCTGGCATCGGCAATGGCGGCGAACCGCGCGCCGAACTCCCTGGCAAGCTTGGCCAGTGCCTCGACATTGCTGTTCGCGGTCAGCGCCTCGACCTGGTAGCGGTCGCGCGCGCCACGCAGCAGATCCATCGTGCTGTCGCCGATCGAGCCGGTGGCACCGAGGACGGTCACGGTCCGCGCGGCTGACGCCACCGCGGCCTTGTTGTTACGCAATGGAACTGCGCTCATCTCATCACCAAACCATAAGACCGCGCCCAACGCCATCGGCGCCACCGCGGAGAAAGCCGAAAATCGCCGCCACAATGACGGCTGCGACAAATCCGTCCAGGCGGTCCAGCAGGCCGCCATGGCCGGGAATGATATGGCTCGAATCCTTCACGCCGAACCGGCGCTTGACGGCGGATTCGAACAGGTCGCCGAGCTGCGACACCACCGACAACACGGCACCGAGCAGCAGCAGCGGCCCGGTGGTGCCGATCTCGAAGACGGCAAAGCCGGCCGCGACGAGCAGGCTCGCCACGAAGCCACCGATAGCGCCCGCCCAGGTCTTCTTCGGGCTGACCCGCACCCAAAGCTTGGGACCGCCGATGCTGCGACCCGCGAAATAGCCGCCGATATCGGTGACCCACACGATCAGCAGCACGAACATCAGGGCGGCAAAGCCCTTCACCATATCGAGCCGCAGCAGCACGGACGCGATCTCGGCAGCGGCGGCGTAGAGCAATCCGGCAACCGCCCAATTGCGCCGTGCCCCCGAAGTCAGAACCACCACGACCGCACCGACGGCGATCACGACCAGGGCCGCGTCCAGTCGACCGGCCATCAGGCAAAAACCGGCGAGCAGCAGCGCGAGCACACCCGGCACCATGGCGCGGAGTTCACGCCCTTGTCCGGTGACCGCAAGCCATTCCGCGAACAATCCGACCGACACCAGCGTCACCAAGAGCGACCAGGCGACGCCACCCAGATAGGCCAACCCGATCGCGAGCGGCGCCAGCACCAGCGCCGCGACCACGCGCATCACGAGGTTGCGCGACCCCTGTTCGCTTGCTGCCGCCGGCGCGGCTTCGCCCTCGCTCACGAGCCGGTTTTCGCGGCGAGGCCGCCGAACCGGCGCTCGCGCTTGCCGTATTCCGCGATCGCGCCTTCGAGCGCCGCTTTGTCGAAATCCGGCCAGTGAATCGGTACGAACACCAGCTCGCTATAGGCAGCCTGCCACATCAGGAAGTTCGACAGACGCTGCTCGCCGCTGGTGCGGATGATCAGATCCGGATCCGGAATGTCGGGCGCGTCGAGATATTGTCCGAGCGTGTCGGCATCGATCGAGCTGGCGTCACGCTTGCCGTCGGCGACCTCGCGCGCAAGCCGCCGCGCCGCGGCGGCGATCTCCGCCCGCGAACCATAGTTGAAGGCGACCACGAGGTTGAGCTTGACGTTGTTGCGGGTCAGCTCCTCGGCCTCGCTGAGCAGCGCGCAGATGTCGGGATCGAGCCCGTCGCGCGCGCCGATCACGCGCACGCGCACGCCGTCGCGATGCAGCGTCGCCAGATCGTTGCGGATGAAGCGCCGCAGCAGGCCGAACAGATCGCCGATCTCGCTCGCCGGCCGCGACCAGTTTTCCGAGCTGAACGAGAAGATCGTGAGATAGAGGATGCCAAGTTCATGGGCCGCACGGACCACGCGGCGGAGCGCCTCGACGCCACGGCGATGGCCCTCGACGCGCGGCAGGCCGCGCGAAGCGGCCCAGCGCCCGTTGCCGTCCATGATGATCGCCACATGCAACGGACTGCCGGAGCGATCCGGTCCGTCAGTTGCTGGGGCGGCGGCGTTCGACATCGGCTGTTCCCGGGTGCTTCTCAGACCGTCAGGATTTCCTTTTCCTTGGCGGCAAGCAGCTGATCGATTTCGACGATCATGCCGTCGGTCGCCTTCTGCACCTCGTTCGACAGGCGCTCCTGATCGTCCTCGGAGATCTCGTGATTCTTCTCGAGCTTCTTGATTACGTCGAGGCCATCGCGGCGCACGTGGCGGACCGCGACTTTCGCCGCTTCCGCGTATTTATGCGCGACCTTGACGAGCTCCTTGCGGCGCTCCTCGTTGAGCTCGGGAATCCGCAGGCGCAGCACCTGGCCTTCGGTCGCCGGCGACAGGCCGAGGTTGGAATCGACGATCGCCTTTTCGACCGCCTTCACCATCGTCTTGTCCCAGACCTGCACCGACAGCAGGCGCGGCTCGGGCACGCTGATGGTCGCAACCTGGTTGAGCGGCATATGCGAGCCGTAGGCCTCGACCTGGACCGGCTCCAGCATGGAGGCCGCGGCGCGGCCGGTACGCAGACCGCCGAGCTCGTGCTTGAGCGATTGTGTGGCGCCCTGCATGCGGCGCTTCACGTCGTTGATGTCAAAACCAGGTGCGGCCATGACGTTCTCCCTTTCATTAGAAACCGGCTGCCGACGCCCTCGGGTCCAAAGTCTGGACCCGGAGGCGCAGCAATCAGCCGGCGACGACCGTGCCGTGTCCGGATCCGCGCAGAATCGCACCGATCGAACCGGGCTCCGCGATCGAGAACACGATGATAGGCAGCGACGTCTCGCGGGCAAGCGCGAAAGCGGTCGCGTCCATGACCTTGTAGCCGCCCTCGATCGCCTGCGAATGGGTCAGTCGGTCGAAGCGCTTGGCTTTGGGGTCCTTCTTCGGATCGGCGCTGTAGACGCCGTCGACATTGGTGGCTTTCAGCACCGCCTGCGCGCCGATCTCGGCCGCGCGCAGCACGGCAGTGGTATCGGTGGTGAAGAACGGATTGCCGGTTCCGCCGCCGAGCAGGACGATACGACCCTCGGCGAGGTATTTGTGCGTCGCACTACGGGTGAACAGCTCGGAAATCTCCGGCATCACGAATGCCGACAAGGTCCGCGCTGGTGTCCCCTTGCGCTCGATCGCCGCCTCGAGCGCGAGGCAGTTCATCATGGTCGCAAGCATGCCCATGGTGTCGCCGGTCGGCCGCGAAACGCCGCGCGCGGATACCTCGACGCCGCGGACGATGTTGCCGCCGCCGATCACGACCGCGACCTCGACGCCGAGCTTGCGCGCCGCGATCAGGTCGTCGGCAACACGATCGACCGTCGGCTGATCGATACCGAAGCCGTGAGAGCCGGCCAGATATTCGCCGGACAGCTTGATCACCACGCGACGATAGATCGGCTCGGCCATGATGCGATCGCTTTCTTGTCCCGCGCAGGCAGGCCTCCGGCGCGCACGCCGGACGCCCGCTGTCAGCGGTTACTTCTTGCCGCTGGCGGCCGCGACTTCGGCAGCGAAGTCGCTTTCCTGCTTCTCGATTCCCTCACCGAGAGCATAGTTCACAAAACCGGCGATTTTGATCGGGCCGCCGACCTTACCCTCAGCTTCCTTCACCGCCTGGGCAACCGACTTGCCGCTGTCGTGGATGAAGGCCTGATCGAGGAGGCAGACCTCCTTGTAGTAGGTCTTCAGGCCGGAATCGACGATCTTCTCGATAACGTTCTCCGGCTTGCCCTGCTGGCGGTACTTGTCGGCCAGCACGTCCTTCTCGCGCTTGACGGTCTCCGGATCGAGCCCGGCCGGGTCGAGCGCCAGCGGCTTCGCGGCGGCAACGTGCATCGCGAGCTGGCGGCCGAGCACTGCGAGTTCGTCGGTCTTGCCGGCCGACTCCAGCGCCACGATCACGCCGATCTTGCCGGCGCCCTCGACGACGGCGTTGTGGACGTAGCTCGACACCACGCCCTTGCTCACCTCGAGCGACGCGGCGCGGCGCAGCGACATGTTCTCGCCGATGGTGGCGATCGCGTCCGAGATCGCGCGCTCCACCGTGAAGTCGCCAACCTTGGCGGCCTTGATGGCCTCGACGTCGGAGCCGTGCTTCAGCGCGACCTGCGCGATCATCTTGACCAGGCCCTGGAACTGCTCGTTGCGCGCAACGAAGTCGGTCTCGGAATTGACCTCGACCAGCACGCCCTTGGTGCCCGAGGTCAGCGCGCCGATCAGGCCCTCGGCGGCGACGCGGCCGGCCTTCTTGGCGGCCTTGGAGAGGCCCTTCTTGCGCAGCCAATCCTGCGCAGCGGTCATGTCGCCGTCGGTCTCGGTCAGCGCTGCCTTGCAATCCATCATGCCCGCGCCGGTCGACTCGCGGAGTTCCTTGACCATCGCTGCGGAGATCGTTGCCATCGTTCAATGTCCTTCTTGCCTGTACGGAAAGCGCGGCGCCCGATGGCGCCGCCGTCGGCGACAGGGAAATCGTTGTTCGTGGAATAGAAGCGGCGGCCGGGAAACACCCGGCCGCACCGCGTAACTTTTATTCCGCTTCGGCGAGCGTCTTGGCCTGGGCGACCCAGGCGTCGGCACGGCTCGGCAGACCGACTTCTTCGCCGATCTTGTGCGCGGTGTCGTGGTCGAGCTCGGCGAGCTGCCAGTAGTGGAAGACGCCGAGGTCGTTGAGCTTCTTCTCGATCGCACCGGACACGCCGGTGAGCTTCTTGAGGTTGTCGGCGGTGCCACGAGGACCGGCGAGCCCCTGGAAGCCGGACGGCGCGGCCGCCGGGAGGTCTTCCTGCACGGGCGCGGCCGAGGCACCGATATCGATGCCGGAATCACCCTGGGCGCGGGAGATGCCATCGATGGCGGCGCGCGCGACGAGGTCGCAATACAGCGAGATCGCGCGGCCGGCGTCGTCATTGCCCGGCACCACATAGGTGATGCCCTTCGGGTCCGAATTGGTGTCGACGATCGCGGCGACCGGGATGTTGAGCCGCTGGGCTTCCTGGATCGCGATGTCTTCCTTGTTGGTGTCGATCACGAAGATCATGTCGGGAAGACCGCCCATGTCCTTGATGCCACCGAGCGAACGGTCGAGCTTGTCGCGCTCGCGTTGCAGCGTCAGCCGCTCCTTCTTGGTGTAGGAATTGGCTTCGCCGGACGACAGCACGTCGTCGAGGTGACGCAGGCGCTTGATCGAGGCCGAGATCGTCTTCCAGTTGGTCAGCGTGCCGCCGAGCCAGCGCGAATTGACGAAATACTGCGCCGAACGCTTGGCAGCGTCGGCGACGCCGTCCTGCGCCGAACGCTTGGTGCCGACGAACAGGATGCGGCCGCCCTTGGCGACGGTATCGCTGACCGCCTGAAGGGCACGGTGCAGCATCGGCACGGTCTGCGCGAGGTCGATGATGTGGATGTTGTTGCGGGCGCCGAAGATGTAATCCTGCATCTTCGGGTTCCAGCGGTGGGCCTGGTGGCCAAAATGAACGCCAGCTTCAAGCAACTGACGCATAGAAAAATCGGGCAGCGACATAGTGATAATTCTCCGGTTGGTTCCTCCGGAAACGTGTGAGCAGACGAGCCTTATGGCCCGGCTGCCACCGGACGGCCTTTTGAGCCATGTTTCCGTGTGAGATGGCGCGGTATATAGCGCGATTTGCGCCAGAAGCAAGGAAATACGGCCGGTTACGCCGGCCGGATAGGCCCAAATCGAGCCGAAACGGCCCTGTTTGGCGGCCCAAGGGCTAGCGCGGGCGAGCGCGGCCAAAATATCGAAAAACAACCCCATGCAAAGGAGCTGGCAACCTACAGCGTCTGCACGTCGACCACGCCGGCGACCGCCTTGATTGCGCCGGCGATCTGCGGCGAGACCTTGTAGCGGCCGGGCAGCTTCATCTCCACCTCGGTCTCGAGGTCGAGCATCATCACCAGCGAGACGTCGCCGTCGGCTGCACCTGCCGGCGGCGCGGCTGCCGGTGCGGACTTGGCCGCCGGCGGCCTTGCGGCGCCACCCGGCGCGGGTGCGGCATCCGGCATGTTGAGCCGGCGGGCGATCGACTCCAGCGGCTTGGTGTCGCGCACGAAGATGCGCAGCCCCTTCTGGGTCTTGGCGGCGGCGTGATCCAGCGGTTCGGCGTGCAGCACCCTCGCCCGCACGTCCTCGCCCTGCAATTCGGCGCCGAGTTGCAGCAGCACGGCGGCGCCCGGCTCGAGCACGTCGCGGTACTGCGCGAGCCCTTCGGAGAACAATACGGCCTCGAAATGGCCGGTCGGGTCGGACAGGCCCATGATGCCCATCTTGTTGCCGGTCTTGGTGCGCCGCTCCATGCGCGACACCACGGTTGCCGCGACCTTGCCCGCGGTCGCGCCGGTCTTCACCGCGCGCGAGAATTCCGCCCAGGATTGCACCCGCAGCCGTTTCAGCGCGGTGGCGTAGTCGTCGAGCGGATGGCCCGACAGGAAGAAGCCGATCGCGTCATATTCGCGTCGCAGGCGGTCCGCCGGCAGCCACGGCTCGACCTGCGGCAGCATGATGCTGGGCGCATCCGGCGCGCTGCCGAACATGTCGTTCTGGCCTGACGTGGCCGCCTCGTGGCTGCGCTGGCACGCCGCGAGGATCGAATCGGCGCCAGCGAACACGCGCGCGCGATTCGGATCGAGCGTGTCGAACGCGCCAGCCGCCGCGAGACTCTCGATGATCCGCTTGTTGACGGCGCGCGGGCTGACCCGCGCAGCGAAGTCGGCCAGCGAGGTGAAAGCGCCCTTCTTGTTGCGCTCCTCGATGATCTGCTCGACGGCCTGGATGCCGACGCCCTTCAGCGCCGCGAGCGCGTAGTAGATCGTATTGTCGCTGACCTCGAAGGTGGCGCCGGAACGATTGATGTTGGGCGCCTCGACCTTGATGCCGAGCCGCTGCGCCTCGGAGCGGAATTCGGACAGCTTGTCGGTGTTGTTGAGTTCGAGCGTCATCGACGCTGCGAGGAACTCGACCGGATAATGCGCCTTCATGTAGGCGGTGTGGTACGACACCAGGGCATAGGCCGCCGCGTGGCTCTTGTTGAAGCCGTAGTCGGCGAACTTGGCGAGCAGTTCGAAGATCGTCTCCGCCTGGCCCTTCGCTACGCCGTTCTTCATCGCGCCGGCGACGAAGATGTCGCGCTGCTTGTCCATCTCGGCGCGGATCTTCTTGCCCATCGCGCGGCGCAGCAGGTCGGCCTGGCCGAGCGAATAGCCTGCCATCTGCTGCGCGATCTGCATCACCTGTTCCTGATAGATGATGACGCCGAACGTCTCCTTCAGGATCGGCTCCAGGATCGGATGCAGATATTCCGATTCCTCGTCGCCGTGCTTGCGCGCGCAATAGGTCGGGATGTTGGCCATCGGACCCGGGCGATACAGCGCCACCAGCGCGATGATGTCCTCGAAGCGGTCCGGCCGCATGTCGATCAGCGCGCGCCGCATGCCCTGGCTTTCCACCTGGAACACGCCGACCACATCGCCCCGCGCCAGCATCTGGTAGCTCGCCGCATCGTCGATCGGCAGCGTGGCGAGGTCGACATCAACGTCGCGCTGCTTGAGCAGCTTCACCGCGACGTCGAGCACCGTCAGCGTCTTGAGGCCAAGGAAGTCGAACTTCACGAGACCCGCGGGCTCGACCCATTTCATGTTGAACTGGGTGACCGGCATGTCGGATTTCGGATCGC
This sequence comes from Bradyrhizobium sp. UBA2491, assembly GCF_002341725.1. Taxonomy (NCBI): domain Bacteria; kingdom Pseudomonadati; phylum Pseudomonadota; class Alphaproteobacteria; order Hyphomicrobiales; family Nitrobacteraceae; genus Bradyrhizobium; species Bradyrhizobium sp. UBA2491. The sequence continues at coordinate 97,054 of NZ_DDOP01000066.1, forward strand.
GATACATCGGCACCAGCTCGCTCAGCGGCCGGTCGCCGATCACGATACCCGCGGCGTGGGTCGAGGCGTGCCGCGTGAGACCTTCGAGGCGCTGCGCGATGTCGAAGGCGCGCGCCACCACCGGGTCCTCGTCGCGGAACGCTTGCAGCTTGGGCTCGCCCTCGATCGCCTGCGCCAAGGTCACGGGAGCCGCGGGATTCTGCGGCACCAGCTTGGTCAGCTTGTCGACCTGCCCGTACGGCATCTGCAACACGCGCCCGACGTCGCGCAGCACGCCGCGCGCCTGCAACGTACCGAAGGTAATGATCTGCGCCACCTGGTCGCGGCCGTAGCGCTCCTGCACGTACTGGATCACCTCGCCGCGGCGGTCCTGGCAGAAGTCGATGTCGAAATCCGGCATCGAGACGCGTTCCGGATTGAGGAAGCGCTCGAACAGCAGCGCGAATCGCATCGGGTCGAGGTCGGTGATGGTCAGCACCCAGGCGACCAGCGAGCCCGCGCCGGAGCCGCGGCCCGGTCCGACCGGGATGCCCTGCGCCTTCGCCCATTTGATGAAGTCCGACACGATCAGGAAGTAGCCCGCGTATTTCATGCGGGTGATGACGTCGAGCTCGAAGGCGAGTCGCTTGCTGTAGTCCTCTTCGGTCATGCCCGGCGAGAGACCGTGCACCCGCAGGCGATTCACGAGGCCCTCCTCGGCCTGGCGCTTCAGCTCGGCGGCCTCGTCGGCGGCGGCATCTGCGCTGGCGGCGGCACCGACGGTGAAGAACGGCAGAATCGGCTTGCGGGTCTTCGGCCGGAACGAGCAACGTTCGGCGATCTCGACCGTCGAGGCCAACGCCTCCGGGATGTCGGCGAACAGCACCGCCATTTCGGCGCGGGTCTTGAAGCGGTGATCCGGGGTCAATTGCTCGCGGTTGGTCTCGGCAATCAGATGGCCGCCGGCGATGCACAGCAGTGCGTCATGCGATTCGTAGTCGTCGCTGCTGGCGAAATACGGCTCGTTGGTCGCCACCAGCGGCAGGCCCTTCGCATAGGCGAGATCGATCAGCCCGCCCTCGGTGCGGCGCTCCTTGTCGATGCCATGGCGCTGCAATTCGACATAGAGGCGGTCGCCGAACAGGCTGGCCAGTCGTTCGCAACGGGTGGTCGCCAGCGCTGCCTGCTCGGCACGCAGCGCCAGCGCGATCGGCCCGTCCGGACCGCCGGTCAGCGCGATCAGATCCTCGGCGGCGTCGGTGAGCCAGTCGAGCTTGATGTGCGGTGTCTGGTTCACCGGCGTCTCCAGGAACGCCCGCGAGTTCAGCCGCATCAGGTTCTGGTAGCCGCGCTCGCGTGCCGCCAGCAGCACGATTCGCGTCGGTCCGGTGGTCGCCAGGATGCTTCGCGTGTTGGGGTCGACGTCGCCGAAATCGACCGCAACCTCACAGCCGACGATCGGTTGGATGCCGTAGCCGGCCATCTTGTCGGAGAATTCCAGCGCCCCGAACATGTTGTCGGTGTCGGTCAGCGCCAGCGCCGGTTGGCGGTCGGCCTTCGCAAGCTCGCCGAGCTTGGCGATCTTGATCGAGCCCTTCAGCAGCGAATAGGCGGAATGGACGTGAAGATGAACGAATCCGGCATTCGGCATGGCTGCTTACGGGGTCTCTTGAGGCAGGGATGGCGCGAGTGCCAAAGCCGGAGCGCGAAAGCGTCAGGCCCGACTCGCGCCCCATCGTGGCGCCTGGACCCCGCCAAGTCCACGCCGAACGCGGCGTGGTGGCAGGTCGTCCCGGTTTTCCCCAGCGGGCATTCGAGGGTCGCCAGGGGCCAGCCATGCCCCTACCCTCGCGGGGAAATTTCAGAACTGGGTGATCAGCTGGGCCCATACCGCGATCATCCCGACGAACAGCGTGATCGATGCCAGCGCCGCAGCTTCCTGCACGAAAATCTTCAACATGGCCGCTCTCCCTGAACTGGAACGTATGCAGAACATTGTTCCTTTTTTGTTCTAGGAGTCAAGCGACGGTGGTGGAGCAGTTTGGAAACTGTCCCCGAAAGGAATCCCTTGGTTAATCATGGCAGGAGTTGGCAGCGCGCCCGGCAGAGGTCCCATTCCCGGATTGCAGCGAGAACACCGCAGTTGGTTGGGGTCTCTGGGCCGCGTTGGATCCGCAGCGATCGAGAACGATGGTCAATCCGTGCCGGCAACAAAAAACCCCGGGCCGAAGCCCGGGGTTTTCGATGTCGCTTGAATTAAGCGAGCGATCAGTAACGCGCGATGATCGGGCCACCGAACTTGTAGTTCAGACGGCCGAGGACCATGTCGGTGTCGCCACCGGTGTAGAAGCCGGGAACCGCGACGCCGGTCGGGGTCACGAACGTTGCACCGTGGCTGTCCTCGAAGATGTGGTTGTATTCGACGCCGAGCGACCAGCCCTGCGAGAATGCGAATTCGAGGCCAACACCAACGGTCGGGCTCCAACGGGTGTCGTAGCCGGTCTGCGAAGCCAGACCACCACCGGGCGCCAGGAACTGGTAGTTGCGATCGGTGACCGCAGCACCGCCCTTGGCGTACAGCAGGACGTTGTTCCAGGCGTAGCCGATCTGACCGGTGAACAGGCCGAACGCATCGGTCTTCGAGCGAACGGTGCCGCCCGGGACGACGATGTTGCCGGTGCTGCCCGAGAAGTCAGCCCAGTTGCCCTGAGCTTCCAGACCGAACACCCAGCCGCCAGCCTGCCAGCGGTAGCCAACCTGACCACCGACGGTTCCACCGTTGGCGTCGTAGCTGCCAACGCCGCCGACACCGGCGATGCCACGGTTGTCGTGGCTCTGGCCCCAACCACCGTTGATACCGATGTAGAAGCCGGTCCAGTCATAAACAGCGGCAACCATGGGCGGCGGAGCCTTGGTGTAAGGGCGAGCCGCGAGGTCAGCCGCGGAAGCAGCCGTCGCGCTGAGCGCAATCATGCTGGCGGTGACAAGCAAAATCTTCTTCATTTTTCCCGTTCCAACTTTTTCTACAGGCCCCCAAGGCCGCGAGACACCGTCATAGCAGCCCTCATCGGAATTGCTGTAACTTCGCTGCAACAGGAGGGCCCAAACGACTTCGCTCAAATTTGAAGTTAATACTGTATTACGGGCACTTCTTGGAACTTTTGCCACATAGCCGCCGCACAATTTTCACAATTCAAATCTGCGTGCACAGTTGCGCGAAAGATCGAGTTGACCGGAACCCGCTTGTCCGATTTGGATCCTCACCGGGACTGAAATTTTCGCGAGCCAAAGGAATGCACATGCGGACGATGATTCTCGCTGCGGCGTCTGTCGCCGCACTCGCCGGGCTCGGCGCGGCGCCCGCGCATGCGGTCGGCGTGCGTTACCCGTTCTGCATTCAGGGCGACCGCTACCCTGGTCTCAGCACCTGCTCGTACCCGTCCTATCAGGCGTGTATGGCCACCGCGTCGGGCATCGGGCAGACCTGCGTCGCCAACCCATATTATGCCGGCGACAACGATCCGCGCTCCTATCTTCACACGCGCGCGCGGGAGCGTGGCGACAGCTTCTTCGACCTGTTCATCCACTGACACAGCGAGTTGCAGACAACCAAATTGCAGGCAACGCCGACGCGAATGTGAGTTGATGCATATTCGGTTGCGTCGCCTACTGGCGCGACGTCGGCGCGTCCTCGCGGACGGCTGATTGACCGGAGATTCCGATGCGCTTCCTGATTCTGGCCTTGCTCGCTGTCGGCACCGTCGCAAGCACGCCGGCAACCGCGCAGAAATACGATTCGACCTCGCCGGTCTGCAAAACCAACTATCGATGGGGCGGCGAGGATACCGACTGCGGCTACACGTCGCTGGCGCAGTGCCAGGCCTCGGCATCCGGCCTGTCCGCGGTGTGCATCAACAATCCCTATTACGCGGGGCCGCCGCTCGATCGGCGGCCGCACGCGTCCGGCAAACGATCGCACCGGGCCTATTGAGACCAGGCTGTGAGCAGCCGGGCCGGCTTCACTCGACAACGCTCTATTCGAGCTCGACGATCTGCCCGTTCGCAAGCGAGACCCGGCGATCCATCCGCGCGGCGAGATCGAGATTGTGGGTCGCGATCAGCATCGCGACCCGGGTCGCTTTGACGAGTTGCATCAACGCGTTGAAGACGTGATCGGCGGTGCCGGGATCGAGATTGCCGGTCGGCTCGTCCGCGAGCAGCACCCTTGGGGCGTTGGCAACCGCGCGCGCGATCGCCACGCGCTGCTGCTCGCCGCCGGAGAGCTCGGCCGGACGATGGGTGATGCGGTCAGCGAGCCCGAGATAGGACAGGATCTCGGTCGACCGTTTCACGGTCTCGGAGCGCTTCAGCCCGCGAATCATCTGCGGCAGCATGACGTTCTCGAGCGCCGAGAACTCCGGCAGCAGCCGGTGCGACTGATAGACGAAGCCGATATCGGAACGGCGAATCTGCGTGCGGTCGACGTCGGACATCTGCGAGGTCGGCGTGCCGGAGACGTAGACCTCGCCATCATCGGGGCTCTCCAGCAGGCCCGCGATGTGCAGCAATGTCGACTTGCCTGATCCCGACGGCGCCACCAGCGCCACCGACTGACCCGGCCACAGCGCCAGCTTGGCGCCGTTGAGGACCGTCAGCGTCGCTTCGCCCTGCCGGTATTCCCGCTTGATATCATGAAGATAGACGACCGGTACGTCTTCAGCCCCCTCAGCCATGCGTGCGCCTCACTCGTACCGGAGCGCATCGACCGGATCGAGGCGCGCGGCACGCCACGACGGGTAGAGCGTCGCCAGGAAGGACAGCGTCAGCGCCATGATCAAGACGGCGAGCGTCTCGCCGAAGTCGACCTCGGCCGGCAGTTTCGAGAGGAAATACAACTCGGGCGAGAACAGCTCGGTGTTGGTCAGATATGACAGGAATTGCCGGATCGATTCGATGTTCAGGCAGATCAGCATGCCGACCGCAAAGCCGGTCAGCGTTCCGACCACGCCGATCGAGGCGCCGGTGATCAGGAATATCCGCATGATCGAGCCTTGCGAGGCGCCCATGGTGCGCAGGATCGCGATGTCCTGGCCCTTGTCCTTCACCAGCATGATCAGCCCCGAGACGATGTTGAGCGCCGCGACCAGCACGATCATGGTCAGGATCAGGAACATCACATTGCGCTCGACTTGCAGCGCGTTGAAGAAGGTCGAGTTGCGCTGTCGCCAGTCGACCAGGAAGACCGGCCGCCCGGCCGCCTCCGTCACCAGCTTGCGATAGGTGTCGATCTTGTCCGGATTGGTGGTGAACACCTCGATCGAGGACACATCGTTGTTGCGGTTGAAATAGGCCTGCGCTTCGGCCAGCGGCATGAACACGAAGGTCGAATCGTATTCCGACATGCCGATCTCGAACACCGCCGATATCCGGTAGGGCTTGATGCGCGGCGTGGTGCCCATCGGCGTCACCGCGCCCTTCGGCGAGACCAGCGTGATCATGTCACCGGCATGCAGCGAGAGCTGATCGGCAAGACGCCGGCCGATCGCCACGCCCTGCCCCTCGTCGAACCCCTCGAGCGTGCCCTGCTTGATGTTCTTGGCGATCGAGGTCAGGTTGTTGAGGTCGTCGGCCCGGATGCCGCGGATGAAGACGCCGGCGGCGTTGAACGGCGAGGATCCGAGCCCCTGCCCGTCCACGACCGGCGCCGCGAGCCGAATGCCCTGGACCTGGCTGATGCGGTCGGCGACGTCCTTCCAGTCGGTCAGCGGCGATTCCAGCGGCTGCACCAGAAGGTGCCCGTTAAGGCCGAGGATCTTGTCCAGCAGTTCCTTGCGGAAGCCGTTCATGACCGCCATCACCACGATCAGCGTGGCGACGCCGAGCATGATGCCGAGGAACGAAAAGCCGGCGATGACCGAGATGAATCCTTCCTTGCGGCGCGCGCGCAAATAGCGTCCGGACAGCAGCCATTCGAATGGCGCAAAAGGCGGGGTACGGACTGGCTCGTTCATGGTCTCATCCATCTCTCGATAATCCCATGATTCGGGCCAAATGTGGCCGGATTACCCCGCCGATCACGCGGCGTGAATAAACTTTAACCCGCGAGCTTCGCGACGACGTCGGCCGGGCTCATATTGTCGCGTGAACCGTCGCTGCGGCGCTTCACCTCGACCTTGCCCTCCGCGAGCCCCTTCGGCCCGACCAGAATCTGCCAGGGGATGCCGATCAGATCGGCCGCGGCGAACTTGGCGCCGGCACGCTGATCGGTGTCGTCGTAGAGCACGTCGACGCCCTTGGCGAGAAGATCGCGGTAAAGCTGTTCGCAGGCGCCGTCGACCGCGGCATCACCTTGCTTGAGGTTGAGGATCGCGGCGCGGAACGGCGCGACCGCCTCGGGCCATTTGATGCCGGCGTCATCGTGACAGGCCTCGATGATCGCGCCGACCAGACGCGACACGCCGACGCCGTAGGAGCCGCCATGGATCGGCACGTCGACGCCATCGGGACCGGCCACCATCGCCTTCATGACGTCGGAATATTTGGTACCGAAATAGAAGATCTGGCCGACCTCGATGCCGCGGGTGTTGAGTCGCTTCGCTTCAGGCACCTCCTGCTCGAAGCGCGCCGCCTCGTGGACGTCCTCGGTCGCAGCATAGACCGAGGTCCATTGCTTGATGATCGGCGTGAGGTCACCGTTGTAATCGACGTCCTCGCCCGGCACCGGCAGGTCCAGCACGTCGCGGTTGATGAAGACGCCGGACTCGCCGGTCTCCGCGAGCACGATGAATTCGTGGCTGAGATCGCCGCCGATCGGCCCGGTCTCGGCCCGCATCGGGATCGCCTTCAGGCCCATCCGCGCGAAGGTGCGCAAGTAAGCCACGAACATCTTGTTGTAGGAACGCCGCGCGCCGGCCTCGTCGAGGTCGAACGAATAGGCGTCCTTCATCAGGAATTCGCGACCGCGCATCACGCCGAAGCGCGGACGCTGCTCGTCACGGAACTTCCACTGGATGTGGTAGAGGTTGAGCGGCAGGTTCTTGTAGGACTTGATGTAGGAGCGGAAGATCTCCGTGATCATTTCCTCGTTGGTCGGTCCGTACAGCAGCTCGCGCTTGTGGCGATCGAGGATGCGCAGCATCTCCGGGCCATAGGCATCGTAACGACCGCTTTCACGCCAGAGATCGGCAAGCTGCAACGTCGGCATCAACAGCTCGAGCGCGCCGGCGCGGTCCTGCTCCTCGCGGACGATCTGCTCGATCTTCTTCAGCACCCGGAAGCCGAGCGGCAGCCAGGCATAGATGCCGGCCGCCTCCTGCCGCATCATGCCCGCACGCAGCATCAGCCGATGCGAGACGATCTCCGCCTCTTTCGGATTTTCTTTCAGGATGGGCAGGAAAAACCGCGATAATCGCATGGCATTACTCGGGAATCAGGAAAGCGTGGGAAGAGTTGCAGTGAAACCGGATCGGCTGTGAAAACACAAGGCCGCCTCAGGTCAAAAACCCTTCAAATCAGGCGAATTTCGGCCATTTGATCGAATTGCGTCCCACCGATGTCCCCAGCGCGCGGACACCGGCCTCATCTGACCTCGAAATCGTCTTCCAGTGTCACTTTCGTGAAATCGGTCACCAGGGCATCGATCTGCATGTGCCAGCGGCCGGGGACCGGCAGCGGCACCTTCTTCACGTGCCAATAGCCATCGGGGCCGAGTGCGGCACTGCGTTCCATCGGCTCGACGCCGCGATCCGGCAGGCTCAGCGTCAACGTCGCCTCCTTGGCTGCGAACGGGCTGGCATCGCCGTTCATCAATTGCAGCACGAAGTCGTTCTGCCCGACCTTGCCCGGCGCGATCAGCACCTGGAACATCGCCGCATCGGTGTGGATGTGGACCGCGAGCGGAACGTCGGTCGACATCGCCAACACGCGCGGCGGCGGCGTAAAGCGCCATAATGCGACGAGGCCAAGGATGCCGATCATCAGCACGAATTCGAGCGCGATCGAGCGCTGTAGCGGTCGCGTGCGATGCAAATCGCGCGCGATGGCGGGCGTGAACACCAGCCGGTTCAGCGCGGCAAGCGCCAGCAGCAGCGACACCAGCGCAAGCTTGGCCAGCAGGACGTTGCCATATCCGGTGTCGAACAGCGCGCCGAAACTCTCGAGCTGGACGACGGCGAGCGCGAGGCCCGACAGGGCGATCAACGCCACCACCGGCACCGCGAATATCGAAAAGCGCGTCAGCACCGGCAACAGCGAGTCCTTGCGCTGCCAGGCCAGCACCGCCAGTGGCGCGAGCGCACCCATCCAGAACGCCAAGCCAACGCCATGGCTGAACAGCGCCGTGCGGGTCAACCATTGTGGCGAAGCCGTCGCGGCATGGCCGCTGACCGCAAGCGACAAGCCGACGCAGATCATTGCGACAGCGGTGCCGACAAGGGCCACACGGAATGACGGGCTGCGCCAGACGACCGCCGCGGTCAACATCGCGCCGATTGCCAGCAGCAGGGCCGGAAACAGGCTGGTGCCGGCGGCACTAGCCCATGCCGCCCAGGTCAGGATTCCCGTGATTGGCAGGTTCAGCAGGTCGACACCTTGCAGGCCAAGCGAGCTGACCGCACCGACCAGGCCGATCGCCAACGACCACATGATCAGCGGTCCGCCGGCCGGCCCCTGCCCGATCCACGCGGCAAAGAACACGCCGCCGACGCCGGCGAACAGGCCCAGATAGAGCCCGAGCCGTGCCAGCCAGATCAGCGCGTGGAGCACGCCGTCGCCGGATGGCGCCGCCGAGCCGGTGACGACCCCGATCGAGAACAGCAGCGAACCCGCCACCGGATGGCCGTCCTGCGATACGACGCGATAGCTCACCACCTGCGTCCCCTGCGGCAGGTCCGACGGCAGCGTGACCATCACCGATTGATCGAGGGCGCGGAACGCGACGTCACGCGGCTTGCCGGCGGCGTCGAGCAGGCTGACCGCCGTCGGCGCCACCGCTTCGTTGAAGCGGAGCACCAGCATTTTCGGTGCTTCCGCCAGCACGCTGCCGTCCGCCGGCTCGGCGCCGATCAGGACGGCATGGGCATGAGCCGAGGTCGCAAGCCACAGCGCCAGCAGCAACGCGACGAGACTTGCTCTGACAAGACTTGCGACCAGCCGCACGGCTTCAGGACTTCGGCAGCAGTTTGACACCGGGCGCCGGCGTCTTGCTGCCATGGTCGTGGCCGCCGCCCTGCCCGTCGGCCGGAATATCGATCCAGCGGCTCACGCCCTGTTCGCATTCCTGCACCACGGGAAAATACAGCACGGTGTTCGGCTTCAGCGTATCGGTGAGGAACGTCTGCATCACGAACTCATCGTAGTTCTGGTCCGAGAGCTTGCCGCCGCTCCAGGCCACTTCCTTCACGCCCTCGGAGAGCTTGGCACCGTGATAGTCGTACTGCGTGGCGTATTTGCCGGTGACGATATCGAGCGTCCAGCCCGGCTTCGGCATCGGCTTCACCCCGATCACGCCCTCCGGAATCTGCACGCGAAGCTTGACCGTCGCCGATCCCGCGCAGCCATGCGGCACGGCGAACACCGCCTTGTAGTACGAGCCGACCGTCGTCTGCTTTGCCTCGAGCGTGACATGCGCGATCGCCGGCCGCGCTGCGAACAGCGCGGCCGTGACAATGAGGAGCGTCGATGACCGCATGGCCGCCTCACATCTTCTTCATGTCCATGTGACCGGAATGGTCGCCATGGCCGGAATGATCGCCACCCGGCGCCTGCGCGCCGACCGCCTGCACATCGAGCGAAACCGAGACCTTGCCGGCCTTCTCGAACTCCAGCGTCACCGGCACCTTGTCGCCCTGCTTCAGCGGGTTCTTCAGGTCGAACATCATCAGATGATAGCCGCCGGGTGCGAGCTTCACGGTCTTGCCGGGCTCGATGGTCAGGCCCTTGTCGAGCGCGCGCATCTTCATCACGCCATTGTCCATCGACATCTCGTGGACCTCGACCTTGCCGGCGACATCGGCGGAGCCTGACACCAGCCGATCCGGTGTCGTGCCCTTGTTCTCGATCGTCAGATAGCCGCCGCCGATCTTGGCACCGTTCGGCGTGGCGCGCGTCCAGGCCTGCGTGATCACGAGGTCACCGGCCTTGACGTCCTCGGCACGCGCGGAGGTGGACATGACAGCGGCCAGCGCTGCGAAAGCAAGGATACGGGAGAGCGTCTTCATGGCGACGGGGTCCTTTCAGGTTGAAGTCGTCGTGTCATCGGATTGCTGCGGCCTGGGCTTCAGACCATTTGTTCAGATCGGCCATTTCGGCCGACCCTTCGATCGTCGTGATGGTCCCATCACGGGCAATCAGCATGGTTCGCGGGATATCGCCTTGCCAGGCCGGATCGATCTCGAAGCGCAACCGCTCGGCGAAGCCGTCGCCGAACATCCAGTTCTCGGCTGATGCCAGCCCTGCGCTAGCCAGCATCGATCGGGTCGCCTCCGGCAGGTTCGGCACCAGGTCGGCGCTGATCGTCACGACGTCGATCCCGGGATGATCCTTCATGAACTGGCCAAGCTGCGGCAACTCGACCTTGCAGGGTCCGCAGGTGACGCCCCAGAAATGCACCAGGGTCGGATGCCCGGCATGCGCATGCAGCAGCTTCTGCCAGCTGCCGCGTTCGAACGGCTTGGGTGCGCCCGCGTCCACCGCCAGCCCGGGCGACAGCGTTGCGAGCAGGATCAGGGTCGCGAGGAAGCGGCGCTTCATGGTTCGCCCTCGATCGCTTGAAAATGATAACCGTCCGCCTTCGTCATCCACGACAAATAGGTCTGCCGGCCATCGGTCACGAGCAGCGGATGATCGGAACTGTCGCTGGTGTCAGCAATGACGGCGGGTTTCGACCAGCTCGCTCCGTCGTCGTGCGACATCATCAGATTGATCGAGGTCTTCTGGCCGTCGAACTCCTTCCACGCCATCACCAGCCCCTGCGGGCCTGCGATGATCTGCGGCCGCGACGGGCTCCGGTTCGGTTGCCCGATCGGAAGCGGATCGGAGAAGGTTTTGCCGCCATCGCGCGACCGCGCGTAGAACAATCCCTTGCGCGCCTTGCCGTTGGTGTACCAGGTCACATGATAGGTGCCTTCACGCGAAATGGTCAGGCTCGGCCCATGATGCGGACAGGCCGCGATCTGCCAGTCGTCGCGGCTCACCCGATGCAGTTCGCCGGGCGTGGCCAGATCGGTAAATGTCACGATCGCATGGTCGCGCACACCGCCTTCGAAGATGTTTCGAAACACCACCACCGGACGGCCTGCGCCATCGAACGCCAGGGCGAGACGGCAGCACTCGCAGGTATTGTCGGCCGCCAGCCGCGCGTCGGAATAGGTCGCGCCATCGTCCTTCGACGACGCGAAGAACAATCCGGCACCGTCATACTTCTCGCCCCGCTGTTGCGCCGGCACACGGTTGCGCTTGTCGAGCCAGACCGCGAACACCGTGCCGGCGGGATCGAAGCCGATCGCCTCGAAGCGCTGGCTCTCATTGTTTGCGGTGATCGGCTTCGGCGGATCGAAAGTGCGCCCGCCATCGGTCGAACGCGAGGTCAGCACCTGGCCGTTGAAGGCCTGATCGCGAAAGATCGAGAACGCCAGCGCGATGTCTCCCCTGGCGTCGATCGCAAGCTTCGGGCGCGCATCCGGGCCCCAATCCAAATTGAGCCGGTCCCGCGTCACCTGCACCGGCGCGGAAAAGCTCTTGCCCCGATCCTTCGAGCTCGCGACCGATATCTGACCTCCGGCCATCCAGGCCAGCCACAACGTCCCGTCCGGCCCGAACGCCGGAGTGACCTTGCTCGCGCAACGCAGGATGGTTTCCTCGCACGCCGCTTCCGAGGCGTGCTGGTGACTCATCTGCGCCCTGGCCGGATCGGGCAAGGTCCCGAGCAGCAGCATCGCCAGCGCGATCCGAACGGCAGGTCTGCGAGACGTCATCGATGCGCTCCTCATTTGAACGCGATCTTCATGCCCGCGACAAACGCCCGCGGCGATCCGGCATAGATCGAGCCGGTGGTGTTCGCCAGTATGCTCGCGGGATTTTGAACGCCCGCCGCCGTCACCGAGTTGGCGATATTGTTCGCGGAGGCGATGTAGGTTCGGTCGAACACGTTCCGCACCTCGAGATACAGATTCAGCGACTTGAAATAGTCGGAGATCAGACCTGTCGTGTAGTGAACGTTGAGATTGACCAGTTCGTAACCCGGCGCCCGCAGCAGATTGGCGTTGTCCATGTAGAAGCCATCCTTCCACTGGACTTCGACGAACCCGCCGAGTCCCAGGAACGGCCCCGACATTTGGTCGTAGCCCAAACGCGTCGTCAGCTCATTTGGCGAAATGCCGGGAATCTTGTTGCCGACCCGATTGAATGTGAAGCCGCTGATGCTTTCCGTGTAGTCGGTATATACCTCGTCCAGATAGGTGTAGGCCGCCGTGAACTGCCATCCCTGGTAAAAGGCCCATTGGGCGGCAAGTTCGACGCCGCGATGCTCCGAGCGCGGTGCATTGAAGGTGTATGTAACGCCCGCCACCGGCGTCGCCTGAGAAACAAGCTCATTGTTGAAGAACTCGTAGAAGGCGGTGGCGCTGACCTTCACGCTCTTGTTGGGGGACCAGTCCGCGCCGAGGTCGTAGCCGAGGTTGGTCTGGGTCTTGAGCGACGTGTTGTTGCCCGATAACCCACTCGGCAGAACGAACAGATTGCTGACTTGCGGCGTACCGTAGCCGGTCGCCACGCGAGCGCGTAGTTGCCATTCATTGTCCGGCTTGTAGATCAGCGCGAACTCCGGCGCGGTATTGGTGAACACAGGCGCCGCTTTCGTCACGGTGGCTCCCACGATTGCGGGATTGTTGATGACCGGATAGGACAGCGCGGTGTTGACACCGTTCAGCGTGGTCGTTTCCCAGCCGATCCCGGCGATCGCCGTCACCGTCGGAATCAGCTTGATCTCTTCCCGCGCCCGGACGCCATAATTGGTTGTCGATTGATACAGGCTGCTCTGTGGCAGTCCGAGTGTCGCATTGCCCGCAGGCGAAACGTTCCAGGTCGTGCCGGTCGTCGTGAGGGTGTTGTACCAACCGCCGACCATCGTGGTCGAATCCATCCCAAGCAATTCGCCGCGCTTGGTCAAATCGCTCATGAAATTGTACGAAGGATAGTCACCCAGCGCGCTGGTCGATCCCGTCGGCTGATTGATGTTCCTGTCGTCGAACACGAACTGGTTGCGCCACGTCGTCGTGTTGTCGAAATCGTGCTCCCAGCGGCCGCCAACGATCGTCCGGCGGTCATCGCGGCCGAGGCCGGCTTGCACCGCAGTCTCGGTGGATTTGGTTCCGTTGAAGCCGTTGTTGAACAGGGAGACGGTTCCGCAGCCAGGTGCCGCCGTGGCGCCGGTCGCGCAGCCCTGCTGGAACGGGTTCTGGTAGAACTGGTTGAGCGACGAGCGGATCGGCAGGCGCGCCGTCAGATCGTTGTTGATCAGCTTGAACGTGAAGCGGTCGTCCGGCGTCGCCTGCAAGGTGCCGAGGAAGTTGACAGTCTGGGTATTGAACCAGCTGTTGCCGATATAGCCATCGCCGCGCGCGTCGCTGGCGAACAGCGAGCCCTCGAAATTGCCGACCTTCTTGCCGGCGGCCAGATAATTGTTGAGATAGCCGAAGCTGCCGCCGTCGACGCCGTATTCGACGCCGTCGATGGTGCCGCCCGGCCGGGTCCGGAAGTTCAAGGCGCCGCCGGTCGCGTAATTGCCGTACAGCGCCGACGATGGCCCGCGGACCACGTCGATCGCGCCATAGGCATGCGGATCGATCAGGTCGCTGCGCGACAGGCCGTCGGGCTGGGTGACCGGGAACCCGTCGTCGAAGATGACGAGGTTGCGGATGCCGAAGCCGTTGCGGGCGTTCGAGCCGCGGATCGAGATCCCGAAGTCACGCGGGCCGTTGCCCTGCTTGATCGAGATGCCCGGGCTGTCGCGCAGCACGTCGGCGACCGAAAACGACGGTCGGTTGTCGAACTGGCTGCGGTCGATGGTGGTCTGGGTCTGGCCGGCTGGCGCCCGGTTCAAACCATCCCGCGCCGCCCCGGCCGTTTCCCCCGGCTTGGCGCCGCCGGCCGCAGCCACCGCGGGCGCGGCTCGCGGCTTGGGCGGCCGCCGGACCGATGCGGTACGCGCGTGCGGCCTGGCCGCGACGCGCTTGGCACGCGCCGCCGGCTGCGGTGCCTCGACCGTGACTGACGGCAGCGCGGTCTGGGCCTTTGCCCAACAATTAATCGTGGAAAGGGCCGCGCCCAGCATCAGCGCGCTTGCCCCACCCCGTGGGTGAAACCGAAACATGGAAGAATCCTGACACCGGCCCCTTCGGCCGGCCTGCTCAAGGGCACTCGCCGGCGCGGGACACGCACCGGCAGCGGCTACTCGTCAGGAAAAAGTCGGCGGCGCGCGCGCTTGCGCGGCGAGACCTGCCCGCGAACCATCGAATTCGCCGGCGAAATCGAGCCAAGCGATGCGACTCGGGACACGTTCAATGGCGCGGGCCGCCACTTCGGGATGATCGACGGGCGCACCGGTTTGCAGCACGCTGCACGCCGGGCAACAGTCATGAACGCCATGACCGGTCTGGTCGTCCTGCCCGGCTCCGCCATTGCCATGGCAAATCGTGGCGGCCGCGAGCGGATCCGACATGGCAAGGCTCGCCGCCCAGCAGGCCCCGATCGGCGCGAAAATCTGCGCCAGCAGGGCAACCAGGACTATGGGCAGAAAATTCTTCAGCCGCCGGCGCATTGCAAAACCCATCCGGGAGGGAACTAACCACCATGGGCGTCGGAAGTCGAGATCGGCAACGCTGCCGGTTTCTTCCCCACCGACGGAATCGGCGCGGCGTGGCAGTTGCGTCACGGCGCTTTGCCAATGGCCGTATCCCATTACTCTGCCACGTGTTTTGAAGCAGACGTCGCAACCGACGGTGGCGCCATCCCAATCATTTCGCAAACTGCTCGAAATTTGAACATTCGTTGCCGAAAATGATGACAAGCTTGGAAAGATGGTCTACCAATTCGGGCTCAGGCCAGCCGCGAGGTGTGTCCTGGTGGTCCAAGTCTCGGGAGGAGCCCGACGCGCACAAGCAGCGTCACCCCATCAATCAAGATCAAATCTAATTCTTGGGGCAAATAGGGTCGACACAATTTTTGGAGCAGGGCTTGGCGCCCTGCTCTTTTTTTTATGTGATGATCTTTTATGTGATGATCGCATCGCGCAATGACCTCATCATCGAATCCTATCGAGCACAGTTTCGAACTCGCAGCCGCGCGTTGTGATGATCTGACGCCGATCGTCTATCGGCGCCTGTTTCGCGAACATCCCGAAGCGCAGGCGATGTTTCGCACCGACGGCAGTGAGCCGGTGAAGGGCGCGATGCTCGCGCTGACCATCGAGGCAATCCTCGATTTCGTCGGCGAACGCAGCGGACGTTTCCGCCTGATCGAGTGCGAAGTGTCGTCGCACGATGCCTACGGCACGTCGCGCGAACTCTTTCTCGCCTTCTTCGCCGTAATCGCGGACAGCTTGCGCGAAATTCTCGGCGAGCAATGGTCCGCGGAGATCGATGCTGCGTGGCACAAGGCGCTCGCCGACATCGACGCCGTCGTGCTGCAGCAGACACATCTCGTGGACAAGAGAGCGTAGCGCCCCCGTTCCGATTGTGACACACTCGCTTTATCCGCGGCGCGTGCAACTGACGCCGACGGTCAGAAAAAACATGAGGGAGCAAGCAATGCCAAGGACCGACAAGGGGATGGACAAGGCGTCGACGACGCGGCGCGACCTTCTGCAATTGGCAGCGGCAGGTGGAGCAGCAGCCGGCCTGCTCGGCGGAATGGGCCTGACCACGTCCGCGCTCGCAGCCGAGATGGGACGCTCGGAAAAGCCGCTGAAAGCCGCATTCTCCAACGCCGGATTGCAGGCGACGTGGTGCGCGCAGGGCAAGCAGGCCGCCGAGTTCTGGGGCAAGCTGTTCAACGTCGAGGTCACCTGGTTCGACGGCCAGCTCGATGCGGTGAAGCAGCGCGCCGCGATCGACAACATGGCCTCGCAGAAATGGGACTTCGTCGCGATCCAGGCGTTCGGCATCGGTACGCTGACCCAGCCGGTGCAGAAGATGATCGACGCCGGCACGCCCGTCATCGACATGGACACGCTGATCGCGCCGCTCGATCAGATCAACGTCCATTCGTTCCTCGCGCCCGACAACGAGTTCATGGGCGCATCGGTGACGCAGGCGCTGTGCAACGCGATCGGTGGCAAGGGCAAGGTCATCATGACCCAGGGCGCGCTCGGCCACACCGGCGCGCAGGGCCGCGCCAAGGGTTTCAACTCGGTGGTGAAGCAGTTCCCGAACATCGAGGTGCTGGACACCCAGCCCGCCGACTGGGACGTCTCCAAGACCGCCCGGCTCTGGGAAACCTACCTGACGAAATATCAGCAGATCGACGCCGCGTTCTTCCACAATGACGACATGGCGCTCGCGGCCTACAACATCATGAAGGCGCGTAACCGCACCAACATCCTGATCGGCGGCGTCGACGCCATGCCGCCGGCGATCCAGGCAGTCAGCGAAGGCCGCATGTTCGCAACCGTCCGCAACCCGTCCTGCCGCATCCATGGCGGCGCGATCGTCGCGGGCGTCGCTGCCGTGGTCGGCGGCGAGAAGAGCGGCCAGGGCATTCCGAAGAACGTCGTGACCGACGGTCCCGTCGTGACCAAGACCAACGCCCCCGGCATGCAGTGGATGGAGGATCACTTCCTGATCTGAGCGGGCCGCATGTCGCAGGGACGCTCCCCGATCCTCGAGTTGAACCAGATCACGAAGGCCTTCGGCGGTGTCGAAGCCCTTCGTGGGGTCGACTTCGCGCTTCACGCCGGCGAGATCCATGGTCTCGTCGGCGAGAACGGCGCCGGCAAGAGCACGCTGATGAAGATCATCGCCGGCGTGCATCCAGAGTTCTCCGGCCGCTTCATGCTCGACGGCAAGGAGACCCGCTTCCGCTCCACCCGCGACGCCCATGCCGCCGGTATCGGCATGGTGCATCAGGAGCTCAGCGTCGCGCCCGACCTCACGGTCGCGGAGAACGTCTTCCTCGGCAACCAGCCGACCAACCGGCTCGGCTTCGTGCAGTGGCGACGGATGGCGCGCGAGGCCGGCGAGCAGCTATCGCGATTTGGCATCGACGTCGATCCGATGACCCGGCTCGGCGACCTGCCGATCGGCTTGCAGCAATTGATCGAGATCGCCCGCGTGCTGTTCTCGGGCGCACGCATCATCATCCTCGACGAGCCGACCTCCGCGCTCTCCCCACCCGAGGTCGAACGCCTGTTCGCAACGCTGCACAAGCTGCGCGACCAAGGCACCAGCATCGTCTTCATCTCGCATTTCATCGAAGACATCCTGCGGGTCTCCGACGTGGTGACCGTGTTCCGCAACGGGCGGAAGATCGCCGAGACGGCGTCCGCGGACACCACCAAGGGCGCGCTGATCGAGGCCATGATCGGCCGCGGCGGCGCGGCGCTGGAGCACAGCTACACCGACGACCTGATGCTGCCGCGATCGGGCGGCGGCGCGGCAGTGCTGAAGGTCGATCAGCTCTCGCTCCGCCGCAGCCTGCAAGACGTCTCGTTCGAAGCCCGTTCCGGCGAAGTGCTCGGCATCTACGGCTTCATGGGCTGCGGGCAATTGGAGCTGTCGCGGATCCTGTTCGGCAAGCTCAAGCCGGATGGCGGCACGCTCGCGGTCGACGGCGCCGTCAAGACATTCCGCAGCACCGCGGCGGCGCGGCGGGCCGGGGTTGCGCTGGTACCCGAGAGCCGCCGCGCCATGCTGTTCCACCAGGAGCCGGTGTTCAAGAACATCTCGATCAGCATCCTCGATCGCATTTCGTCCCTGCTGCTCAAGCCGGTGCGCGAGCGCGCCATCGCCCAGCATCAGGTCGAGCAATTGCAGATCAGGCCGCCGGTGGTCGGCCTCGATCTCGGCATGCTTTCCGGCGGCAACCAGCAGAAGGTGGCGCTGGCGAAATGGCTGACCTACCCGCCGCGCCTGCTGGTGCTGTGCGAGCCGACCCGCGGCATGGATGTCGGCGCCAAGAACGACGTGATCAACATCGTGCGCGACCTGCGCGCCAAGGGACTGGCGATCATCGTGTTGTCGACCGAGCCGGAGACGGTGCTGTCGCTGGCCGACCGGATCCTGGTGCTCAAGCGCGGCGCGGTGGTGCGCGAATTCGCCGGCGAAGCGGTCAGCAAGGATCGCTTGCTGGAGGCCGCGTAATGGAGATCTATAATGACGAGCAGTGACGGCGCGACGGCACGAGCGGATCACCAGCGGCCGCGTGGGCTGGCGCCGTTCCTGCGCTCGCAGATGCGCAACATCGCGCCGTTCCTGACGCTGATCTTCCTCAGCGCCTTCTTCGCGATCGCAAGCCCGTCGTTTGCGACCATCGACAATCTCGGCAATATCCTCACGCAAGTGTCGGTCACCGGCATCATCGCGGTCGGCCTGACCTTCGTGATCCTGTGCGCCGAGATCGACCTGTCGATCGCCAGTATCGCCAACGTCACCGGCATCGCGGTGGCGTATTTCACGTTGCAGGAATCCTACGTCAACATCGCCAACGTCCCGATGCCGGGTTTTGCCGCGATCCTGCTGGCGCTAGCGCTGTGCGCGCTGCTCGGCCTCGTCAACGCGCTGGGGCTGACCGTGATCGGCATCCCCTCCTTCATCATGACGCTCGCCATGATGCAGATCGCGGCCGGCGTCTCGGCGCTGCTGGTGCGCGGCCAGATCGCCTACAAGGTGCCGCCGCTGATCACGACGCTCGGCTCGGGCTCGATCGGCGGCATCCCCTGGATCGTGATCGTGGCCGCGGTGATGCTGCTCGGCGGCCATCTGGTGCTGACCTACACGCGGTTCGGCCGCTACGTCTACATGGTCGGCGGCAATCGCGAGGCCGCGGAATTTGCCGGCCTCAACGTCAAGCTGATCCTCGGCAGCGTGATGGTGATCTCGGCGGTGTGCTCGGGGATCGGCGGCATGCTCGGCGTCGCCCATTTCGGCAGCGCACAGCAGAACGAGTTCGACACCTATCTGTTGGATTCGATCGCAGCCGTGGTGGTCGGCGGCACCAGCCTGTTCGGCGGCCGCGGCGGCATCGGCAACACCATCGTCGGCCTGTTCGTGCTCGGCGTGCTCAACAACGGCCTCGACCACGTCAACATCGACAGCTTCCTGAAAATCCTGATCCGCGGCCTGATCCTGCTCGCCGCGCTGATCATCAACGTCTATGCGCAGCGGCTGCGGGAGCAAGCGGCGGAGTAGGTTGAGTGAGATGAGCGCGCTGCTTCTCATTCGTCGTCCCGGCGAAGGCCGGGACCCATAACCACAGAGTCGAGTTGAAGGGCAGGCTGTGGCACCAGCGTCGCACGACAATTCGCTTTGGTGGCAATGGGTCCCGGCCTTCGCCGGGACGACACTGAAATTGTTGGACGGCCTGTGGGCCACACGTCCGCATTCCCGCGGCATGATCTGTCCGGGCTTTACCTTTCGTTCCGCGCTCTCAAGGCAGATTCACCTCGCGAAATCCGGCTGCCAATGGCGCAGCTCGCGTGCGGCATAGGTCACCGTGCCGATCGTGGTGAACGCCCCGGTCTCCAGCATCATCCTGCGTGCGAGCTTGAGGCTCCTCGCCTCGCAGACAGCGCGCTGCTTCTCGTCGGCGATCCACTCGAAATCGATATTGTGTGCGAGGCCGAGGATGCGGCGGATGGTCTTGGCTGCGGCGAAGCCGACCGTGTCCTGGAACAGCCGCGCCATGTAGGCCTGCCGCTCCGCTTCCAGCCGGGCAGCACCCGCCTCGCCGGCGAACAGCGACACCGGATAGCCGTCGCCCTTGGCTTCGCTGCGCCACAGTGCGAGAAACTTTCGCGAGAACTCGCTCCAGACCCCCTCGATCGTCTCCAGCAGCCAGGCCTCGAACGACGCTCGCTCGCCCGGCGTCCGTTCGTGCCCGGCCGAGGCCAGATAGGCCATCAGGAGATTGCCGATCACGGCGCCGATGTCGAAGCCCATCGGGCCATAGAAGGCGAATTCGGGATCGATCACCCTGGTCTCGGTTTCGGTGACCATGATCGAGCCGGTATGCAGATCGCCATGCAGCAGCGCCTCGGGGCTCGCCATGAATTTCAGCTTGAGCCTGGAGACCGCGACATGCAGGTCGAGGTCGTCGCGGAACGCGGCCGCGGTCGCATCGAGATACGGCGCGGTCCAGCGGTTCTGCTCGGCGACGCGGTAGGGATCGGTGAAGATCAGGTCTTCGGTGATCTTGCAGAGCGCATGGTTGCCGGCGAAGGCCGCGATGCCGTCCTTCTTCTGCGCGGCCGACAGCGCAAGATCGGACGAGAAGAACAGCGTCTGCGCCAGGAAGGTCGAGATATCGTCGACGAAGCGCGGATACCGCGTCGCCCCGATCAGCCCCTTGCGCATGATAATGTGCGGCTCGAGCAGTTGCATCGCGGTGAGCGCGAGCGGCTCGTCATGGTGCAGCACCGCCGGCACGAGCTCGGGCACCAGCCGCGCCTGCCGCACCAGCGCCAGATGCTCGTAATGCGCGCGCGACAGCGGCAGCGGCCAGCTCTCGCCGACCAGCCGCACATAGGGCAGCGCCTGCTTGACGGCGATGCCGCCGGTGCTGCCCTTGACGATGAAGACGAGGTTGAGGTTGCCGTCGCCGACCTCGCTGATCGACCAGTCGGCAGGCCGGCCGCCAAGCGCGGCGACGATGGCTGGAAGGCCCGCGAGATAGTCCCGCAGATCGGCCTCGCGCAGGATTCGATAGTCGCTCTGCCCGGAGCCTGGTTGGGCCTGCAGGTTCATCGTCGTCTCCTCCGGCGGTTGGCGAGACGAGGTTGATCCCCGCTCCCGCTATCGGGCCTTTGCGGCCTCTTCTGCGTCAGTTGTGAAACTCCGGCATCCCCATCAGCCGCGAGAGCCGGTCGACCGAGAGATAGCCGGCATAATAGGCCCACATCCCGATCGTGAAGAATACGGCCGACAGCACCGTGGTCCACAGCAGCTTGCGGCCCATCCGCGCCAGGATCGGCGCACCGGGGTCGGTGCCGGGCGCGCCGACATTGTCCTCGTGCTGGCTGCGAATGCCGAACGGCAGCGTCAGGAACAGCACGAGCCACCACAGGACGAAGTAGATCGCGAACCCGGTGGAGATCTGGTACGCCGAGATCTGAAAGCCCATGACCTCAAGCCTGTTCGATCTCGACCAAGGCGCCGGAAAAATCCTTGGGGTGGAAGAACAGCACCGGCTTGCCATGCGCGCCGATCTTCGGCTGGCCGTCGCCGAGCACTCGTGCCCCCTCTGCGATCATCCGGTCGCGCGCCGCGATGATGTCGGGCACGTCGTAGCAGACATGGTGGATGCCGCCATCGGCATTGCGCTCGACGAATTTGGCGATCGGCGACGCATCGCCGAGCGGCTCGATGAATTCGATCTTGGTGTTCGGCAGCGTCACGAACACCGTGATCACGCCGTGTTCCGGCAGCGGCACGGCATCGGAGATCTCGGCATTGAAGGCGGTGCCGTAGATCTTCGCGGCCTGCTTTGCGTCCTTGACCGCGATCGCGACGTGATTGAGCCGGCCCAGCATGCTTCTCTCCCTCTAGTTGGGCATGACCTTTTCGGAAGACCGCTTCGCACGTCTCCGGATCATGCCTCAGCTCCGCGTCAGACCGTCAGGACGTGCACGACGCAGATCGGCTTCTTGCCCCACTGTTCGCTCAGCGCGGAACGGACCGCGCGGCGCACCGATTCGCCCAGCGCATCGGGATCGCGCCGCCGCGGCTTCGGCAGGCCCTCGATCGTCGATACCACCACGTCGAAGACGATGTCGTCGAGCAGCTCGCCCGCGGCATTGTTCTCCGGCATGCCGACGAGATCAACCTCGGGATCGTCGGCCATCTCGCCCTGCGCGGTCATCGCGATGGCAACGAAGGCGCAGCCGGCAAAGCCCATCCGCCGCCGCTCGACCACGGCACGCGACTTGGCATCCTCCAGGATGGTTCCATCCTTGTAGAGGCGGCCCGCGGGCACTTCGCCGATGATGCCGGGGTCGCCCGGCCCGAGCTTGATCAGGTCGCCGTTGCGGCAGGTCAAGACCTTGGGGACGCCCGCGGCGCGTGCCAGCTTGGCGTGTTCGGCAAGGTGCAGCGCCTCGCCATGCACGGGGATCAGGAGCTGCGGCCGGACCCAGGAGATCATGTCGCGCAATTCGTCGCGGCGCGGATGGCCGGAGACATGCACCAGATGCTCGCGATCGGTGATGATTTCGACGCCCTGCGTCACCAGCCCATTGATGATGCCGCCGACCGCCTTCTCGTTGCCCGGAATGGTGCGCGAGGAGAAGATCACGGTGTCGCCCTTGTTCAGCGTCACCTGCGGATGATCGTTGTTGGCGATCCGCGCCAGCGCGGCGCGCGGTTCGCCCTGGCTGCCGGTGCACAGCGCCAGCACCTTGTCGGCCGGGAAGTGACCGTAATAGTCGGGGCTGCGGAACTTGTGCGAGGCATCGAGATAGCCGCATTCGCGCGCCACCTGCACCACGCGCTCCATCGCGCGGCCGACCACCACGACCTCGCGATCGGCGGCGTTCGCGGCGTCGACCACCGCCCGCACGCGGGCGACGTTGGAGGCAAAGGTGGTGACCGCGACCCGGCCCTTGGCCGCCTTGACCAGCTTCTTGATGGTGGCCGCGACCTCGGTCTCCGACGGCGAGCGCCCGTCGCGCACCGCGTTGGTGGAATCGCCGACCAGCGCCAGCACCCCCTCGTCGCCGAGCTCGCGCAGCCGCCGCTCGTCGGTCGGCAGGCCGATCACCGGGGTCGGATCGATCTTCCAGTCGCCGGTGTGCAGCACGGTGCCGACGTCGGTCTTGATCGCGAGCGCATGCGATTCCGGAATCGAATGCGCGACTGGAATGAACTCGACATTGAACGGGCCGATATCGACCCGGCCGCCCGACGGGATCACGGTGATCGGGATCTTCGGCGGATTGCGCTCGGCGGCGCATTTGGCCTCGAACAGCGCCGCAGAGAACTGCGTCGCGTAGATCTTGCAGCCGAGCCTCGGCCAGAGATCGATGATGGCGCCAAAATGATCCTCATGGGCGTGCGTCAGCACGAGGCCCATCAGATTGTGGCGCTCCTTCTCCAGGAAACGCACGTCCGGCATGATCAGGTCGATGCCCGGCAGATGCTCTTCGTCGCCGAAGGAGACGCCGAGATCGACCGCGAGGAACGAGCGCTGGTGGCGGTTGCCGAGGCCGTAGATCGACAGGTTCATGCCGATCTCGCCGACACCGCCGAGCGGGGCAAAGGTGAGTTCGTCCGGGCGCGCCATCAGTTAGCCCTCTTCGAGGCAGCGCTGCCGAAATAGACCTCGCCCGCCGCGACTGGAATACGCCTGCCTTCGGCCGTGCCCACGATCAGACAGCCGGTCTCGTCGATAGTTTCGAAGATGCCCTCGATCGTGGCCGTTCCCGTGTTGATCGCGACCTCGCCGCCAAGCCCGGCCGCGCGCTCGAGCCAGAGCCTGCGGATCTCGGCGAAACCGCGGCCATTGTCCCAGATGCCGCGGAACTCGACCCAGGCATCGGACAGCGCCATGAACAGCTCTTCCGCGCTGATCTGGACGCCGAGGTCGGCTAGCGATACAGCCGGTGTCGGTGTGCCCTCCGGCGCCGCGACGACATTGGTGCCGATGCCGACAACGACCGCGAGACGATCGCCGATGGTTTCGGCCTCCATATTGATGCCGACGAGCTTCGCGCCCCCTGCGAGTACGTCGTTCGGCCATTTCAGCGCGTATGTCGGGCGCTCGGAACCGAGGCGAAGCGCCGCCTCGACGCTGACGGCTGCGAGGGCGGCCTCCTCCGACAGCCCGGCGACGAAGCCGAGCGTCGCGGCAACCGCCGGCTGAACGTCCATCAATTCGAGAATGCTGCTGGCAAGGTTGCCACGCGGCGCGATCCAGACCCGCTGCCGCCGCCCGCGCCCCGCCGTCTGCTCCGACGTCACGAACCACATCGGCCCACGCTCGCCGGCGCGCGCGCGCAGCATCGCCTCGGCATTGGTCGAGCCGATCTGGTCGAAGGCGGCGAGCCTGTAGCCCGCCGTGATGGCTCGGGGTCCGAGCGTGAAGGTCATGTCGAACTTATGCGCATGATCGGTTCCGAAAGCCAGCGTCCTGTTTTCGGAATCATACGCTTTAGAACAATGACTTGGCCGCCGCCGAGGCCGCGCTGACCAGTGGGCCGGGATAGGCCCAGAAGAAGATCACGAACAGGCCGGCGACTGCGAGCACGGTGCGCAGCTCGAACCGCATTGGATCGAGCTTGCCGATCGGCTGGTCGAAATACATCACCTTGACGATCGACAGGTAGTAGAACGCGCCCACCACCGAGGTCAGCACGCCGATCACGGCGAGCGTGAACAGGTTGGCCTTGATTGCGGCGACGAACACGTACCATTTAGCGAAGAAGCCCGCGAGCGGCGGCACGCCGGCCAGCGAGAACAGCAGCATCGCGAAGATGAAGGCGAGCAGCGGGTTGGTGCGCGACAGGCCGGCGAAATCGCTGATCTTTTCCACCGCCTGGCCGTTGCGTTTCATCGCCAGGATGATCGAGAAGGTGCCGAGCGTCATCGCGACATAGATCGCGGCATAGATCAGCACGCCCTGGGCACCCTCGACCGTACCGGAAGCAAGCCCGACCAGCGCGAAGCCCATATGGCCGATCGAGGAATAGGCCATCAGCCGCTTGATATTGGTCTGGCCGATCGCCGCGAACGAGCCCAGCGCCATCGAGGCGATCGCCACGAACACCAGAATCTGCTGCCACTGGGTGACGATGCCCGGGAATGCGGTCAGCGTCGCGCGGGTGAACACCGCGAGCGCGGCGACCTTCGGGGCGGAGGCGAAGAACGCCGTCACCGGCGTCGGCGCGCCCTCATAGACGTCGGGCGTCCACATGTGGAACGGCACCGCCGAGACCTTGAAGCACAGGCCGGCGAGCAGGAACACCAGGCCGAACACGATGCCGATGCTGCCCGTCGTGGCGGCAGCCGCGATGCCGGCGAACGAGACCGTGCCGGTGAAGCCGTAGATCAGCGAGGCGCCGTAGAGCAGCATGCCCGAGGACAGCGCGCCGAGCACGAAATACTTCAGGCCGGCTTCGCTCGACTTGGCATTGTCGCGCGCGCTGGCGGCGACGACATAGAGCGCAAGGCTCATCAGCTCGAGGCCGAGATAGAGCGCGATCAGGTCGCCGGCCGAGATCAGCACCATCATGCCGAGCGTCGACAGCAGCACCAGGATCGAGAATTCGAAGGTGCGGGTCGACGGCTGGGACAGATACTCAGTCGACAGGATCAGCGTCGCCGCGGAGGCGATCAGCGCGAGGATCTTCAGGAAGCGGGCGAAGTCGTCGACGATGAAGCTGCCGCCGAAGGTCACGAGCTTGCCGGCCGGCAGCCAGAGCTCCAGCGCGCCGGTCACGACCAGCAGCACCACCGCGAGGGCGGTGATCAGCCGCGTCGTCCCCTGCCCGCGATAGGCCCCGATCATCAACAGCACCATCGCGCCGACCGCGAGCACCAGCTCCGGCAGCACCGGCTGCAACTGATAACCTGCACTGGAAAAGCTCATGACGAGGGCCTTACTGGACGGTCAGCGCGGCTGCCTTCACGGCAGTCACGGCGGTTTGGTAATTGTTGACGAGCTGCTGTACCGAGGCCGCCGACATGTCGAGCACCGGCTTGGGATAGACGCCGAACAGGATGGTCAGCGCGATCAGCGGGAACAGCGTCACGCATTCGCGGAAGGTGAGATCCTTGATCGACATCAAGGACGGCTTGACCAGCGCGCCGAACACCACCTTGCGATAGAGCCAGAGCGCGTAGCAGGCCGACAGGATGACGCCGGTGGTGGCGAAGAACGCCGTCGGCAGCGAGATCTTGAAGGTGCCGAGCAAGGTCATGAACTCGCCGACGAAGCCCGAGGTGCCGGGCAGACCGACATTGGCCATGGTGAACACCATGAAGGTCAGCGCGTAGAGCGGCATCCGGTTGACGAGGCCGCCATAGGCCGCGATTTCGCGGGTGTGCATGCGGTCGTAGACCACGCCGACGCAGAGGAACAGCGCGCCCGAGACGATGCCGTGCGAGATCATCTGGAACATGCCGCCGGCGACGCCCTGCGTGGTCACCGCGAAGATGCCCATGGTGACGAAGCCCATATGCGCGACCGAGGAGTAGGCGATCAGCTTCTTCATGTCCTCCTGCATCATCGCCACCAGCGAGGTGTAGATGATGGCGATGACCGACAGCACGAACACGAACGGCGCGAAGTCGTGGCTGGCCAACGGGAACATCGGCAGCGAGAAGCGCAGGAAGCCGTAGCCGCCCATCTTCAAGAGGATCGCGGCCAGGATCACCGAGCCTGCCGTGGGCGCCTCGACGTGCGCGTCCGGCAACCAGGTGTGCACCGGCCACATCGGCATCTTCACCGCGAACGAGGCGAAGAAGGCGAGCCACGCCCAGGTCTGCATCGAACGCGGCACCGCGGTGTGCATCAGGGTCGGGATGTCGGTGGTGCCGGCGTTCCAGTACAGCGCCATGATGGCGAGCAGCATCAGCACCGAGCCGAGGAACGTGTAGAGGAAGAACTTGAACGACGCATAGACCCGGCGCGGGCCGCCCCAGACGCCGATGATCAGGAACATCGGGATCAGGCCGCCCTCGAAGAACAAATAGAACAGCACGAGATCGAGCGCCGAGAAGGTGCCGATCATCAGCGTTTCCAGGATCAAGAACGCCATCATGTATTCGCCGACGCGCTGCGTCACCGACTTCCAGCTCGCGATGATGCAGAGCGGCATGATCGCGGTGGTCAGGATGATCAGCGGCAGCGAGATGCCGTCGACACCCATGTGGTAGGTGATGCCGGTGGCGAGCCAGGAGGCCTTCTCGACGAACTGGAAGTCGGTCTGCGCGGGATCGAAGCGCGACACCAGGATCAGCGACACCGCGAAGGTGATCAGCGTGGTCCACAGTGAAATCCAGCGCGCCGTGCGGCTGGCGGTCTCGTCACCGCCCCGCGCCAGCAGATAGACCAGGATCGCACCGACCGCCGGCAGGAAGGTCGTGACCGAAAGGATGGGCCAGGTTGTCATTTACTGGCCTCCCAAGCCGAACATGAACCAGGTGATCAATCCGGCCGCCCCGATCAGCATCGCGAACGCGTAGTGATAGAGGTAGCCGGTCTGCAATTTCACGACATTGCGGGTGACGTCGAGCACGCGGGCCGAGACGCCGTCCGGACCGAAGCCGTCGATGATGAAGCCGTCGCCCTTCTTCCAGAGCGTATAGCCGAGCCACTTCGCCGGACGCACGAAGATCCAGTCGTACAGCTCGTCGAAGTACCATTTGTTGAGCAGGAACTGGTACAGCATCGGCTGCTGCTCGGCGAGTTCGACCGGCAGATACGGCCGGCGGATGTAGAACATGTAGGAGAGGAACAGGCCGAGCACCATCATCACGGTGGGTAGCGGCGCGAGCCAGCTCGGGATATGCTCCATGTCCTCGAGGATATGCGGGTTCATCTTGACGGATTCGCGGAAGAACTCCTCCACGCCGTGCGGGCTGGCGAACAGCTCCTTGAACGGCAGACCCGCGAGGATCGAGCCGGCGGCAAGTATGCCGATCGGCACCAGCATCCAGACCGGGCTCTCATGCGCGGCCTCGTAATGCTTCTGGTCGTGCGGCTCGCCGAAGAAGGTCTTGAAGATCAGACGCCAGGAGTAGAACGAGGTCAGGCCGGCGGCCACGATCGTCAACAGATAGGCGTAGACCGCGAACGGGTTATGCGACGCATAGGCCGCCTCGATGATCGCGTCCTTGGAGAAGTAGCCGGCGAACAGCGGGAAGCCGGTCAGCGCCAGGGTGCCGATGCACATCACCGCGAAGGTGTACGGGATCTTGCGCCACAGGCCGCCCATGTTGCGGATGTCCTGCTCGTGGTGCATCGCGTAGATCACCGAGCCGGAGCCCAGGAACAGCAGCGCCTTGAAGAAGGCGTGCGTGAACAGATGGAACATGCCGACCGAATAGGCCCCTGCTCCCATCGCCACGAACATGTAGCCGAGCTGCGAACAGGTCGAATAGGCGACGATGCGCTTGATGTCGTTCTGCACCAGGCCGATCGTGGCGGCGAAGAACGCCGTGGTCGCGCCGAAGAACATCACCACCGCCTGCGCGGTCGGCGACAGTTCGAACAGCGGCGACAGCCGGGCCACCATGAAGACGCCCGCGGTCACCATGGTCGCGGCATGGATCAGCGCCGACACCGGGGTCGGGCCTTCCATCGCGTCCGGCAACCAGGTGTGCAGCAGGAACTGGGCCGACTTGCCCATCGCGCCCATGAACAGGAACAGGCAGGTCAGGGTCAGCGCGTCGACCTGATGGCCGAAGAAGTTGATGGTCTTGCCGGTCAGGCCCGGCGCAGCGTGGAAGATGGTCTCGAAATCGGTCGAGCCGACCAGCGCGAAGATCGCGAAGATGCCGAGCGCGAAGCCGAAGTCGCCGACGCGGTTGACCACGAAGGCCTTGATGGCGGCGGCATTGGCCGACGGCTTCTGGTACCAGAACCCGATCAAGAGATAGCTCGCGAGGCCGACGCCCTCCCAGCCGAAGAACAGCTGCACCAGGTTGTCGGAGGTCACCAGCATCAGCATCGCGAAGGTGAACAGCGAGAGATAGCCGAAGAAGCGCGGCCGGTTCGGATCCTCGTCCATGTAGCCGATGGAGTAGAGGTGGACGAGCGCGGACACGGTGTTGACCACGACCAGCATCACGGCGGTCAGGGTGTCGACCCGCAGCGTCCAGGCCACCTGAAGGTCGCCGGAGGTGATCCAGGGCAGCAGCACGACGCGGGCGTCATGGTGCATGAAGCCGACATCGACCAGCGTCATCCAGGACAACGCCGCCGAGACGAACAACAGGCCGGTGGTGATCAGCTCGGCGAGCCGCGATCCCGCCGCCGGCGGCTCGGAGACGTGGTGGTCGTCGTGGCCATGGTCGTCATGGCCGTGATCATCGTGGGCCGCCGAGGCGTGAGCGTCGGCAGCATGGGCGTCGCCATGCGCGTCGTCATGATGATCGACGGTGTCGCCGCTCGGACAGCGCGCGTGCGCTCCCGTCAGCGCAATGATGCCTGCGAGAATGGCTCCCAGCAGAGGCAGGAAGACGATTGCCTGTATCATCGCACGATTCCCTTGCGCATGATCTCGCCGGAAAACCGGCTCCCACTTTTCCGGATCATGCGCGCCTAGCCCTTCATCAGATTGACGTCTTCAACCGCGATCGAACCGCGGTTGCGGAAATACACCACCAGCACGGCGAGGCCGATCGCGGCCTCGGCGGCCGCCACCGTCAGCACCAGCAGCGCGAACACCTGGCCGACGATGTCGCCGAGGAAGGTCGAGAACGCCACCAGGTTGATGTTGACCGAGAGCAGGATCAGCTCGATCGACATCAGGATCACGATGATGTTCTTGCGGTTGAGGAAGATGCCGAGGATCCCGAGCGTGAACAGGATCGCGGCGACCGCGAGGTAGTGTCCGAGCCCGATGGTCATTTCACCCACTCCGCCGCGTCGGCATCCTGCAGGCCCTGCCCCGACGCCACCTTGCGCATCGCCATCGCCATTTCGGGCGTGCGCGCGTTCTGCACGTTGATGTTCTGTCGCTTGACGTTGGCCTTGTGGCGCAGCGTCAGTACGATGGCGCCGATCATCGCGACCAGCAGCACCATGCCGGCGAGCTGGAAGTAATGGATGTACTTCGTGTAGAGCACGAGGCCGAGCGCCTCGGTATTGGTGACGTTGGTCGGGATCGCCGCGGTGATGGTCTTGGTGACCGTCGGATTGATCACCCAGGCGCCGACCACCAGCAGCAGCTCGAACAGGAAGATGCCGCCGATCACGATGCCGATCGGCAGATACTGGATGAAGCCCTCGCGCAGCTCGACGAAATCGACGTCGAGCATCATGATCACGAACAGGAACAGCACCGCGACCGCGCCGACATAGACCACGATCAGCATCATCCCGAGGAACTCGGCGCCCATCAGGATGAACAGCCCGGCCGCGTTGACGAAGGCCAGGATCAGGAACAGCACGGAGTGCACGGGATTGCGCGAGACAATCACCATGACCGCCGAGGCCACGCAAACCGCGGCAAACAGATAGAAGAACAGCGCCGGAAGGATCATGCCCTCACCTCACCGGTACGGCGCGTCGAGCGCGATCGACTTCGCAATCTCGCGCTCCCAGCGGTCGCCATTGGCGAGCAGCTTGGCCTTGTCATAGTACAGTTCCTCGCGGGTCTCGGTCGCGAACTCGAAATTCGGTCCCTCGACGATGGCGTCGACCGGGCATGCCTCCTGGCAGAGGCCGCAATAGATGCACTTCACCATGTCGATGTCGTAGCGCACCGTGCGGCGGGTGCCGTCGTTGCGGCGCGGGCCGGCCTCGATGGTGATCGCCTGTGCCGGGCAGATCGCCTCGCACAGCTTGCAGGCGATGCAGCGCTCTTCGCCGTTCGGATAGCGGCGCAGCGCGTGCTCGCCGCGGAAGCGCGGCGAGATCGGCCCCTTCTCGAACGGATAGTTCAGCGTCGGCTTCGGCTGGAAGAAATAGCGCATCGCCAGGAAGAACGCCGAGACGAATTCCGAGAGCAGGAGCGAGCGGGCTGTTGCGTTGACATTGACACTCATGACGGCCTCACTTCGGCGCGATGCCGGCGAATTGCAGCACGCCGGCCACGATCACCACCATCGCCAGCGACAGCGGCAGGAACACCTTCCAGCCGAGCCGCATCAGTTGATCGTAGCGGTAGCGTGGCACGATCGCCTTCGCCATCGCGAACATGAAGAACATGAAGAACACCTTGAGCGCGAACCAGACGATGCCCGGAATCCAGGTGAACGGCGGCAGGTTGACCGGCGGCAGCCAGCCGCCCAGGAACAGGATCGACGCCAGCGCGCACATCGTGGTGATCGCGACATACTCGCCGAGCATGAACAGCAGATACGGGGTCGAGCCGTATTCGGTCATGAAGCCGGCGACCAGCTCGGATTCGGCTTCCACCAGGTCGAACGGCGGACGGTTGGTTTCCGCCAGCGCCGAGACGTAGAACACCACGAACATCGGGAACAGCGGCCACACATACCAGTTCAGGATGGTGAGCTGCGGCAGGCCGATCAAATGCGCCAGACCGCGGGTGTTCTGCGCCTCGACCACCGCCGACAGGTTCAGCGAACCGACGCAGAGCAGCACCGTGATGATCACGAAGCCGATCGAGACTTCATAGGACACCATCTGCGCCGCCGAGCGCAGCGCGGCCAGGAACGGGTACTTCGAGTTCGACGACCAGCCGGCCATGATGATGCCGTAGATCGACAGCGACGAGATTGCGAAGATGTAGAGAATGCCAACATTGATGTCGGAGATCACCCAGCCGAGATCGAACGGGATCACGGCCCAGGCGGCCAGCGCCAGGATACACGACACCAAGGGCGCCAACAGGAACACGCCCTTGTTGGAGCCCGCCGGGATCACCGGCTCCTTCAACACGAATTTCAGCAGGTCGGCGAAGGATTGCAGCAATCCGAACGGGCCGACCACGTTGGGACCGCGGCGGATCTGCACTGCGGCCCAGATCTTGCGGTCGGCGAGCAGGATGTAGGCGATCGCGATCAGCAGCACGACGAGCAGCAACAGGCTTTCCGCGACCATGATGATCAGCGGCCAGAGGAAGCCGGTCCAGAACGAGCTTGCGAAGAATTCAGCCATCAGGTCACGCTCACTCCGCTGCCGTCAGCATTCGGCCCGACGCCAGCCGCGAGCATTCCGCCATCACGGCAGAGGCCCGCGCGATCGGGTTGGTCAGATAGAAGTCCTCGACGGTCGGCTTGAACGCCGCCTTGTCGACGCTGCCGCCCTTGCCGGCCAGCGCCTTGACCTGGTCCGCCGTGCCGGCCTCGATCTGATCGAGCCGCATCAGATGCGGATAGGTCTTGAACATCGCCTGCCGCAGCGCCTGCAACGAGTCGAACGGCAGCTTCTTGCCGAGCACGTCGGACAGCGCGCGGATGATCGCCCAGTCCTCGCGGGCCTCGCCCGGCGGGAACGCGGCACGGTTGGCGATCTGCGCCCGGCCCTCGGTGTTGACGTAGATGCCGGACTTCTCGGTGTAGGCCGCGCCCGGCAGGATGACGTCGGCGCGGTGCGCACCCTGGTCGCCATGGGTGCCGACGTAGACGACGAAGGTACCGTCCGGCACCTTGATCTCGTCGGCGCCGAGCAGGAACAGCACGTCGAGCGTGCCGAAGGTGGTCATCTGCGCGGTGGTCAGGCCGCCGGCCGAAGGCGAGAAGCCGATATCGAGCGCGCCGGCACGGGAGGCGGTGTCCTGCAAGACGGCAAAGCCGTTCCAGCCGTCCTTCAGCGCGCCGACATCGACCGCGAGCTTGGCGGCCTGCGCCAGCACCGCCGCGCCGTCATGCCTGGTGTAGGCACCGGGGCCGACCAGGATGATCGGGTGCTGCGCGTTCTTCAGCACGTCGGCAAACGAGTGCTTGCCGGCCGCAAGATCAGCCAGCGTGTCGGTGCCTGCGCCGAGATAGTCGTGGTCGTAGGTGAAATCGGACTTCGCGCCGATCATGCCGACCTTGAGGCCGCCGGCGCGCCAGCGCTTGCGTATCCGCGCGTTCAGCACCGCGGCTTCCTTGCGCGGATGCGAGCCGATGATCAGGATGGCGTCGGCCTGGTCGATGCCGGCGATGGTCGGGTTGAAGATGTAGGAGCCGCGGCCAGCCTTGGCGTCGAATGCGTCGCCGCCCTGCACCGCCAGATTGACCGAGCCGAACGCAGCCAGCAGCTCCTTCAGCGCGTACATTTCATCGACCGCGGCGAGATCGCCGGCGATCGCGCCGATCCGCTTGCCGTCGGTGCGGCCGGCCTTGGCGGCGATGGCGGCGAACGCCTCCTGCCAGGTCGCCGACCGGAGCTGGCCGTTCTCGCGCACATAGGGACGATCGAGCCGTTGGGTACGCAGGCCATCGACGATGTGGCGGGTCTTGTCGGAGATCCACTCCTCGTTCACGGCTTCGTTGATGCGCGGCAGGATGCGCATCACCTCGCGGCCGCGGGTGTCGACGCGGATCGCGGAGCCGACGCCGTCCATGACGTCGACCGACTGGGTCTTGCCGAGCTCCCAGGGCCGCGCCGCGAACGCATAGGGCTTCGAGGTCAGCGCGCCCACCGGGCAGATGTCGACCAGGTTGCCCTGCAACTCCGAGCTCAGCGCATGCTCGAGATAGGTGGTGATCTCCATGTCCTCGCCGCGGCCGGTCGCACCCATTTCCGGGGCGCCGCAGACTTCGGCGGAGAAGCGGACGCAGCGCGTGCACTGGATGCAGCGATTCATCGAGGTCTTGACCAGCGCGCCGAGATACTTGTCCTCGACCGCGCGCTTGTTCTCGGCGAACCGGCTGGTGTCGACGCCGTAGCCCATCGCCTGGTCCTGCAAATCGCACTCGCCGCCCTGGTCGCAGATCGGGCAGTCCAGCGGATGGTTGATCAGCAGGAACTCCATCACGCCTTCGCGCGCCTTCTTGACCATCGGCGAACGGGTCGAGATCTCCGGCGGCTCGCCCTTCGGTCCGGGACGGCAGTCGCGCACGGCCCAGGCGCAGCTCGCGACCGGCTTCGGGCCGCCCTTCACCTCGACCAGGCACATCCGGCAATTGCCGGCGATCGACAACCGCTCATGATAGCAGAAGCGTGGAATCTCGGCGCCGGCCGCCTCGCACGCCTGCAACAGCGTGTACTCCGGCGGCACATCGATCTCTTTGCCATCGACGATGATCTTGCTCATGTCTTCAAGTCTTTCCCAGCTTGCAGTCGGGCGGCGCGACGCTGGCGGTTTTCATTGATGTCTTCACCCATTGCTGGGTGTCGGTGCTGTAGGTCGAGAGATAGCCCGGTTCGGCCCGGCTCTTGGCGCACAGGAACGGCAGATGCGGCTTCAGGTCGTAGTCGCACGAGGCCTGCCATTCCTGCTTGTTCTCGAAGGCGGAGATCGCCTCCTCGCAAGCATAGAGGAAATAGGCCACGAAACTCTCATACTGCACCCGCTCCTCGCGGCTGCCGGCCTGGATCGCATCATAGTCCGGCTGCGCGAATTTCGGATTGTTGAATGCGAGCTCGGTGTAACCCAGAAACGCGGTGCGCGCCGCGGAGGCGCGGTTCGTCGAGCGGATTTCGTTGATCTGCACCAGGATGGCAACAAAGCCGAGCAGCGCCACGAGCGCCTGCGCCATCTGCGCAAGCGTCCCGAACTTCTGCCACCATGCGGCTTGTTGCATCATCGCAGTCATTACTCCGCGGCCACCATGTGCACGGGATCACGAACGCCCTGATCGTCGAGGTCCGCCTTGTGCGAATACTGATCGATGCGCTCTTCGATCTCGTGACGGAAATGCGCGATCAGACCCTGGATCGGCCACGCCGCGGCGTCGCCGAGCGCGCAGATGGTGTGGCCTTCGACCTGCTTGGTGACCTCGAGCAGCATGTCGATCTCGCGTTTGTGGGCGCGGCCGTCGGCCATGCGGGTCAAGACGCGCCACATCCAGCCGGTGCCCTCGCGGCACGGCGTGCACTGGCCGCAGCTCTCATGCTTGTAGAAGTAGGAGATGCGCGCGATCGCCCGGATCAGGTCGGTCGACTTGTCCATCACGATCACGGCCGCGGTGCCGAGGCCCGAGCGTAGCTTGCTCAGTGAGTCGAAATCCATCGGCGTGTCGATGATCTGCTCGGCCGGCACCATGCGCACCGACGAGCCGCCGGGGATCACGGCCTTCAGATTGTCCCAGCCGCCGCGGATGCCGCCGCAATGGTTCTCGATCAGCTCGCGGAACGGAATGCCCATCGCCTCTTCGACGTTGCAGGGCCGCTCGACGTGACCGGAGATGCAGAACAGCTTGGTGCCGACATTGTTCGGCCGGCCGATGCCGGCGAACCAGGCGGCGCCGCGGCGCAGGATGTCGGGCGCGACCGCGATCGACTCGACGTTGTTGACGGTGGTCGGGCAGCCATAGAGGCCGACATTGGCCGGGAACGGCGGCTTCAGCCGCGGCTGGCCCTTCTTGCCCTCGAGGCTCTCGAGCAGCGCGGTTTCCTCGCCGCAGATATAGGCGCCGGCGCCGTGGGCGACATAGATGTCGAACGGCCAGCCGTTGATGTTGTCCTTGCCGACCAGCTTGGCCTCATAGGCCTGGTCGATCGCCGCCTGCAACCGCTCGCGCTCGCGGATGAACTCGCCGCGGATATAGACGTAGCAGGCATGCGCGCCCATCGCGAAGCTCGCGAGCAGGCAGCCCTCGACCAGGAGATGCGGGTCGTGCCGCATGATCTCGCGGTCCTTGCAGGTGCCGGGCTCGGACTCGTCGGCGTTGACGACGAGATAGCTCGGACGGCCGTCCTTGGATTCCTTCGGCATGAAGGACCACTTCATGCCGGTCGGGAAACCCGCGCCGCCGCGGCCGCGCAGGCCCGACGCCTTCATCTCGTTGATGATCCAGTCGCGGCCCTTGTCGATGATCCCCTTGGTGCCGTCCCAGGCGCCGCGGCGGCGCGCGCCCTCGAGGCCCCAATCATGCAGGCCGTAGAGGTTCTTGAAGATGCGGTCCTTGTCGTCGAGCATAACAAAAACTTTCCGAACATCACCGATTGGCTTGTGAGTAAGCGAGCCCGGCGGCGCAGCCGCCGAACACGATGGCCCACAACAGGCTGGATTCCAGCGTGGCGCTGAGGCCGTAACGTTGCAGCAGGAACATGAAGCCGGCCGCGACAGCGGTATGCAGCGCGATCTTGCGCCAGGCCATCATCGAAGCCGCCCTCCCGATCCCCATTGCCTGCACCTGAAAGCCCCCCATCAGGTGGTTTCCTTCAGCGTCGTCGGCCCGCCCGCGGGCGCCGAGAACTGACGGTCGATCTGCGGACCCGGCTTCGGCGGATTGCCGGCGGCAAAGCCGTCGAGCACCTTGCCGAAGCTTTCCTTGGTCAGGTCCTCATAGGTGTCCTTCCAGATCAGCACCATCGGCGCATTCACGCAGGCGCCGAGACACTCGACCTCTTCCCAGGAGAAGTTGCCGTCCTTCGACAACTGGAAAGGATCGTGATGGATGCGATGCTGGCAGACCTCGATCAGGTCGGCGGCGCCGCGCAGCCGGCACGGCGTGGTGCCGCAAACCTGGACGTGGGCCTTCTTGCCGACCGGCGAGAGCTGGAACATGGTGTAGAAGGTCGCGATCTCCAGCATCCGGATATGCGGCATCTCGAGCAGGTCGGCGACGGCGCGGATCGCGGCTTCCGACACCCAGCCGTCATGTTGCTCCTGCACGCGCCACAGGATCGCGATCGCCGCCGAAGCCTGGCGGCCCGGCGGGTATTTCTCGATCTGCTTCTTGGCCCAGGCCAGGTTCTCGTCCGTGAACGTGAAGCTCGCGGGCTGCAATTCCTTCGGGGCAAGGCGGCGGACGGACATCGTTCAAACTCTCAATTAGCGCGCGGTGCGGATGCGGACATCATCACCGGTCGACCTCGCCGAACACGATGTCCAGCGAGCCAAGGATGGCGGAAACGTCGGCCAAGAGATGGCCCTTGCAGATGTGATCCATCGCCTGGAGATGGGCGAAGCCCGGCGCGCGGATCTTGCACTTGTAGGGCTTGTTGGTGCCGTCGGCGACCAGATAGACGCCGAACTCGCCCTTCGGCGCCTCGACCGCGGCATAGACCTCGCCGGCCGGCACGTGGACGCCTTCGGTGTAGAGCTTGAAGTGATGGATCAGCGCTTCCATCGAGCGCTTCATCTCGCCGCGGCGCGGCGGCGCGATCTTGTTGTCCTCGACCACGACCGGGCCCTGCCCGTCGGCTGCTTTGAGTTTCTGCACGCACTGCTTCATGATGCGCACCGACTGGCGCATCTCTTCCATGCGGATCAGATAGCGGTCGTAACAGTCGCCGTTCTTGCCGATCGGAATGTCGAAATCCATCTCGGCGTAGCACTCATAGGGCTGCGACTTGCGCAGGTCCCAGGCCGCGCCGGAGCCGCGCACCATCACGCCGGAGAAGCCCCATTCCCAGGCCTCCTTCAACGGCACGATGCCGATATCGACGTTGCGCTGCTTGAAGATGCGGTTGCCGGTCAGCAGCCGATCGAGGTCGTCGACCACCTTGAGGAACGGATCGCACCACGCCTCGATGTCGTCGATCAGCTTCGGCGGCAGGTCCTGGTGCACGCCGCCGACGCGGAAGAACGCCGCGTGCATGCGCGAGCCCGAGGCGCGCTCGTAGAACACCATCAGCTTCTCGCGCTCTTCGAAGCCCCACAGCGGCGGGGTCAGCGCGCCGACGTCCATCGCCTGCGTGGTGACGTTGAGCAGATGGGAGAGGATGCGGCCGATCTCGCAATACAGTACGCGGATCAACTGGCCGCGGCGCGGCACCGTGATGCCGAGCAGCTTTTCCGCCGCGAGGCAGAATGCATGCTCCTGGTTCATCGGCGCGACGTAGTCGAGCCGGTCGAAATAGGGAATCGCCTGGAGATAGGTCTTGTGCTCGATCAGCTTCTCGGTGCCGCGGTGAAGCAGGCCGATATGCGGATCGACGCGCTCGACGACTTCGCCGTCCAATTCGAGCACCAAACGCAGCACGCCGTGCGCGGCCGGATGCTGCGGACCGAAATTGATCGTGAAGTTGCGCAGATTTTGCGGCTGTTCATTCATGGCTTCGGCTCCGCCTTGGCCTTCTCGTCACCGGGAAGCGGATAGTCCGCGCCTTCCCAGGGCGAAAGGAAATCGAACTTGCGGAATTCCTGGTTGAGCCGGACCGGCTCGTACAGCACCCGCTTCTCCTGGTCGTCGTAGCGAACCTCGACGAAGCCGGTCAGCGGGAAATCCTTGCGCAGCGGATGGCCGTCGAAGCCGTAATCCGTCAGCAGGCGGCGCATGTCGGGATGGCCGGTGAAGATCACGCCGTAGAGATCGTAGGTCTCGCGTTCGAACCAGTCGGCGCCCGGGAACACGCCGATGATCGACGGCACCTGCGTGGTCTCGTCGGCCTGTCCGCGCAGCCGGATGCGCGCGTTCAGTGTCGGCGACAGCAGGTGGTAGACGACGTCGAAGCGCTTCTCGCGGCTCGGGTGATCGACCGCGGTCGCATCGGTGAAGTTGACGAAGCGGCAATTGGGATCGTCACGCAAAAACGTCACGACGTCCACGATTCTGCCAATCTCGACATCGATAGTGAGTTGATTGAACGCGACCGAGTGCGAAGTGGCCGCGCCCGGAAGCGCGCTCACGATCGTCTGCCCAAGGGCGTCGAGCTTGCCGTCGTCCATGCCTGAAACCTTAGCGTTCGATGGTGCCGATACGGCGGATCTTCTTCTGCAACAGCAGCACGCCGTAAAGCAGCGCTTCCGCCGTGGGCGGGCAGCCCGGCACGTAGATGTCGATCGGCACGATGCGGTCGCAGCCACGCACCACCGAGTAGGAGTAGTGGTAGTAGCCGCCGCCATTGGCGCAGGAGCCCATCGAGATGACGTAGCGCGGCTCCGGCATCTGGTCGTAGACCTTGCGCAGCGCCGGCGCCATCTTGTTGGTCAGCGTGCCCGCGACGATCATCACGTCGGACTGCCGCGGCGAGGCACGTGGCGCGAAGCCGAAGCGCTCGACGTCGTAGCGCGGCATCGAGACCTGCATCATCTCGACCGCGCAGCAGGCGAGACCGAAGGTCATCCACATCAGCGAGCCGGTGCGCGCCCAGGTGATCAGGTCATCGGCCGCGGCGACGAAGAAGCCCTTGTCGGACAGCTCGTGATTGACCTCGAGGAAAAACGGATCATTGGCGCCGACCGGCCTGCCGGTCGACGGATCGAGAATGCCCTTCGGAGCCATCGCGATATCAGGTTTGGCGATCGCCGGCTGCGAGGTTGCGGCGGTGGGGCTCAATCCCATTCGAGCGCGCCTTTCTTCCATTCATATGCGAACCCGACCGTCAGCACGGCCAGGAAAACCATCATCGACCAGAAGCCGGTGGCGCCGAGCTTGCCGAACGCCACGGCCCACGGGAACAGGAACGCCACTTCGAGATCGAAGATGATGAAGAGGATCGCCACCAGATAGAAGCGGACGTCGAACTTCATGCGGGCGTCGTCAAAAGCGTTGAATCCGCATTCATAGGCGGACAGCTTTTCCGGGTCCGGCGATTGGAACGCGACCAGGAACGGCGCGATCAGGAGCGCCAGCCCGATCAGGCTCGCAACTCCGATAAAGACCACAAGTGGGAGGTAATTCTGCAGGATGCCGGTCATCGGCGAGGCCTTCTTGCTGCGGTTTCGGACGTGCCGCAGATTCGTTGATTGGAATTGTTCTTGAGGCTTTAGCGCAGCGCAACAGGGGGCGCAAGACAAGCTATTTTGACGCTTTTACGGTCCCTTCCCGCGGCTCTTGGCCTCGTCGGGCGGATGCGCGTGCCTCAATGGCCAACGCAGCGGCGGCCATCCGGTGCCCTGCGCTCTCCCCATATCAGCCCAGCTCCCGCTCGGCAGCGAGCATCTCGGCCGCGGTCAGCGTGAGGCGGTCAATATGTCCAAGCAGTAGTTCGAGATCCTGTGGACCGAGCTGTTCCAGCAGACGCCGGTTTCGCTCCTGTGCACCGGCCACAATGGCGTCATGGGCGGCGAGCCCGGCCTTGGTGAGGGAGACAAGTGTTTCCCGATTGTCACGCGGATTGGCCGCCTTCGCCACAAGCTTGCGCGCCACCAGCTCGGCGAGCGCCCGGCTGATCTGCCCCTTGTCCATGCCGACGGCTTCGGCCAGCCGCACCACGCTCATCGGCGGCCGGCGGCCGAGCGAGGCGACCAGGCCGAACTCGACGGAAGACAGGCCGGTCAGCCGCTTGTAGCGCAGCAGCGCCCCTCGCCTGAGCAGATTCGCCAGCACCATCAGCCGCGAGGACATCATCGCGGTGATCGGCGCGAGTTCGGCATCGACCACCGCCTCCGGCGGCAACACCTTCTCGGTCCTGAGCTTCTCGGTCATTGCCAACCTCTGCCAACAAAGCCTGCCGCTGCCAAGCTAATCGAGATCGTTGACATTGTCATCGATCTATCGTTGACTTGGTCAACGACAACGCAGCCGCGGGCGACTGACCGGCGGCCGGAGGAGATACATGACGATCACCCAACGGGACCGCGATCTCGGCACGGCCTATGCGATGAAGCCGTCCACCACCCGGACCGAGCTCACCTCGGTGGTCCGCGGCACGCCGATGGGCGAGCTGTTGCGGCGCTATTGGCACCCGATCGGGCTCGCCGGCGACGCCACCGATATCCCCAGAAAAGTCCGCGCGCTCGGCGAAGACCTGATTCTCTTTCGCGACCGGCACGGCCGGATCGGCCTGCTGCACGCCCGGTGCTGCCATCGCGGCACTACACTCTATTACGGCAAGGTCGAGGAGGACGGCATCCGCTGCTGCTACCACGGCTGGAAGTTCGACACCGAAGGCCGCTGCCTCGAGCAGCCCTGCGAGCCCGAAGGCGGACTGTTCAAGGACAAGGTGCGCCAGCCCTGGTATCCGGTGCAGGAACGCTACGGCCTGATCTTCGCCTATATGGGTCCGGCCGACAGAAAGCCGGTGCTCCCCCGCTACGAGTGCCTGGAGACGATGGACGACGGCGAGTTTGTCGAGGCCGACGATTCCTCGATCGGCGGCGGCGGTCCGGCCGTGATCCCCTGCAACTGGCTACAGCATTTCGAGAACGTCGCCGACCCCTATCACGTGCCGGTGCTGCACGGCTCGTTCTCCGGCCCGCAATTCACCAACATGATGGCCTCGATGCCCGAGGTGAAGTTCGAGATGACGCCGCGCGGCGTCGCGGTGCGCTCGATCCGCCGGCAGGACGACGGCAAGGTGTTCTACCGCGTCACCGAGGCCGCCCTGCCCACACTCCGCGTCGTGCCCAATCCGCGGGTCGCGCAGTTCGCCCGGGTCGAATCGATCGGTTGGACCCTCCCGATCGACGACACCTCGTTCCGCATCTATGTCGCTGGCCGGGTCAAGAACGCTGGCGACATCGGCCGCATGCGCTCGAAGTTCAACGGCAAGTTCTGGTGGGACATGACCGAGCAAGAGCACCAGCAATTCCCCGGCGACTATGAGGCCCAGGTCGGCCAGGGTCCGGTGACTGTTCATTCCGAGGAGCATTTCGGCCAGAGCGACCGCGGCATCCTGATGATCCGCCGGATGCTCGCCGACCAGCTCGAGGCCATGGCTGCCGGCCGCGACCCGATCGGCGTGTCGTTCGATGCCGATGCCGGCCAGGTCGAATTCGAAGCGGGGAATTACATCCGCGAGGCGTAAGGCGCTCGCACGCGAGCCGGCAAGAAAAGACAAATCCGGGGGAGGAAGTCATGGTCGATGTCGCACCGCAGGCGGCGGCACCAACGCAAGCCGCGGCAACGCCTTCCACGCGCCGCTACTACGTGCTCGCGCTGCTCACCATCATCTACGCCCTCAATTTCCTCGACCGCACCATCTTCAACGTGCTGATCGAGCCGATCAAGAAGGAGTTCGCACTCAGCGACACCACGATGGGCCTGCTCGCCGGGTTCGGCTTC
The DNA here is from genome assembly GCF_002341725.1 of Bradyrhizobium sp. UBA2491. Classification (NCBI taxonomy): domain Bacteria; kingdom Pseudomonadati; phylum Pseudomonadota; class Alphaproteobacteria; order Hyphomicrobiales; family Nitrobacteraceae; genus Bradyrhizobium; species Bradyrhizobium sp. UBA2491. The sequence goes on from NZ_DDOP01000066.1 coordinate 138,918, forward strand.
GTGCTGTTCTATTCGCTGCTCGGCATTCCCATCGCGCGGATGGCCGACCGCCTCAACCGCCGCAACATCGTGGCCCTCGCCTTCGCGTTCTGGAGCGCGATGACCTATCTCTGCGGCCTCGCCTCCAGCGTCACGGCGCTTGCGCTGGCGCGGATCGGCGTCGGCATCGGGGAATCCGCGGGCACGCCGGCGTCGCAATCGATGATCGCCGATCTGTTCGACAAGAACGAGCGGCCGCGCGCGCTCGGCATCTACGCGATCGGCACCTATCTCGGCGTCTTCCTCGGCTATTTCATCGGCGGCTACGTCAACCAGCACTATGGCTGGCGGATGGCCTTCTTCACCGCCGGCCTGCCCGGCATCGCGCTAGCCGCCGTGCTGTGGCTGACGATATCGGAACCGAAACGCGGCGCGATGGCCGAGACCTTCAAGGCTGAGCCGATCGGGCCGACATTACGCTTCCTGATCTCGCAGCCGAGCTTCGTGATCGTGCTGATCGGGTTTTGCCTGACGACCTACACCAACTACGCCACGGCGGTGTGGATCCCGCCGTTCCTGGCGCGCATCCATCATCTCACCAGCGCCGAGATCGGCACCTATGCCGGCACCTTCAAAGGGCTCGCCGGCATGGCGGGCACGCTGATCGGCGGCCTCGTGGTGGCGCAGATCGGCCGTCGCGACGATCGCTGGAAGCTGTGGGCGCCGGCGATCATGTCCGGCCTCGCCGGCCCGGTGTTCGCGCTGTGCATGCTGACGCCAAGCTTCACGCTGATGGTCGCAACGCTGGCGCTGACCTCGTTCATGGTCGGCTTCCATCTCGGCCCGATCTTTGCGATCGCTCAGACGGTGGCTAAACCCAGCATGCGCGCGCTGGCCTCCGCGCTCGTGCTGCTCACCGCCACCTGCTTCGGCCAGGGTGTCGGCCCGCTCGCCGTCGGCATGATCAACGACGCCCTGAAGGGGATCTATGGCGTCGATGCAGTCCGCTACTCGCTGCTGTCGGCGGCGGTGACGACGACGCTCGGCGCGCTGCTGTTCGTCTGGGCAGCGCGCTGGATCCGTGCCGATATCGCGCGCGCCAGTTAGAGCATGATCCGGAAAAGTGGGAGCCGGTTTTCCGAAGAGATCATGATGCGCATCGCATCATGATCTAACTATCCATGAAGGCCAGCAGGTCGGCCATCAAGCGCGCGTTGTGCGTCAGCGGCAGTGCGTGAGGCGCGCCTTGATAGACGGCGAGCCTGCTGCCCTTGATCAGCCTTGCTGTCTTGGCGCCGGTCAGTTCCAGCGGCGCGCTGGCATCCTTGTCGCCGTGCACGATCAGGGTCGGACGATCGATCGCCCTCGCCGCGGCGCGCAGGTCGGCCGACGAGATGGTCTTGCGGCAGGCCAGCGCCACCGGCAGCGGCACACTCAGCATCATCTCCCTGATCCAGGCCCGCGTCGCCTCCGGCGTGTCGGACATGAAGAACGGCGCCTCGTTCTCGCCCATCCATTTCGGGAAGTCCTGCGCGATCGCAGCGTTCTGCGCGTCGACCATCGCGCGCGGCACCGCGTCCGGATTGTCCTCGGACTGGACAATGAACGGCGTGGTCGGCGCCACCAGCACCAGCCGTGCGACGCGCTCGGAGCCATGACGCGCCAGATAGTTCACAGCCTCGATCGATCCCATCGAATGCGCGACGACGGTGAGGTCGCGCAGATCCCGCTGCTCGATCACGGCGGCGACGTCGTCGGTCAGCGTGTCGAGATCATATCCGGTCGCCGGCAGGTCGGAGCGGCCGTGGCCGCGCCGGTCCGGCGCGACGCAGCGATAGCCCTTCGCATTCAACGCCACGATCTGGCTGCCCCAGACGCTGGAATTGAAGGTCCAGGCGGCGAGCAGGAGCACCGGTTTGCCCGTGCCCCAATCCTGCACGAACAGCGATGTGCCATCCCTGGCGGTCGCGAAAAGCGGTCGGCTAGCCATGATAGAACTCCCTTGCGGATCGTGTGGCGACTTTGTCGCCAGCCATCAACCGATCATCGCAAGGAGACGTCGCGCGCGCGATTACGCCTGAGGTAATCGGCGTGCCTCACCAGTGATACCGCACCACGCCCTTGCCGGCGTAGCTCGAGGTGACGTTGGAGAACTCGCCCTCGAACGTCGCCGATGCCGACCAGCCATTGCGCCAGTTCATCGCGAGCGATGCCGTGGTCAGCGCGGAGTCGCTGGCCTGCGCGGCGCCGTTGGCGATGAAGCTGGTGCCGGCAGCGCTTGGAAGGTCGCGGCGATCGCGCGGTTGGGATTGTAGTCATGCATGGCGCTGCTATTCTGCCGCGCGTTCTCGTCCACGGACAGGCGATCAGCCCATGAATCGTCGCGACCTGCTGACTTGCGCCGCCCTCGCCCCGCTGGCGCGATGGATCGGACCGAGGCCCGCGCCGGCTGCGGAAAGCGCAGGCGGGTCCGCCTCGCGCCCGCTCCGGCGAGCACGTCCTTCGGATCCCGAATGGCCGTCGGCCGCCAGCTGGAGCAGACTCAACGAGCAGACGAAGGGGCGCCTCATCGCCGTGAGATCGCCGCTGGAGGCATGTCGCGACAATCCTTCCGGTGCTGCCTGCCGCGACGTATTCAGGGAGCTGAAGAATCCCTACTCCATCGGCGACGACCCGGCCCTGACCCAGACCACGGGCTATCTCGACGCCTGGACGTCGGAGCCGAGCGTCTATGCTGTCGCGGCGCGAGACACCGCCGACATCGTCGCTGCCGTCAATTTTGCCCGTGACAACAATCTCCGGCTGGTCGTCAGGGGCGGCGGCCACAGCTATCTCGGCACATCGAGCGCACCGGACTCGCTGATGATCTGGACGCGCGCGATGAACGACATCACGCTGCATGACGGCTTCGTCGCGCGGGGCTGCGAGGATCCGCCACAGCCGGCCGTCACCGTGGGCGCCGGCGCGATCTGGATGCATGTCTACAACGAGGTGACCACCAAAGGTGGCCGCTACGTGCAAGGCGGTGGCTGCGGCACGGTCGGCGTCGCGGGTCTGGTGCAGGGCGGCGGGTTCGGCAGCTACTCGAAGAACTACGGCATCGCCGCAGCGAGCCTGCTGGAAGCCGAAATCGTGACAGCGGACGGCGTCGCGCGGATCGCAAATGCCCGCAACAATGCCGATTTGTTCTGGGCCTTGCGTGGCGGCGGCGGAGGCACTTTTGGTGTCGTCGCCCGCATGACTTTGCGGACCCATCCACTTCCCGACCTCTTCGGCTTCGCCAACATGACGGTCCGCGCCGCGTCAAGCGCGTCATTCCGCAAGCTGATCGGGGCGTTCATCGATCTCTACGCTGCGCGCCTGCACAATCCGCATTGGGGCGAGATCGTCAACGTCAAGCCGGGCAACGTGCTCGACATCCAGCTCTCGTTTCAGGGCCTTGCCAAGCCGCAGGCCGACGAGCTGTGGCAGCCCTTCATTGGTTTCGTCACCGAGGCGCGCGACGAATTCACCTTCGTTCGCGCGCCGTCGATCCGCACCGGTCCGGCGGCGCGGCGCTGGGACCTCGACTATATCAGGCAACGTGCGCCGCAGGCGATCCAGTTCGACGATCGTCCCGGCGCTCCGGCGGACAACGCGTTCTGGACCGCAAATCTGAGCGAGGCTGGACATTTCATTCACGGCTTCGAATCGCTGTGGCTGGCAGCTTCGCTGCTGGACGGCGCTGATCGCGAGCGGCTCGTCGATGCCCTGCTCGCGGCGGCGCAGCACTCAACGGTCGAATTGCATTTCCAGAAAGGGCTGGCCGGCGGATCGGAGACCGCGATCGCCACCGCGAAGCAGACTGCGACGAACCCGGCCGTGATCGATGCCTTCGCGCTCGCCATCATCGCGAGCGAGGGCCCGCCGGCCTATCCGGCCTTGAGAGGTCACGAGCCGGACCTGGCTGACGCGCGCAAGCATGCCGCAGCCATTGCCAACGCGGTGGGCGAACTCAGAAAGGTCGCGCCGGATGGCGGCGCCTATCTCGCGGAAAGCAGTTTCTTCGAGCGGGACTGGCAGCGAGCCTATTGGGGCGCGAACTATCCGCGGCTCCTGCAGATCAAGCAGAAGTACGATCCGGCGGGCGTGTTCTTCGTGCGGCACGGCGTGGGCAGCCACGACTGGAGCGACGACGGATTTACGCGGCTCACGACACATCAGTGAAGGTGGCGCTGCAACCGGAGACCCCTTCGCTGCGCCTTCACCAATGCGGTCGCTCGGGCGACGCTTCCGCAAGAAGCGCCGCCGCCGATCTGAGCCGCCAAGTTAAGCCCGTGGCTGCGTGGTTGCAAAGAGATAACGATGGATCTTCCACACGCTGTCCTCACGTCGGAAGATGAACAGTTCGTTGTTGCCCTCGTCGATCTCGAGCCCCGCCGCCAGAATCCTGGTACGGCCGGTCGAGCTCGTGCGCACCCATTGCCAATCCCCGAACGTCTCGACTTCGTGGATCTGGAATTTGACGTCGAGTTTGATCGTCCTGAACACCTGCTCGTAGCCAGCCCGGACAGCTTCTCGCCCCATCAGCGCAGGAGAATGCTGCGGCATGAAAGCGGGCTCCCGCCCATAGAGCTTCATAATTGCGTCGACATCACCTGCGTTGAGAGCGGTTTCGTAGGTCTTGAGGAGGTTTTCGATTGGCATCGCACAGATTCCTTGGGTTCGATGTGGCATCGCAAGCGCGACGGTCGATACCTAGGCTACTCAAAATCGATCCGGTACTGATTGATCTGGCAACTAGCCTCTCATTTATGATAGGCTTTCCGAATGGATCTCAACGCCGTCAAGATGTTCGTCAGCGTCGTCCAGGCGGGGAGCCTGTCGGCCGCCGCGCTGCGGATGGGGATCCCGCTGCCGACATTGAGCCGGCGAATCCGCGAGCTTGAGAAGGAGCTCAAGGTCGCCCTGCTGGAGCGATCGGCGCGCGGCACGAAGCTGACCGACATCGGCACCCGGCTCTACGACCGCGCTACCCTCGGAATTGACGCGCTGGCCGAAGCGGAAGAGGCCGCGAAGAGCGATCAGGCGCGTTTGCGGGGGCGTCTGCGGATTTCACTGCCGACGGAATTTGAGCCGTGGTGGGAGCTCATCGGCGCATTCCAGCGACGCTATCCCGACGTCCAGGTCAGTGCCTACACCACCGATCGCCGAGTTGATCTTGTGGAAGAGGGAATTGACGTTGCACTCCGCGTCGGCGTTCTCGTCCACGAAGCCATGGTGGCGCGAAGGCTCCTGGTTTATCGACACGTCCTCGTTGCCAGCCCGCAATTCATGAAGCGGTTTGGCACCCCGGACACACCGGATCAGATAACCCACCGCCCCTGCGCGGTCTGGTGTCGAGACACCAACAGTGGCGCTTCCTGGCGCCTCGGCGAGCACGTCGTCCGGCCGCAAGCGATTCTGTCCACGAACTCCTACCTGCATCTACGCAACCGGGCTCTGGCAGGCGAGGTATTGACCGAACTGCCCCCCTTTCTCGCGACCGCGCACCTCCAAAGCGGCAAGCTTTGCGCGGTGCTCGCAGATCACCCGATGCCGGAGCAGGAAGTCAGCCTGCTCTATCCGTCGCATCGCCACCCCTCCAGCATCGTCCGGGCCTATCTCGATTTCTGCCAGGCCAGCGTCGGAGAATTTCTGTCGTTACCGGCGGCACGGCCCGCGAAAAGCGACCGAAAGGCCTCGTCACGCCGGGGCACCCGGATCCGCGGGTGATTGGTTCGGGTCGCGTCGATCTCGTCACGTCAGCTTGCCGGTGTATTTCTCCAGCGCCGCCCACGCATCCGCGCCATAGGTCTTCTGCCACTGCGTGTAGAACCCCGCCTTCACCAGCGCGGCCCTGAACTGAACATGATCTGGCTTGTTGAAGGTCATGCCCTTCCCAGTCAGTTCAGCCTGCAACGAGCGGTCCATCTCGACCAGGTCGGTGCGCTCCTTCACTGCTGCCGCATCGAACGCGGCATTGATGACCTCGACGAGATCAGGCGGCAGGCCCGCCATCGCGCGGCGGTTGCCGATGATCCAGTAGCCGCTCCAGCAATGGTTCGACAGCGCGCAGTACTTCTGCACCTCGTAGAGCTTGCCGGTCGAGACCTGCGCCAGCGGGTTTTCCTGCCCTTCGACGATATGGGTTTGCAGCGCCGAATAGAGCTCGCTGTAGGAGATGCTCGACGGCAACGCGCCGAGACCGGAGAACAGCGAGGTCAGAAGCGCGGTCACCGGCACGCGGATCTTGAAACCCTTGAGATCGTCGACGCCATTGAGTTGCCGGCTCGACGACGAGGTGATCTGGCGGAAGCCATTGTCCCAGACCTTCCGGAGCGGCACCACGCCGCTCCTGGTGATCGCTTCGCGCACGAGATCGCCGACGCCGCCGTCCATCGCGGCCCAGACCTGGTCGTAGGACTGGAAGGCAAAGCCGATGCTGGGCAGGCCCGACAAGGGCACCAGGATCGACAGGGTCAGGCTCGGCGCGGCCATCAGCTCGATCCCGCCGGCCCGGACCTGCGACAGCATCTCGGGATCGCCGCCGAGTTGGCTGTTCGGAAACACCGTGATGTTGAGCCGGCCGGACGAACGCTCCGCGACCGCCTTGGCCGCTTCGACGAGACGGATCGTCAGCGGATGGGTTTCCGGGGTGTCAACGCCAAGCTTAAAGTCGAACTCGGCCGCGGCAATAGCTCGTTTGCCAAACATCGTGGCGGCGACCGCGCCGGAGCCAGCCCCGAGCACGCTTCTGCGGGTCATGATCTTTGTTTTCATTATTGTTTTTCTCCCAGGCGCATTCACGCGCCTGGCGCCAGTTTCAGCTCTCCGCCTGTGTGACGCAAGACACGGTGAAACCAATCGCTTCGTGGCACGAAACCATTTCGCGGAACTCACGAAACGATCCGGAAACAGATCGGGCTTACCAGTAGCTGCCATAGACGGCGCATAGACGCCCGGAGGCGACCATGAACCACTCGATCCATTCAGCTGACCGCGCGACCCACCTCAAGATTGTGGTGGTTGCCCTTGTTGCGGCCATCGGGGTTGCGGCGTTCGGCATTTCGGCGCGGCACAACGCGGATTTCACCCAGACCGCCCAGACCAATCAGGTGATCAAGGCCGGCAAGCCCGTCGCGATCACGTCGTCGGAGACGTCGACCGTTCGCTGAGACCATCGAGCGCTTCACCGGGAGAACGGCCGCCGCCCGGCGGCCTTTTTATTGCTTCCGCCAATTATTGCTTCCGCCAAGCATCAGCCGGGCAGCGTGGCGGCGGCGAAACCTTAAGCTGCTCCTAACACGATCGTTCGATTGCGATCTGCTCCGCGACCCCAGTTTTAAAAATTGTTCCGTACGGTAGGTGTCAACAGAGGCGCAGGCCCACAATGCATTTACAACAGCAAGTCATTACAACCGGCTTCAAGATCATCTGCACGGATTGCGGAAGCCTCGCAATCAAGGTCGCCGATCCGGCGCACGCGTCCGGCGACACCGTCATCGAATGCCGGCGCTGCAACGCCGTGCGCGGCACCGTGGCGGAGCTACACATCCTGGCGCGGCGCGGCCGCGACCTGTTCGAATTCTAGCCCGGCCCCACCCGATGCTATCAGACCCGAAAACCACCGCGCAAAGCGACGTTCCGATGGATACGGTCTGGTCGATCCTCGAGGCCGCCAATGAATTGGGCGATACCCATACCGTCGAGGCTTGCCGCCGCGTCATCGACGCCAATCTGCGCGGCGAGGCGCCAGGACAAGCCGATCTGGTCGCGGTCGCCGCATTCTTCGCGTGATCGCGTCGGCGTCTTGCCGCGGCCGATTCAATATGGCGTCACTGTGACAAGTCGCAGAGTGGAAACATGACGACGTGGATCGCCCGCCCCGGTTAACTTAGCTTGACTTGCGCTGTCCGAGGCCGACCGGCTAGCTGTCAAGCAGCTTCAGATTCGGGCCGGCCGATGAAATTGACGCGCGATGACCTGTTTGTCGGGGTCTCGATCTTCGGATTCTTCATCCTCAGCATCGGCTCGATGATCGCCTGCGGGCATGCATTCCCCGCCATGCATTTCTGGCGATCGGACGTCAGCGCGCACGCGATCCTCGGCACCGCCATCATGGCGGTCTTCATCCCGGCGTTCATCGTGAGCCGATTCAGCTTCGGCTATCTGGTCGGCTTCTCGCTGCTGTCAGCCGTGTTCGGCTTCGTCTGGCTGAGCTTCTTCAGCGCGTTCGATTATCCGCACACCATCGCCCGCTGGGCCATGATCGCCGCGCTGGCCGCGGCGATCATCCCGCTAATGTTCCAGAATATCCCGCTTTGGCGACCCAGCCTGTCGGAGACAGCCATCAAGCGCGTCGCGTTCCTGCTGCTCGGGGCGTCGTTCGCCGTGCTGATTGCCGACGTGTATTTCGGCGCCAGCCTTGGCAACCCCTATGGCACGGCCCGCAACGCCGTCGCGCGACCGGCGCTGCTGAACTATCTCACCGGAATCATCATCGGTGCTATTCTGCCCTATCTGTTCGCGCATTTCGCATCGCGCCGGGAATGGATGCCGGCCGCCGGCACGTTGCTGTTCGCACTCTGCTTCTACCCGGTCGTCAACAACAAGACGATTCTGCTGCTGCCGCTCTGGCTGCCATTTCTGTTCTTCCTGTTCGGCCGGTTCGACCCGCGGCTCGCCACGGTGCTGGCCTACGTCGTCCCGATGATCGTCGGTCTGGCCGCGTTCTTCGTCCTCGTCGCGGACACGGACTACGTGATCTTCAGCGCCATCAATCTGCGCTTCGTCGCGATCCCCTCCCTCGCGCTCGATCACTACGCCGACTTCTTTGCACATCGTGAACTGACCCGCTTCTGCCAGGTATCGGTCCTGCGCCAGCTGATTGCCTGCCCCTACGGCGAACTCGGCCCGGCGCTCGGAGCCATCTATCGCGACGGCAATTTCAACGCCTCCTTCCTCGCCACCGAGGGGATTGCATCGGTCGGCCTTGCGCTCACCCCGGTTTCGGCGTTCGCCTGCGGCCTGATCCTGTCACTGGGATCGATGGTCTCGCGCCATCTCTCGCCGCGCTTCATCGCAGTCTCATCCGGCATCGCCGTTCAAGCGATCATGAACGTGCCGTTGACGACAGCCCTGGTGTCGAACGGCATCGCGCTGCTGTTCCTGCTGTGGTGGCTGACCCCCGAGCAGCGGGAGGAAACCTCACGCAGTTCCCAGCCATCAGGGCAGCCCATCAATGCTGTCGGTGCCGCGGCCTGACATTTACCGGCCACGATGCGACATGGCCGGTTCGTGAGCGAGGTCGGCAGGCGCCCGCATTGAACCGAGTGCGATCGATCAGCGGCAAAGCACCTCGCGCCGGCTGAAAATGCGGCCGGGCACATCGCTTGTGCAGGGGTCCGTAACGTCCTTGACTAACGGGATGCGGGCCTTTATGCCCTCGGTCCTGCGCGGATCAATTTGATGATCAGCATCCGCGGGAGTAGCTCAGTTGGTTAGAGCGCCGCCCTGTCACGGCGGAGGCCGCGGGTTCGAGTCCCGTCTCTCGCGCCAGTCTTATCAAGCACTTACCACCTGTTCCGAATTTCGAGGGTGTTGCGAGCGTCAGCCGCAACGCAGGTTGTCCGCTGCGCCGTGGACGCGGGTTGCCGGCTGTTTTCAGGGGAAACGGCGTAGTCAGCAAAGCCCCGAATCAAATAAGGCCTGATAGGTCTGGGTTCCTGTGGCCGGCCCGGCGCTGCCCGTTTCCCAGACCGGCCGTTTCAGGACCTTTCCGGACACTTTTCCCGACGCGAACGGCTTTACCATTCGCGTGAAAGCAGCAATCCAGCCATTCAGCAACGAGGAGGGCCACACATGGCGAAGAAAGCAGCGACCCCGGCGACAATCACGCTGAAGCACCTGGCAGCGGCCATTGCCGAAGAGCAGGAGCTGTCCAAGAAGCAGGCCGAGACGATCCTGACCGACATGGTTAGCCGGATCACCAAGCACCTCAAGAAGGGCGAGCGCGTCCGCATCGTCGGCCTCGGCATCCTCCAGGTTCGCAAGCGCGCCGCCCGCATGGGCCGCAACCCGGCGACCGGCGAGCAGATCCAGATCAAGGCAAGCAAGAAGGTCGCCTTCCGCGCCGCCAAGGAGCTCAAGGAAGCCGTCTAGTGCTTCCAACTCTCCCGGTCGATATCAGGCGCCATTCCGGCACGTGACGCGGCCCCGGAATGGCGCTTTTCTGTTGTAGAGCTGGCGCCTGATGCGCTTTGCTTGCGCGAACCAATTTCGCCTGAGCGCCTTATCCCTGTCCCGTACCTCTGCGTGGTCTTCATGCTGGCACCGGCCCTCGACTTCAAGCACACCGTCACCGAGCGTTTCCTGCGCTATGCCGTGATCGACACCCAGTCCGATCCGGATTCACCCACCACGCCCTCCACCGAGAAGCAGAAGAATCTCGGCCGCCTCCTGGTCGCCGAACTGCAGGCGATGGGCATCTCAGACGCGCATCTCGATTCCTGCGGCTATGTCTACGCGACGATCCCGGCCAACACCGACAAGACGGTGCCGGTGATCTGCTTCTGCTCGCACATGGACACCTCGCCCGACTGCACCGGCAGGAACGTCAGGCCGCAGATCGTGAAGAATTATCGCGGCGGCGACATCGTGCTCCCGGCCGACGCCTCGCAGGTGATCCGCGCCGCCGAGCACGAGGCACTCGCCGACCAGATCGGCAACGACATCATCACCACCGACGGCACCACCCTGCTCGGCGCCGACAACAAGGCCGGGCTCGCCGAGATCATGGATGCGGCGCATTTCCTGGTCAGCAATCCACAGGTCAAGCACGGCACGATCAAGATCCTGTTCACGCCGGACGAGGAGATCGGCCGCGGCGTCGACAAGGTCGACATCAAGAAGCTCGGCGCCGATTTCGGCTACACCATGGACGGCGAGACCGCAGGTCACATCGAGGACGAGACCTTCTCGGCCGACGGCGCCAGCGTCATCATCGAAGGCGTCGCGACCCATCCGGGCTTCGCCATGGGCAAGATGGAGCACGCGATCAAGATCGCCGCCGCGATCGTCGACCGGCTGCCCAAGGACACCTGCTCGCCCGAGACCACTGAAGGCAAGGAAGGCTTCCTGCACCCGGTGGCGATCTCCGGCGCGCTGGAGAATGCGCGGATCGACTTCATCGTGCGCGACTTCACCGAGCCGGGTCTGAAGCAGAAGGAAGCGCTGCTGGAAGGGATCGTGAAAGACGTCATGACCGGCTATCCACGCTCGACCTACCGCATCGAGGTCAAGCAGCAGTACCGCAACATGAAAGAGGTGATCGATCGCCACCCCCAGATCGTCGCCTACGCGATCGAGGCGATCGAGCGCGCTGGACTGACGCCGGTGAGGACCTCGATCCGCGGCGGCACCGACGGCTCGCGGCTGTCCTTCATGGGGCTGCCCTGCCCGAACATTTTCGCCGGCGAGCACGCTTTCCATTCGCGACTCGAATGGGTCAGCCGGCAGGACATGGAAAAGGCCGTGCAGACCATCGTGCATCTGGCCATGATCTGGGAAGAGCGGGCGTAGATCCTGCGGCCCCCGGCACGGCGCATCAAGCGCGATCAAGAACCTTCGGCGAGGCGACAACAGAGGATACGACAGTCATGCAACCTGCCTGCGAGACGAACCAAGCAATCCGTCGGCCCAGAGGCGCCGCGATCACGCTGCTCGCAACGCTCGCCTTTGCGGCTGTCGCTGGCGGAGCGCATGCGAATTCAGGCACTGCGGAACAACGCAGGGCCTGCCGGGCGGACGCCATGAAGCTCTGCCGTGAATTCGTGCCGAACGTCAAGAATATCACGGCGTGCATGGAGCGGAACAAGCGCCACCTCAGCCCGGCGTGCCGCGCTCAATTCAACTAGCCGACCCAGCCTTCCCTTGCTCAAGCGCGATGAAATTGGATTGAATCATCATCGCGCTTTGGCTTGTTGTCCAAGCATGATCTTTTCGGAAAGCCGCTTGGCACTTTTCCGGATCATGCTTTAGGAAGCCCGCGCGGTCACGATCCAGATCGCGCCAGGCAGCGGCACGGAATCCCCCTTCGCGAACGGCGCCAGCGCCTCGCGCATCGACGCGATGGCGGCGGCGCGCACCTGATCCGGATGGCCTTCCAGCGCGCGGCTGGCGGGCCCGATCTCGAGCGCGCTCTGGATCGCCGCATCGATGCCGCGCCCGGTCGCGATATCGAGCTCGACCTTGCACGGCTCCATGGCAATGCCGGAGAAGCCGGCCTCGCCCAGAATCCGCTTCACCCGCGCTTCGGAGGCGAACGCGAACGGGCCGGGATCCTCGGGGCCGAGCGGCGGCAGCTTCGGCACGTGCTTGTAGACGGCCTGCAGCGGCGCCATGAAGAACGGATTTTCGCGCGGCTCCTGCCAGCAGGCGAAGGCCAGCCGTCCGCTGTTGCGCATCGCCTTGCGCAGATTGGCGAACGACAGCGCGGGATCGGCGAAGAACATCACGCCGAAGCGCGAGGCCAGCAGGTCGAAGCTCTCGGGGGCGAACGGATAGACGGTTGCGTCGGCAAGTGCGAACTCGACCGGCAGGCCCTGCGGGGAGCTCTGCCGCGCCTGTGTCAGCATCGGTTCTGAGACGTCGACGCCGAGCACCCGGCCATCAGGCGCGACTTTCGCCGCCAGCGCAAACGTCGCGGCGCCGCTGCCACAGCCGACATCGACAACGCGCTCGCCGGCCTTCGGCGCGGCGCGATCGATCAGGAGGTCGAGCACCGGCCGCAGCACGACGTCCTGCGCGGCCTGCCGTGTGGCCCAGCGCTGGCCGCCCGGCCCGTTCCAGTAGGCAATCTGATCGGCGTTTTGCGGGTGACCTGCGTCCATGTGATCAAAACCTTTCGCCGCAATAGGCGACGTGCGCCTGCATGATCGCGGCTTCCTGCGGCGTCGTGTCTTGCGGAAGAGTCGGGCGTGGACCGGTCAGCTTGCAGAGGTAGTACGTCATCGACCTGGTCCGCGCCCGGGATTATTTGGCGGCCGCGCTCGTCGGCTTGGCCGGCTTCGTCTTCGCGACATTCGCCTTCGGTGTGCCCTGCCCGTCATTGGGGCGTGCCATGCCCCATGGGTCGACCGGCTTCTGGTTCGGCACGGCGTTGAGCGCACGCTGATAGGCGCGCTGCTGCCTCTGCTCGTTGGCTTCATCCGCCGGCGACTTCTCGACCTCCTCACGGTATTTCGGAACGTGGTCGGCCTGCGCGAATGCAGGTCCGGCAATGAAGGCCGTCAGAAGAAGAGCGGCAGCGATGATGCGCATGAATCGAGTTCCCGGTTATGCGGTGAACAATACCATCTGATTGCGGCGATGTCGGCGCCAATTGAGCGCAGGCAACAGCCATCACCGAGACGAGATAATCTAGCGTCTGATCGTCTCGGTGCAAAACGACAAGATCAAGACCCTAACATCTGAAATTGCTCAGGTTTTGGTAATCGCGCATGCTTTGGCTTCGCCATGCGCCATGACCAGCCTTTCGCTGGCTCGCGGACACCAAACAGCGATATTTGTTTTGCCCCACGGTGGCCTTGGCAGGCGAAACTGATCCGTCTAATCCGCTGTCCTGCGCAGTGTGGAGGCGTTACCGATGAGATTGGTGATCTTGGCTGGACTTGCCGTGGTGTTGTCGGCCGGCATCGCAGCGGCCCAAACCAGTGTGGGTGGCCCTGGCAAGCGAACGGAGCAGATCGGCGGCCCCAACGCGATGACCAACCCGGTCATGGCGCCGCCGCGCACGCCGCGTCCGTCACTGCCGCCCAAGGCTGGAGCTCCGGCTGCCCCGCGTCATTTCGCGCGTTGAACGGGAACGAGAACTGGAGGCTAGCTCTCCAAGATCTCTCCCGTTCGCACGGTCTGACGATGGACGACACGGATACCCGAACCATTGGCTATCGAATGAAGCCGTGGACCGCCGACGAGGAGCGAAAAATCCTCCTCCTGAGGGACACGGGAAAGACCCCGCGCGAGATTTCACTGCTGCTGGGGCGGAGCCAGGCTGCGATCGAAGCGAGATTCCGAAAAGTACGCCTGGAGCAATCCCGGTCGACAAGCTAGCCCCGGTCGGGTGGCGTCCAATGCTTCAGCGAGCATCGGGTCTCAGAGCGCGCTTCCCTTCTTCCTGATGAAGTGCTCGAACATTTCCTCGCCAAGCAGCGAGCGGCAGCTTTCGTCCTTGCCGTTGCGCCGTGACAGATCATCGAGGTTGTCGAAGACTTTCCGGATCAGCCGCGTAACTTTCGGATTGATGTCCTTGCGATCGTACGGCCTGCCGACAAAGGCGCTGGCGCCGGCGACGAACTTCGGCAGGAGGTAGACGGCATCGACGCCCCGCCCGTCAGCCCATTCGACCAGACCATTGCTGTCCATCTCATAGGTGTCACCGCAATAGATCGTCGCGTAGAGCCCTCCGGCCAATTTGGCCACGAACGCCGCATTGTCACCAGTCAGCCGTGCAGCGTGCGCCGATCCGGCGAGCAAGGTGGCGGTCACCGCTATGGCGTTCAAAACCCGGCGCATCGATGGTCCCGTTGCCGCGCGCATCTCGGGCGCGCAACCGTCGATCGATGCTAGTCAGGGAGCCTGACACCGGACTGAATTTGGCAGCAATTTCGCGGTTCGCGCTGCCGCTATCGGTACGCAGCGAGAACCACTGCGTCCGTAGCCGTGAACCGCGAAGGCTGGTAGGCGGCGAGAGATTCGAACTCCCGACCCTCTCGGTGTAAACGAGATGCTCTAACCAGCTGAGCTAGCCGCCCTTACCTGCGCGCCTCTTTAGCCTCGCCTGCCCCCGAGGCGCAAGGTCGCAAACCCTCAATCGATCGTCTTCACTCCATGGGCCGCGCCGGCAATGCCGCGAGATCATTGATCCACGGCGCGGCCGAGCGACACCAGACCTGACGCCGCGGGGTCAATTGGCCGCGCTGGCGGATGCTGCCCCAGCGGATGCCCCAGTCGTCGGGGCCGCCGTCCTCGCCGGCCGTGAACAAGGGGGAACCGCAGTCGCCGCAAAAATGCTGGAAGCGGATCCGGCCGTTGTCGCCCCTCTTGCCGTAAACCCTCGGCGCGCCTCCGGTCAGCTGGACCTGCTCGGCGGTGCAGATCACCGTAACTCGGTAGGGCGAGCCCGTGAGCGCCTGACAGTCGGTGCAGTGACAGATCGATACCCTCTCGGGATCGATCTCGGCCTGGTACGTCACCGCCCCGCAATGGCACTGCCCGTCGATCCGCATCCTGGGTTCTCCCGTCGAACAGAGCGACACCCGCCCACGCCGCTCGAGCACGCCGCTCGGAGCCATTGTAACGCGCTCGTGTGCGCGGCGCTGCAACGGCGCAACTCCGGTATCCCGAAATCGCCTTGTTTGGGATACCAAATCGGGATACGGCGTCGATCCAAGCCCAAACTTTCTCCCCGCCGGGACGCAGCCCAGAGACAGCCATGTCGCAGATGCTTCAGATCCATGACCAACTCAGGGAAATGATCCTGTCGCTCGATCTCGGGCCGGGCGAGCGGCTGACCGAGCGCTGGCTGGAGAGCCGGTTCGAGGGGTCGCGCACGCCGATCCGCGCCGCGCTGGTGCGGCTCGAAGGCGAAGAGCTGGTGCGCCGCGACGGCCGCAACTGGGTCGTCGCGCCGATCGACCTCGGCGAACTGGAGGCGCTGGCCGAGTTCCGGATTCCGCTGGAGACGACCGCCGTCCGCCTCGCCTGTGCGCGGGCGAACGAAGCCGACGTCGCCGGCGTCGAGGAGATGCTGGATGCCTGCCAGTCCGGCGCGCCGCGCGAGGAATGGCACCGCGTCGGCACCGATTTCCATGTCGAGATCGCGCGCCTCTCCGGCAACCCGTTCGTCGTCAAGGCAATCAAGGGCGCCATGACCCGGCTGTCGCGGGCGCGCTGGCTTGAAGTGTGGACCGAACCCTCGCGCGAGCAGGCCTGGCGCGAGCATCGCCGCATCCTCGGCTTCATCAAGGCCAACGATCCGGAGGCGGCCGCGCGCGAGGCCGCCGACCACATCACCGACACCCGCGACCGCCTGCTGCGCTCGCTCAACGAGGACCGCCGTGGCCTGCGGGCGCGCGGCTTCGCCGTGATCGGGTTGCGCTGACATGAACGTGGACGTCGATCGCGAAGCAGTCCTGGACGCCGGCCCCTGGAAGCGCAACCTCATCGTCTGCGTGTTCGGCTCCTTCACGACCATCGTGGGGATGACGCTGCTGCTGCCGTTCCTGCCGCTCTATGTCGAGCAGCTCGGCGTGAGCGATCATGCCGCCATCGTGCAATGGTCGGGCGTGGCCTATGGCGCCGCCTTCCTGAGCGCGGCGCTGACGGCGCCGCTGTGGGGACGGCTGGCGGACCGTTATGGCCGCAAACTGATGCTGATCCGCGCCAGCCTCGGCATGGCGGTCGCGATGTCGCTGATCGGCATGGCGCACAACGTCTATGAGCTGGTCGGCCTGCGGCTGTTGACCGGCTTGCTCGGCGGTTACGCGTCGGGTTCGACCGTGCTGGTCGCAGCGCAGACGCCGAAAGCGCGCTCCGGTTGGGCGATCGGCGTGCTGTCCGCCGGCATCATGGCCGGCAGCCTGGTCGGTCCCTTGATCGGTGGCGTGCTGCCGGGCCTGATCGGCATCCGCAAGACCTTCTTCCTGATCGGCGGCGTCATCTTCATCACCTTCCTCGGCACCACCTTCCTGATCCGCGAGGACGCGCGTCCGAAGACCGTGGCAGGCGGCAAGTCGCGTGGCGGCTGGTCGCTGGTTCCGGACAAGCGGCCGGTCATCGCGATGTGGGGCACCGGCCTGCTGCTGATGATCGCCAACATGTCGATCGAGCCGATCATCACGGTCTACGTCGCGCAATTGGTCGAGGCGCCGCAGGTGACGTTCGTGGCCGGCCTCGTGATGTCGGCGGCGGCCTTCGGCAGCCTGCTGTCGTCGTCGCATCTCGGCAAGCTCGCCGATCGCGTCGGCCACTGGCGGATCATCATCGTCTGCCTTGCGGCCTCGGCGGTGCTGCTGATTCCGCAGGCCTTCGTGGTCAGCGGCTGGCAGCTGATCCTGCTGCGTTTCCTGATGGGGCTCGCGCTCGGCGGCCTGCTGCCCTGCATCGCGAGCGTGATTCGGCACAACGTGCCCGACGCGGTCACCGGCAGCATGCTGGGCTACTCGATCTCGGCGCAATATGCCGGCCAGGTGATCGGCCCGCTCGCCGGCGGATTCATCGGCGGCCATATCGGCATGCGCGCGGTGTTCCTCGGCACCAGCGTGCTGATGGCGCTCGGCGCGCTCGGCAATTTCATGGTCGAGAAGAAGAACTAGTCCGGCGGCAATCGCGAGAAACGGAAGTTGCAGTGGCTCGCGCCACCGGCCAATGTTTGCGTCCTCTCCAGGTGGATGCCGCGCGTTGCATAGGCGTCGAAATCAAGCCCGCAGATGTTCGGCAGGATTTCCTTGTCGCCATGGCGAGCCGCGAATTTGCAGAATCCGCAAGCCTTGTAGTCGATGCCGAATTCAAAGCTATCACCCGGGCCCGGCTCGACGAAATCGTAGACGAAATCCTCGGGGTACTCGTTCTGAAGGCTTCTGGCAGCCTGCTCGCGCAGCAAGGCCTGGTTCTCCGACGACATGAACTGACGCCCCGCGGCGAGCCGTTCGGCTGCGGGCTCGGTGAGCAATTGCGCCTTGTAGGTTTCCCGTTCGATCTCGCCGATCACGGACAGCGAGACGCCGTGCCGCCGCAGCACACGGCTTATCGCCATGAAGCCGATCAGACGCATGAAGAAATCGCTCATGCGACTTGCCGCGCCGCCGACATAGGGCATTTGGGTCAGCACGATCTCGAATTCATCCATCACCTGCTGCCTGATCGCGTCGAGATCGGACAGATGCGTGCGTTCGCGTAACATCGTTTCGGCAAGGTCGAGGCGATGGCGCATGGCGGCCTCCATCGCACCTCGATGCTTCTCGTAGAAGGGATGGATGATCTCGGCCATGTTACCCTGCGGCACGACGATCTTGCCGAAGGCGCGATCGGTGCACGTCTTGTCCCGCGTGCACGCGCTCCGCTCAACCGATTGTTTCTGACTGCCTGGAAGAGTTTTTCTATTCTGAAGCCGTCACCTTCACACCTGGACCCGCGCCCATGAGCTATCGTTTGCCTCCCCTGAACGGACTACGCGCCTTCGAGGCCGCCGGCCGCCACCTCAGCTTCAAGACGGCCGCGACCGAACTCGCGGTTACGCCCGGTGCCGTCAGCCAGCAGGTGAAGCACCTGGAACAGGCACTCGGCGTGCCGCTGTTCCAGCGGCTGCATCGCAGCCTGATCCTTACCGCGCAGGGCGAGGCCTTGCTGCCGCAAGTGGCGGACGCCTTCAAACGCCTGTCGGAAGCCAGCGATACGGTCGCGAAGGCGCTGAAGACGAAGCCGCTTCGCCTTGGCATCTCGCCGGCCCTGAGCGACAGGCCCGACCGACTGCTCGCCCATCTCGCCGGCATGAAGCGGCCGCCCGATTATGTGCGGGCGGTGGCGACCGACGACGTCGCCGATCTTCTCGCCGGCCGCCTCGATGCGCTGCTCCGCCCGGGGCCCGGCCCCTATCCCGGCCTGCATGCCGAAGTGCTGGCGCTGGCGCCCGGCTTCGGAGCCCACAAGAAGGCCTCGCTGGTGGTCTGGCCCGGCCTCGCCCGCTGTCGCGAATTCACCCGGACACGGGCGCTCCTGGTGAATGACTGAGGCACGACCGGGTCGGTCCGCCCCGTCGCCAAAGCACACGCCAACCGGATCGCGCTCCGTCGGGGCGGGGCACCTCGTTGGCTTGATCTTCGTTGGCCTGGTCGCATGGCCGGCAGCAGGGAGACCAAGCGCTCTTCACGCCAATAGTTCGGTCCGGTATTTGGCGGACAGCGCCTTTGCTCTTGCCATGCGCTCGGCCTGCTCGGCCTGACTTAGGCTGGGCGGCGGCGCGGTACGACTTGCGACGAGATCGCCGACCGCCAAAAACAATTCTTCCTGGCCTGCCGGCGTGCACATGCAGAGCATACGCGCCGGCCTGTTGGAGTCGTTCCTGAACGCGTGCGGCGCGTTCGCAGGTATGTTCACCGTCGAGCCCGCGGCAGCCCGATATGGTTGCCCACGGAACATCAACTCGATTTCGCCGTCGATGACGGTGAACATCTCCTCGAAGTCGTGACGGTGCGGCGGCGGTCCGCCTCCGGGCGGGATCAGCATGTCGATGAGGCAGTAGCGCCCACCGGTCTGCTCGCCGGATACGAGGACGGTGTAGGTGCCGCCGACGATCGAGACATGGCGGAGCATCGGATCGTCCGAGTGGGATAGCGTAAGTTTCCGACTGATATCGTCAGGGGGCAGCGGCACTCCGGATTGGGTGGTCATCTGATCGCTTCCTTCTGATCTGGGATCGGCTTCAGAAACGCTCGGTGTCGAAGTCCTCAATGAAGCAAGCGAATTCGTCCGCGCCATGGCGATTCTGACCAGCCAGGCAGCTTCGTTTGCCAAAACAAAAACGGCGCCCGAAGGCGCCGTTTGATTTTTCAGATCGGAGGTTGGCTCAGTGCGCCGTCAGGCCGCCGGAGGCTTCATCCGAAGCGTCGGGCTTGACGTCGACCTTGCTGGCCTCCTCTTCCCAGGCGATCGGCGCCGGCACGCGGACCAGCGCCTTGGCGATGACCTCATCCAGCCGCGAGACCGGGATGATGTCCATGCCGCCCTTGATCGCATCGGAAATCTCCGTGAGATCCTTGGCGTTGTCCTCCGGGATCAGCACCGTCTTGATGCCACCGCGCGCGGCAGCCAGGAGCTTCTCCTTCAGACCGCCGATCGGCAGCACACGGCCGCGCAGCGTGATCTCGCCGGTCATCGCGACATCGTGGCGGACCGGGATGCCGGTCATGACCGAGATGATCGCGGTGGCCATCGCGACACCGGCGGACGGACCGTCCTTCGGGGTCGCACCCTCCGGCACGTGAACGTGGATGTCGCGGCGGTCGAACAACGGCGGCTCGATTCCGTAGTTGATCGCCCGCGAGCGCACGTAGGACGCCGCAGCCGAGATCGACTCCTTCATCACGTCGCGCAGGTTGCCCGTCACCGTCATCTTGCCCTTGCCGGGCATCATGACGCCTTCGATGGTGAGCAACTCGCCGCCGACATCGGTCCAGGCCAGACCGGTGACGATACCGACCTGATCCTCGCTGTCGATCTCTCCGAAGCGATACTTCGGCACGCCGAGGAACTCCTCGATGTTCGCCTCGGTGACCTTCACCGATTTCTTCTTGGAGATCATCAGCTCCTTCACCGCCTTGCGAGCCAGTGTGGAGAGCTCACGCTCCAGGTTACGCACGCCCGCTTCGCGGGTGTAGCGGCGGATCATCAGCAGCAGGGCCGCGTCGTCGATCGACCATTCCTTGGAGTCCAGACCGTGCTTGGAGAGCGCGCTCGGGATCAGATGCTTGCGCGCGATCTCGACCTTCTCGTTCTCGGTGTAGCCGGCGATCCGGATGATCTCCATGCGGTCCATCAGCGGGCCCGGAATATTCAGCGTATTCGCGGTCGTGATGAACATCACGTTGGACAGGTCGTAGTCGACCTCAAGATAGTGGTCGTTGAAGGTCGAGTTCTGCTCAGGGTCAAGCACCTCGAGCAGCGCCGACGATGGATCGCCGCGGAAATCGGCGCCCATCTTGTCGATCTCGTCCAGCAGGAACAGCGGATTCGAGGTCTTCGCCTTCCGCATCGACTGGATGATCTTGCCGGGCATCGAGCCGATATAGGTGCGGCGATGACCGCGGATCTCGGCCTCGTCACGCACGCCGCCGAGCGACACGCGCACGAACTCACGGCCGGTCGCTTTCGCGATCGACTTGCCGAGCGAAGTCTTGCCGACGCCGGGAGGCCCGACCAGGCACAGGATCGGTCCGGTCAGCTTGTTGGCGCGCGACTGCACTGCGAGATACTCGACGATGCGGTCCTTGACCTTCTCGAGCCCGTAGTGATCGGAGTCCAGCACCGCCTGCGCGGCCTCGAGGTCCTTCTTGACCTTGGACTTCTTGCCCCACGGAATCGACAGCAGCCAATCCAGATAGTTGCGCACGACGGTCGCTTCCGCGGACATCGGCGACATCTGGCGCAGCTTCTTCAGCTCGTGCTGCGCCTTCTCGCGGGCTTCCTTGGAGAGCTTGGTCTTGGAGATCTTCTCCTCCAGATCGGCCAACTCGTCGCGACCTTCGTCGTCGCCGAGCTCCTTCTGGATCGCCTTCATCTGCTCGTTCAGGTAATACTCGCGCTGGGTCTTCTCCATCTGGCGCTTGACGCGCGAACGGATGCGCTTCTCGACCTGCAACACCGAGATCTCGCTCTCCATCAGGCCGAGCACCTTCTCCAGGCGCTGCGTGACGGACAACGTCTCCAGGATCGCCTGCCGATCGGCAATCTTGACCGCGAGATGCGACGCAACGGTATCGCCGAGCTTGGCGAAATCGGTGATCGCCTGGACCACGCCGACGACTTCGGCGGAGATCTTCTTGTTCAGCTTCACATAGCTTTCGAAGTCGGACACGACCGACCGCGCCAGCGCCTCGGCTTCAACCGAGTTGGCGTCAGTGTCCGCGAGCGCGACCGCGGTCGCCTCGTAATACTCGCTGCGGTCGGAATACTTCTCGACGCGCGCGCGCTCGAGGCCCTCGACCAGCACCTTCACGGTGCCGTCGGGCAGTTTCAGCAGTTGCAGGACGCTGGCGAGCGTACCGGTCTCGTAAATTGAATCGGGTGCCGGATCGTCATCGGACGCGTTCTTCTGCGTCGCGAGCATGATCAGCGCGTCGTTCTTCATCACCTCTTCGAGCGCGCGGATCGATTTCTCGCGGCCGACAAAGAGAGGCACGATCATGTGCGGGAACACGACGATGTCGCGGAGCGGCAGCACCGGATAGGAATGGCTTTCGCCGTGGACGATCGTTGGCCGGGGTTTTGAGGTCGTCATGGCCTTATCCTTTTGTTTTGCCCCCTTGCTCGCAGTCCGCCTGCTTGCGCGACCGCCACAAGGTGCCTTGGTGATCCGGAAAAAGATTGCCGTCAGCAGCCGCTTATTCCGCATCGTAAAGCGACGAATCTCAACGCATGAGATCCCTCGCCGATAGCATTAGGTGGCTATCAGGCCGGGGGGTGTCAAGTCTGAGAAGTGCCCGGAAATGCAGGCTAAACAGGCATTTACTGCAACGCCAAAATGGCCGCGATTGCTGCGCCATTGCGGCCGCCGGATCGTCCGGCAGCCGTGCAATTTTGGTGGTCGTGACGCGCGCGTTTACGCGCTTGCGCTGCTCTCGACCGCGCGGTCGGAACGATCCGCATAGATGTAGAGCGGACGCGCCGTTCCCTCGACGACCTCGCGCGAGATCACGACTTCCTCGACGCCTTCCAGGCCCGGGAGGTCGAACATGGTTTCGAGCAGGATGCTCTCCAGGATCGACCGCAGGCCGCGGGCACCGGTCTTGCGCTCGATCGCCTTGCGGGCGACCGCGCCAAGCGCCTCGTCGGCGAAAGTCAGCTCGATGTTCTCCATCTCGAACAGCCGCTGGTACTGCTTCACCAGTGCGTTCTTCGGATCGGTCAGGATCTTCTTCAGCGAGGCCTCGTCGAGGTCTTCCAGCGTCGCGACGACAGGCAGACGGCCGACGAATTCCGGGATCAGGCCATACTTGAGCAGGTCTTCCGGCTCGACGTGACGGAAGATCTCACCGGTACGGCGGTCCTCCGGCGCGAGCACCTGCGCCGCGAAGCCGATCGAGGTCGAGCGGCCGCGCGCCGAGATGATCTTCTCGAGGCCCGAGAACGCACCACCGCAGATGAACAGGATGTTGGTGGTATCCACTTGCAGGAACTCCTGCTGCGGATGCTTGCGGCCGCCCTGCGGCGGGACCGAGGCCACCGTGCCTTCCATGATCTTCAGCAGCGCCTGCTGGACGCCCTCGCCCGACACGTCGCGGGTGATCGAGGGATTGTCCGACTTGCGGCTGATCTTGTCGATTTCGTCGATGTAGACGATGCCGCGCTGCGCGCGCTCGACATTGTAGTCGGCCGCCTGCAACAGCTTCAGGATGATGTTCTCGACGTCCTCGCCGACATAGCCGGCTTCGGTGAGCGTCGTCGCATCGGCCATGGTGAACGGAACGTCAAGGATGCGGGCCAGCGTCTGCGCGAGCAGCGTCTTGCCCGAACCGGTCGGACCGATCAGCAGGATGTTCGACTTCGCCAGCTCGACGTCGTTGTGCTTGGTCTGATGGTTGAGCCGCTTGTAGTGATTGTGGACGGCGACCGACAGCACCTTCTTGGCATGGCTCTGGCCGATCACGTAGTCGTCCAGGACCTTGCAGATTTCCTTCGGCGTCGGGATGCCGTCGCGCGACTTCACCAGCGAGGACTTGTTCTCCTCACGGATGATGTCCATGCAGAGTTCGACACACTCGTCGCAAATGAAGACAGTCGGTCCGGCAATCAGCTTGCGAACTTCATGCTGGCTCTTGCCGCAGAACGAGCAATATAGCGTGTTCTTGGCGTCGCTCGTGCCGACCTTACTCATTCATTATCTCCGTCCGCCGTTCGATCTCGTTTGCCAGATCGACCCAATCCGGCACACAACCGGCGTCTTGGGTAGATAGAGCAAATTCCGTACCAAAAAAGACCCTACGCAATACTGACCGTGCGAATCACGGTTTATTCGAATCTCCGCGATCTTAGCCGATGCATCACAGCCAACCATGCTGGCACCCGACTATCAAGAATTCGCTAATCGGGGGGCCGGCTCAAGACCGTGACAATACCGTGATTTTCCACGATCGCACGCGGAATGCGCGTCGAAATCCACGGAACGTTGCGGGATTACCACGGCGGCCGATGAGCACGAAAGCGGAACTTTCTGTCGTGCGCACGCAGTTACCGGCGGGGGCCGCCGCCCTGCATTGCCGGGTATGTGAGGCGTCAATGTGGAGATCACACCGACGCCTCCAGATGTCGTGTCCGATCAGGCGGCCGTCTCAGGCGGCCTTGGCGCTCGCCGGATCCTCTGGGCGCTTGTCGATGACCTTGTCGACGAGGCCGAACGCCTTGGCATCCTCGGCGGTGAGGAACTTGTCGCGCTCCAGCGCGTCCTCGATCGCCTTGTAGGTCTGGCCGGTGTGCTTCACATAGATCTCGTTGAGGCGCTTCTTGAGATTCAGGATCTCCTGCGCGTGCAGCATGATGTCGGTGGCCTGGCCCTGGAAGCCGCCGGAGGGCTGGTGCACCATGATGCGGGAATTCGGCAGCGTGAAGCGCATGTCCTTCTCGCCGGCTGCCAGCAGCAGCGAACCCATCGAGGCCGCCTGCCCCGTGCACAGCGTCGACACCGGCGGACGGATGAACTGCATCGTGTCGTAGATCGCAAGGCCCGACGTCACCACGCCGCCCGGCGAGTTGATGTACATCGAGATTTCCTTCTTCGGATTCTCGGCCTCGAGGAACAGCAATTGCGCGACGATCAGCGTCGACATGCCGTCTTCCACACCACCGGTGACGAAGATGATACGCTCTTTCAGCAAGCGCGAGAAAATGTCGTAGGCGCGTTCGCCGCGATTGGTCTGCTCGACGACCATCGGCACGAGGTTCATGTAGGTTTCAACGGGATCGCGCATGAAAGAACCCAAGGGTTAGGGGTGATGCAGAACTTGGCTCAGGGCAACTCGGCTCAAAGGCTACTTGGCTAAGGCCTGTCGGCTCAAGGCTTAACCCAGATATGGGCCAATTTCCGGCCGACAAGACCGACACTAGCCAACTGGGCAGGGTCGCAGACGTTGAAGCCGATTCGCCGCGACGCGCCTAGCGAGGGGACCCTCGCCAAGCGCGCTTTCGCGGTTCATCATTAACGCGAGGTGCCGGAATTAGGCGGCAGTCTTCTCGGCGTCTTCATCCTTGAACAGCTCGTCCTTGGTGACCTTCTTCTCGGTCACATTGGCGAGCTCGAGCACGAAGTCGACGACCTTGTCCTCGTAGATCGGGGCGCGGAGCTGGGCCAGCGCCTGGGCGTTGCTGCGGTAGTAGTCCCAGACTTCCTTCTCGCGGCCAGGCGCCTGGCGCGCGCGCTCGATGACCGCGCGCGACACTTCGTCGTCGGTCACGGTGATCTTGTTCTTCTCGCCGATCTCCGACAGCACGAGGCCGAGGCGGACGCGACGGTCGGCGATCTTCTGGTACTCTTCCTTGGCCGCATCCTCGGTGGTGTTCTCGTCGGCAAAGGTCTTGCCGGACGAATCCATCTCGGCCTTGATCGAGTTCCACATCAGGTTGAACTCTTCGGCGACAAGCGACGGCGGTGCCTCGAATTTGTGGCTCTCGTCGAGGCGGTCGAGCAGCGCGCGCTTGACCTTCTGGCGGGTCGCGCCGGCGAATTCGGCGGTCAGGCGCTCGCGCATCAGTTCCTTGAGCTTGTCGAGCGACTCAAGGCCGAGGGTCTTTGCGAACTCGTCGTCGACCGTGATCTCGCCGGGCGCCTCGATCAGCGTCGCGGTGGTCTCGAACTCGGCCGGCTGACCCGCGAGCTTCTCATTGAGGTAGTTCTTCGGGAACGGAACCTTCAGCGTTCGGGTCTCGCCAGAGCCGATGCCGGTCAGCTGCTCCTCGAAGCCCGGGATGAACTGGCCGGCGCCGATCACGACCTGGATGCCCTCGCCGGTGCCGCCCTCGAAGGCCTCACCGTTGATGGTGCCCTTGAAGCTGATGGTGACGCGATCGCCCTTCTCCGCCTTGGCGCCTTCGGCCTTGGCAATGTAGGGACGGCTGCCTTCGGCAACTCGCTTGATGGCATCGTCGACGTCGGCGTCGGCGACATCGACCACCGGCTTCTCGACCGAGAACGACTTGAAATCGGCGAGTTGGATCGGCGGCACCACTTCGATGGCGACGGTGTAGGTCAGGTCGGTCTTGCCCGACAGCAGCTCCTCGACCTGGTCCTTCTCGGTCGGCATCGTGATCTTCGGCTCGCCGGCAAGGCGGAAGCCGCGGTCTTCGAACAACTGCCGGTTGGTGTCGCTGATGGTCTGGTCGATGGTCTCGGCCATGACCGAGCGGCCATAGATCTTCTTCAGATGAGCCACCGGCACCTTGCCGGGACGGAAGCCGTTGAGACGGACCTTGTCCTTGAGGTCGACCAGCTTGGCGCCCGCCTTGGCATCGAGATCGGATGCCGGAACGCTGATCTTGAATTCGTGCTTCAGTCCCTCGTTGAGGGTCTCGGTGACCTGCATGGTATCAATCTTCTTCCGCTTTTGCCGCGGCCCGAGCGGCCGTGGCAGTGTTCAATCTGTGCGACGCTTGAGCCTTGCGGCCTGACGTCTGTGGGTTCGGCGAACCGTCATCCCCTGCGGGGCAAAGGCTCTCCAAGAATTCGTCATGCAAACGCTGTAAGCGCTTGGTGCGGGCGGAGGGACTCGAACCCCCACAACTTTCGTCACTGGAACCTAAATCCAGCGCGTCTACCAGTTCCGCCACGCCCGCGCGAAAAGCATCCAGTCCGGCCGCGATGCCGCGGGCGGCCGGGCTTATAACATGCGCCCACCGGTTCGCAGCAAAAAAATGGCCGCTGGCGACCTCATCCCGCGACCGATCGCGACTGGACAGGTGCACTCGAAAATGGTCCGCATCGGCCCGATGACAAGCCCCGTAGCACGTCCCGAATTTTCCCTCACCCGGCGCGATCTGATGGCCGCCTTCGGCGCCGCGGCGCTTTGCCCCGCCTGGCCCGCCACGGCCCTGGCGCAGGGCCGGACCGCGGTCGCGCTCAAGGCCAGGACCGATGGCATCTCGCTTCGCCCTGGCAGCGGACCGGAAACCCCGGTCTGGTCGCTCGGAAATGGCGAGCTCCGCTTCAAGCGCGGCGAGGTTCTGGACGTGACCTTTGGCAACGAATTGCCGGTCGCGGCCACGCTGGATTGCCGTGGGCTCGATGGCGTCCCCGCCGCCGAGCCGCTGACGTCCCGGGCGCCGCTCGCGACCGGGGCAACGGACAGCTTCCAGCTCCCGCTCCGGCATGCCGGTACCTTCCTGTGCGCACCGCTGGTCAGCGACGATGCTTCGGCGCCAACCCGCCCGCGGCCGCTGATCGTTACCGGTACGTCGCCGGTCGCGATCGACCGGGACGAGGTCCTGCTGATCGAGGAGTGGCGCCTGCGGTCGGACGTAACCGCGATCCCGCCCGGAAACGATCCGAAAGATTCGACGCCGATTCATACAATTAACGGCAAAACCTCATACGATATCTCGGCACCGGGCAACGCCCGCCTCAGACTCCGCTTTATCAATGGCAGCCAACGCAGCGTGCTGGCGGTCAAACTGGAGAATCTCGAGGTCCGCGTGATGGCCATCGACGGCCAGCCGGCCGAACCGTTCCCCGCCCGCAATGGTGCGCTGATACTGGCGCCGGGAAGCCGCACCGACGTCTTTGTCGACGCCGTGGGGCCGGCGGGAACGACCTTTGCGATCCTGTTGCACGACGGCAAGCAGGCCCACCCGGTCGGCAAACTCGTCGTCTCGAACGAGCCGCCGCTCCGGGCGGCGGCGTTCCCGCCGGCGCCGCCGCTTCCGGGCAACGACATGCCCGCCCAGATCGATCTGAAAAATGCCACGCGATTCGATCTGGCACTCGGCGCACCGGCCGAATGGTTCCGCACAGCCGATTTCAAGCCATCCGTCGCCCCGGCGTTTCAGGCCAAGGCCGGCCGGGCGGTGGTGCTGGCCCTGACCAACCGCGGCGCAATGGCCAGCGTGTTTCACCTGCATGGCCATCACTTCCGCCTGCTCGACCGGCTCGACGACGGCTGGAAACCATACTGGCTCGACACACTCGCGGTCGAACCGGGCCAGACCCAGCGGATCGCCTTCCTCGCCGAATATCCTGGCCGCTATCTGATCGAGCAGGTCGCGGCCGACTGGGCGGCACCGCGGCTCCTCCGATGGTACAATGTCCAATAACAAGACGAGGAAACGCCATGAGCCAGACAGTTGCAGCGATCCGCGAAGTCCGTGCGCGAAGCGTCGTCGTGCCGCTCAAGCGCCCCGTGAAGAACGCCTTCGGCGTAATCGATTCCGGCCCGCTGATCCTGATCGATGTCGAGACCGATCAAGGCGTTACCGGCCATAGCTACATCTTCGCCTACAGCAAGCTCACACTTAAGCCACTGGCGTATCTGATCGAGGAGATCGGCCGCGAACTGGTCGGCAAGCCGGTCGCGCCGTTCGATCTGATGAAGGCGATGGATGCCAAATTCCGCCTGCTCGGCTGGCAGGGCCTGGTCGGCATGGCGGTCTCAGGTCTCGACATGGCCTATTGGGACGTGCTCGGCCAGTTCGCCGGCCGTCCGCTGGTCGAATTGCTCGGCGGCTCGGCGAAGCCGATCAAGGCCTATGACAGCTACGGCGTGGTCGACCCTGCCACCGATGAGCGCGCGCTGCGCCGTTCGCTCGACCAGGGCTTTCGCGGCATCAAGATCAAGGGCGGCGACGGCGACGCCGCCAATGACGAGCGCGTCGTGAAGGGCGTACGCGCCCTGCTCGGCCCCGACATCGCGCTGATGATCGACTTCAACCAATCGCTCGATCCGGCGGAAGCGACCCGCCGCATCGCGCGGCTTGCGCCTTACGACCTGCACTGGATCGAAGAGCCGGTGCCGCAGGAGAGCCTGTCCGGACACGCCAAGGTCCGCGAGACCTCGCCGACGCCGATCCAGGCCGGCGAGAACTGGTGGTTCCCGCGCGGCTTCGCCGAAGCCATCGCGGCGGGCGCGTCCGACTTCATCATGCCCGACGTCATGAAGGTCGGCGGCGTCACCGGCTGGATGCAGGTCGCCGGACAGGCCGACGCCGCATCGATCCCGATGTCGAGCCATTTGTTCGCGGAGGTCAGCGCGCATCTGCTCGCGGTGACGCCGACCGCGCATTGGCTCGAATTCCTCGACTTCGCCGGCGCGATCCTGGCGCAGCCCGCAGAGATCAAAGACGGCGCGGTGACCGCCCGCGGTCCCGGCCTCGGCATCACCTGGAACGAGCCTGCGATCGCGAAATACCTGGTGAGCTAGCGCGCTTCACCTTTGCGACGCGTTCATGTAGTCGTCGGGACATCGGAGCGCGCAATGTCCAACAGCAACAAACTGACCCTCAAATTTCGCTGTCCGGCGGAGCTTGAGGGCCTGCTTCCGCCGCCGGTGCCGGCGGCCCAGGGCGTCCCCGACTGGCTCAAGACGATGCCGGCGACGTCCTTCAGCTCGATCAACCAGCACGACGACGACACCATCAAGCGCTGCCCCCCCTTCGTCGATGCGATGACCTGCGGGTTCTTGCTGCCGCTGGTATGCGATCTGAGAATCGAGAATGGCGAGATCACCTGGGACCAGGACCTGCCGCCGGGAGGCACGCCCGAATTTCCGCGTTCACCGATCGGCTTTCACGATCCGGGTCAGGTCAGCGGCACGCCGCTGTTTGAGGCCGGCCGCTTCTTTCTCAAATTCCACAATTTGTGGACCGTCGAAGCCCCGGAAGGCTACGCGATCTACTTCACACATCCGATCAACCGCTTCGACCTGCCCTTCACCACGCTCACCGGCCTGGTCAATTCCGACCTTTATTCCGAGAACTGGGTGCACTTCCCCGCATACTGGCACGACAGGAATTTCAACGGCGTGCTTCCCAGGGGGACGCCGATCGCACAATGCTTTCCGGTCAAGCGCGAGGGCTGGATCGCGCAGGCATCGCCCTTCACGGCGGAAGAGGCCAAACGCGTCGATGAATTCCGCGCCGAGCTGAAACGGCAGCCCAGTCTCTACCGGAGAAATTTCCGGGCCTGACCACGCGGGCTGATCACGGGCGCACCTGCATCGGCCTGCCCCCGCTCATCCGGATTCCACGCCGAAGAATTTCGCCGCCGCATTCTGGTCGAAGAAGAAGCGGCCATGCGACGATGCGGCCATCACGACCGCGGCGCGGCCCAGCAGTTGAGGTTGGCCGCGTGCGACCGCGCGCAGCGCGGCCTCACCGGCATCACGCTCTCCCTGCTCGAGAAGGCTGGTGGCGAGTTGGGCGCGGACCGAGCGATCGTCCGGATACTGCGCGAGCACCTTGCGGAACGCGTCCGAGGCCGCGGCGTAATCCCCGTGGAGGATCAGGATGCGGCCGAGCTCATTGAGCACGTCGGGACGATTCGGTGCGCCGTCACGCGCGCTGGTCAGCGCGACCAGCGCCTTTGCGATGTCGCCGTTCCCATGCAACAGGCGGCCGAGGCTGAGCTTGAGATCGACGTCGCTGGGGGCTAGCGCAAGGCCGGCCTCGATGATCCTGATCGCTTCCTCGCGCTGGCCGGCCTTGGCCAATTGCCCCGCCAGCTCGTGAAAGGCGGGAAAGTAAGGCGGACGACGCGCGGCAGTGCGGCGAAGCTGCGCGATGCCGTCGGCGACGCGCTCGGCACCGCACAGCAACGCGCCGAGCAGGGTCTCGACCTCGCCGTCATCGCCGCGGCGTGCGATCTTTTCCAGCGGCGCAATCGCCTCGCTTCCCCGACCCTGCCCCATCAGGGCATGCGCCAGCAGCAGCGCGGCGTTCCGGTCGGTGCGGTTCGATTTCAGGATGCCGGCTGCGATCTGCTCCGCCTGCGCGAACTGCCGCGCCCGCAATGCCGACACGCCCTGTTGCAGCGCCTGAGCGAAGAAATTGTTCTGCTTGCCACTCACGAGAAAGCTTTTGAAGGAGCGAAAGAATATCGCGGGCCGTAGCCCGACGGGTCACCGGGCGTCCAGCAACAGTCTCGTGAAAACGTGGCGGCAGGTCAACTGGCCGGGTCCTCGTCGCATCCTTCACCTGCTCGACCCAGATGCGCATCGAAATCGCGATGCGAGGCCCGTCAGTGCGAGACAAGCGCAACGGGTGATGTATTGTCGGAGCTGATCGGCATGCGGCCGAACCAACCTGACACCATGTGACTCAGAGCGGAGAACCGGGATGGCGCAGTGCATCGTGATCGTTCAATTCGATCTTCCGAAGCGAACCGAAGAACAGGCCATCAAGGGCGGCATGGCGACCGCCCCGACCTATCGAAATCTCGCGACAAAGGGCCTGATCCGCAAGGACTACCTCAACGGAGAGGCCGGCACCGGAGGTGTCTATCTCTGGGAGAGCCGCGCGGCAGCCGAGGCATGGTTCAGCGACGCCAAGATGGCCGAGCTCACCGAACGGTTCGGAGCCCCGCCGCGGCTGACCTGGTACGACACCTATGTCACCGTCGATAACTTGGCGGGCGAGACCCGCGTGAACCAGACCGCGCTGAGCTCGGCCGCGGAATAGAACAGCCTTGCGGCAATAAAACGTAACGTGCCGACTGGTCCGAAGTGCTCCAAACTGCCGCGATCGGCTGACGATACGGCAAGGAAGAGCTTTCGAATGTCTCGAACCCCAATCATCACGTTCTGTCTCTCGCTGCTCACGCTGTCGGCATGGGCCACCGGTCCGGCCATAGCGCGAGGAGGCTTCAACCCCAATTGCCACGTGCCCAGGATCAGTCTCTGTCCGGGCTGTACGATCACGGCCAAGATCGTCGTGTTGCAGGATCACGAGTGCCGGATCAATTATGGTTCGCTGGGCCCGATGCGCCCGCAAACAATTCTGGTCAGCGCCAAGCATGGGAAGTATCGGGCGGACAACGAAACCAGCACCGCTTACACCCCGAACAAGGGCTTCCTCGGTGACGACTATTTTGAGACGCGGTTTTCCTACGAACTGATGAATGGTTCAGCGGCTTCAGCGGTGCTCAAGGCCAGCGTCGAAGTGGTGCCGAAGCTGTAGCGGACCGAAGTGAGGATATCCGTGATTTTCGACGTCACGTCTTTTGCGATCGTTGCCGCACGCCGCTTGCCCGGGCAGCCAGTTTCGTCTCCTCCCGGATCATGTCGACAAAGGCACGAAGCCCGGCCGTCATGTGGCGATGCCGCGGATAGTACAGACGCAGGCCGGGAAATGGCGGCGTCCAGGCGTCCAGCACCGCTCGCAACGTTCCGGCGGCGAGATGCCCGGTCACCCAGAAGTCGCTGACGAACGCAAGCCCCACGCCCTCGAGGGCGGCTTCGACCATCAGGCTGTCATTGTCGAGGGTCAGCCTGCCCGGCACATCCAGCGCCATCTGCTCGCCGCCGCGCTTCTCGAACTCCCAGTGATAGAGCTTGCCGCTCGGCATTCGTCTGCGAATGCATTCGTGGGCGAGCAGATCGAGCGGAGACCGCGGCACCGACGAGCGCGCGAAATAGCCGGGCGCGCCGACGACGATGAAGCGCGTGTCCGGACCGCAGGGAATCGCGACCATATCCTGCGGCACGGCTTCGGCGAGCCGGATGCCGGCATCGAACCCTTCCGCGACAATATCGATGGGGCGTCCTTCCATCGTCAACTCGACATTCATGTCGGGATAGCGCCGCATGAATTTCGCAACAACCGGGCGGAGGATCTGGTGCGCTGCGCGTTCCTTCAGGTTGATGCGCAGCGTTCCTGCCGGCGTGTCGCGAAATTCGTTCACATCCTCCATCGCGCCGGCAATCTCGCGCAGCGCGGGACTAACCCTGGCGAGGAAACGCTCCCCCGCTTCCGACAACGCGACGCTGCGCGTCGTCCGATTGATGAGACGCACGCCAAGCCGCTTTTCCAGCCCGGCAATGGCGTGGCTCAACGCCGAGGGTGAGATGCCGAGCTCAGTCGCCGCGGCGCGAAAGCTGCGATGCGTCGCGATCGCGACGACGGCGTTCAACTCGAAAAGGCCAGCATGTTGCATTGTGCGATTATCTGCATCAGGTCATGTCATTTTATGCCGATTATTGCACCAATCAAGCCGACTATATCGAGCCCGCGATCTGGATCGCCAACTTGGATCTGAAGGACATCTCCTATGGCAAAGACTTTCCTCATCACGGGCGTCTCGTCCGGCTTCGGCCGCGCGTTGGCCGAAGCCGCGTTGCGTGACGGCCACGCCGTCGCGGGCACCGTGCGCAACGAGAGCGACAGGCGGAGCTTCGAAGCGCTCGGCGAAGGCGCGCACGCGATCATTCTCGATGTCACCAACTTCGCGGCGATCGCGCCCGCCGTCACCGAGGTCGAGAATACGGTCGGCGCGATCGACGTTCTCGTCAACAATGCCGGCTATGGTCACGAGGGCATTCTGGAAGAATCGTCAATCGACGACCTGCGACGCCAGTTCGAGGTCAACGTCTTCGGCGCGGTGGCGATGATTCAGGCGGTGCTGCCTCACATGCGCAAGCGGCGCGCCGGGCATATCCTCAACATCACATCGATGGGCGGGATCATCACGATGCCCGGCCTTAGCTATTATCACGGCAGCAAATTCGCGCTGGAGGGAATCTCCGAAACCCTTGGCAAGGAAGTCAATGACCTCGGCATCAAGGTCACGGCGGTCGAGCCCGGCAGCTTCCGCACCGACTGGGCCGGACGATCGATGGTGCGGGCAGAACGATCGATTACAGACTATGACGCCCTCATCGAACCGATCCGCAAACGCCGCATGGAAATGAGTGGCCGGCAGCTTGGCGATCCCACGAAGGCCGCGCAGGCCATGCTGAAACTCGCACTGTCGGCCGATCCGCCCGCGCACCTGCTGCTCGGCAGCGATGCTGTTCGGCTGGTCGAAGACAAGATGAAACTGTTGCAAGCCGAATTCGCTGCGTGGAAGAGCGTTTCGCTTTCCACCGACATTGCCTGAGTAGCATCGGTCGACGCGGCGGTCCGTCATGGCAGGCGGACCGCCGCGTCTCGACGTTAGCTCGCAACCACTCGGGTCCAGAGATAGCGCACGTCCGGCTCCCGCTCCTCGTTGCGACTGCCATCGGTCTGCTCGACCGCGACAAAGCCGCGCGCCTCGTAGAAGCGGCGCGCCCGTGCGTTGCGCTGGAAGGTCCAGAGTTGCCGCCGGTCCGCGAGCCCGGGCGGCGCATGATCGAACGCGGCGCGATGCACCCTTGCAGCGACGTCCATGTCGGCCAGCGCGAGCCGCCTAATACTCAATGCCGAACTCGTCATAGAGCCGGCGGAACACGGCCGGCAGCACCTCGGTGAGGTCCTCGGCGATCAGACCGGGCCCGGCCTCGCTGGCGCCCTCGCCATGCAGCCAGACGCCGATGCTGGCCGCCTCGAACGCCGCGACGCCCTGCGCCAGGAAGCCCGCGATGATGCCTGACAGCACGTCGCCGGCGCCGGCGGTGGCGAGCCAGGGCGGTGCATTGGCGGCGATGGTGGCGCGGCCGTCGGGCGAGGCGATCACCGTATCGGCGCCCTTCAGCAGCACCACCGCGCCGGAACGCTCCGCCGCCGCGCGCACGCGCTCAAGCTTGGAGCGGCCGGGATATTTGTTGGAGATATCGCTGAACAGCCGCGGAAACTCGCCCTCATGCGGGGTGAGCACCACCCCGAGACCGTCGAATGCCTTGATCGCCTCGAACAGCCGGTCCGGCGAGCCGGCAAAGCTCGTCAGCGCATCGGCGTCGAGCACCAGATGTCGCTGCGCCGTGAGCGCAGTGTGGACGAAGTCGCGGGTGCGCGCGCTGACGCCGGCACCGGGGCCGATCACGCAGGCATTGAGGCGCTTGTCGTCGAGTAGCTCGGCAAATTGGATCGGGTTGTCGACCGGGCGCACCATCACCGCGGTCAGCGCCGCCGCGTTGACCGCAAGCGCATCGCGCGGCGAGACCAGCGTCACGAGACCTGCGCCGGCGCGCAGCGCCGCCCGCGCCGCGAGCCGGGCCGCCCCGGTCGAGGCGAGATCGCCAGACACCACGACAGCGTGACCCCTTGCATATTTGTGGCCATCGATCCGCGGCACCGGGAACGACCAGCGCCAAGCCTGCGGCAGGTTCTCCGTGGTCAGGGGCTTGATCTCGTCGAGCACCTGCGGATCGATGCCGATATCGGCGACGCGCACCCGGCCGCAATAGATCCGGCCCGGCAGCAGCAGATGCGCGGGCTTCTTGCGGAAGAAGGTGACGGTTTCGGTCGCCTGCACGGCCGCGCCCATGACAGCACCTGACGTACCGTTGACGCCGCTCGGCAGGTCGACCGCCAGCACCGGCGTACCGTTGGTGTTGATGGCCGCGATCATCTCCAGCGGGTCGCCCTTCACCGGACGATTGAGGCCGGCACCGAACAGCGCGTCGATGATCAGCGCCGGCTTGCCGAGCGCCTGCGGGTTGAACGGCAGCACCGGATATTTCCAGCCCTTCGCCGCGAGCGCCGCATCGCCCTGTAGGCTGTCGCGCTCGCAGAGCAGGATCACCGAGACCTCCCGACCGCGTGCGGCGAGCTCGGCGGCAGCGACAAAGCCGTCACCGCCATTGTTGCCGCGGCCGGCGACCACGACGATCGGCCCCTCCTCGACCAGGTCCATCGCGGCTTCAGCGACCGCCTGACCCGCGCTCATCATCAATGCGAAGCCCGGCGTGCCGGCTGCGATGGTCAGCCGGTCGGCACGCTCCATCTCGGTGGTGGTCAGAACGTCCATGCCGAATCCTCAATCGCTTCGCCTTTTCGAGAGGCAATTCCTGTGACGTTCGCAGAGTTTGTACTGGCCGACTGCATACGGATTGATCTATTTGCCTATTTGTTGGGCGTGGATATCATAGCCTATCTGGTTCGATATCAGCCGACTGCCTGTTAAAAGGCTGATAACATTCCAAAATCGGGGACCTTAACAACTTGGCATAGACCCTGCTTTTGAGGAAGCCGCGCACAACGACCCTCCATGCGACCGTTGCGCGTGTGTCCGGCCCGTCGCCGGAAGGCTTACGACCAAACCAGACTGCGCCCCACGCGCATCGAATTCGACCCTGCAAACTGCAATGCCCGGGAGGCGCTCAGTGAAGAAGATTGAAGCCATCATCAAGCCCTTCAAGCTCGACGAGGTCAAAGAAGCGCTCCAGGAAGTCGGACTGCAAGGCATCACCGTGACCGAGGCCAAGGGATTTGGCCGCCAGAAGGGCCACGCCGAACTCTATCGCGGTGCAGAATACATCGTCGACTTCCTGCCCAAGGTGAAGATCGAGATCGTGATCGGCGACGACCTGGTTGAGAAGGCGATCGACGCGATCCGCCGCGCCGCCCAGACCGGACGGATCGGCGACGGCAAGATCTTCGTCTCCAACATCGAGGAAGCCATCCGCATCCGGACCGGAGAATCCGGGCTGGACGCTATTTGAGGGCGGTGCTATCCGGATTTTCTGACGGCAAAAGAGAAAAAAGGCTGCTTCGGCAGCCTGATTTCGTTTGAGTAGTCACACGAACCCGCCAAAAGCGGGAATAACGTCGCCCACCGCCGGAAACCGACCCGCACATCCATAAGGGGTATTCATGAAGACCGCCAAAGACGTCCTGAAATCGATCAAGGACAACGACGTCAAATACGTCGACCTGCGCTTCACCGATCCGCGCGGCAAGTGGCAGCACGTCACCTTCGACGTCAGTATGATCGACGACGAGATCTTCGCCGAGGGCACGATGTTCGACGGCTCGTCGATCGCCGGCTGGAAGGCGATCAATGAATCCGACATGTGCCTGATGCCCGACCCGGTCACCGCGACGATCGACCCGTTCTTCGCCGAGACCACCATGGTCATCACCTGCGACGTGCTCGAGCCGACCACCGGCGAGCCCTACAACCGCGATCCCCGCGGCATCGCCAAGAAGGCCGAGGCGATGGTGAAGTCGATGGGTGTGGGCGACACCGTGTTCGTCGGCCCCGAGGCCGAGTTCTTCGTGTTCGACGACGTGCGCTATTCGGCCGACCCCTACAACACCGGCTTCCGCCTCGACTCCTCTGAGCTGCCGATCAACTCCTCGACCGAGTATGAAGGCGGCAATCTCGGCCACCGCATCCGCACCAAGGCCGGCTACTTCCCGGTGCCGCCGCAGGACAGCGTGCAGGACATGCGTTCCGAGATGCTCGGCGCGATGGCCAAGATGGGCGTCAAGGTCGAGAAGCACCACCACGAAGTGGCATCCGCCCAGCACGAGCTCGGCATGAAGTTCGACACGCTGACGCTGATGGCCGACCAGATGCAGGTCTACAAATACTGCATCCACCAGGTCGCCCACATCTACGGCAAGACCGCCACCTTCATGCCGAAGCCGGTCTATGGCGACA
Source organism: Bradyrhizobium sp. UBA2491 (assembly GCF_002341725.1). NCBI lineage: Bacteria > Pseudomonadati > Pseudomonadota > Alphaproteobacteria > Hyphomicrobiales > Nitrobacteraceae > Bradyrhizobium > Bradyrhizobium sp. UBA2491. The sequence continues at coordinate 176,191 of NZ_DDOP01000066.1, forward strand.
ACGGCTCGGGCATGCACGTGCACCAGTCGATCTGGAAGGACGGCAAGCCGACCTTCGCCGGCAACAAGTATGCCGACCTGTCGGAGACCTGCCTGCACTACATCGGCGGCATCATCAAGCACGCCAAGGCGATCAACGCCTTCACCAACCCGTCGACCAACTCCTACAAGCGTCTGGTCCCGGGCTATGAGGCGCCGGTGCTGCTCGCCTACTCCGCGCGCAACCGTTCGGCCTCCTGCCGCATCCCCTACACCGCGAACCCGAAGGCCAAGCGCGTCGAGGTGCGTTTCCCCGACCCGATGGCCAATCCCTATCTCGGCTTCGCCGCGATGCTGATGGCCGGCCTCGACGGCATCAAGAACAAGATCGATCCGGGTCCGGCGATGGACAAGGATCTCTACGACCTGCCGAAGGAAGAGCTGAAGCAGATCCCGACCGTCTGTGGTTCGCTGCGTGAGGCGCTCGAGAGCCTCGACAAGGACCGTGCCTTCCTCAAGAACGGCGGCGTGTTCGATGACGACTTCATCGACGCCTATATCGAGCTGAAGATGACCGAGGTCGCCCGTTTCGAAATGACCCCGCACCCGGTCGAGTTCGAGATGTACTACTCGCTGTAAGCTCAACGGCACTCACGAATGCGAAAGGCGCTTCCACCGGAAGCGCCTTTCGTTTTTGTGCTGGCATATCTGTAGGATGGGTAGAGCGCAGCGAAACCCATCATCTCTGACCTTGCACTGGGCGATGGGTTTCGCTGCGCTCTACCCATCCTACGAAGGTCTTCCTCTGCGACCGTCGCGGCTACACCTTGGCCTTCGCGACCCGTCGGCCGCCGGCGTCGAGTGCACCGAATTTGCCCGCGATCATGTCCGGCGTCGGCATCATGCCGCCGAGCGACCAGCTCGCCGGCTCGCCTTCCTCGATCTTGACCCAGACGTTGCGGCGGAAGTCCGGGTCCCCCTGGCCCTCGACCTCGACCATGAGATCGGTGACGCGTTCGAGCAGTTTCTTCTTCTGTGCCACGTCGAAGATGCCGCGGACGGTGGAAATGGTGATGTAAGGCATGGTCTCTCTCCATTGCTGAGGTGGTGACAACGCAGCGAAGATGGACCAGCGCGGGGCGATCAGGCAGTGGCCGATCAGACAGAGATCGGGCAATATCCGCCATGGCCTGATCGCGCCGATCGGGTAGGATGACGGCAACATCAGGAGGTCCCATGAAGCTTGCGATCCTCGCGCTGGAAGGCTGCATGCAATCGGCAGTCGCCGGCATCGCCGACATCCTCACCCTCGGCAACCATGTGATGGCGCTGCGCGGCGGCAAGGCACGCTTCAGCTGGCAGACGCTCTCGCTCGACGGCAAGGTGGTGCGCGCGGGCGGCGGCAAGCTCGTCGCCGTCGATGGCGCCATCAGCAGGCGGACGAGCTTCGACGCGATCATCGTGCCGGGCAGCCTGGTCGATCACCTCACCGCCGAGCGCCTGCAACCGCAATATGACCGCGCCGGCGCCTGGCTGCGCCAGCAGCACGCCAGCGGCCGGCTGATCGGCGCGTTCTGCAGCGGCGTGCTGCTGCTCGCCAATGCCGGGCTGCTCGACGGCCGCCGCGCCACCATCACCTGGTGGCTGCAAAGCGAACTGCGCCGCCGCCACCCGAGGATCGATCTCGCCAGCGACGCCGTCATCACCCAGGCCGACCGCCTGGTCTGCGCCGCCGGCCCGATGTCGTGGGTCGATCTGCTGCTGCGGCTCATCGAGCTGGTCGAAGGCCCCGAGGTCGCGAAGGTCTGCGCCGACTATGCCGTGATCGACACCGCGCAGCGCACCCAGGCGATCTTCATGCCGCTCGGTTACATGCTCGCGCAGGACCCGCTGCTGATCAAGGCGGACATGCTGGTACGCCGCACCGGCAAGGCGCCGATCACGGTGCGTAGCCTCGCGCACGCGCTGGGCCTCAGCGAACGCACGCTGAACCGCCGCTTCCGCGAATTGACCCACGAGCCGCCGCAGGCCTTCATCACGCGCCGCCGCGTCGAGCACGCCCGCACGCTGCTGGAGACGACGACGCAGCCGATCAAGACGATCGCCCGCGCCACCGGCTACGAGGACGAGAGCAGCTTTCGCAAGGCCTTTCGCAAGCTCACGCTGACATCGCCGCAAGCCTACCGCGCGCAGCGATCAATGCGCGCGGCGTGAGGGCGCGAGATGAGGATCGCGTAGGATGGGTGAGCGCAGCGAAACCCATCGTCTTCGCTTCGCGATGCCTGGCTGATGGGTTTCGCTGCGCTCTACCCATCCTGCAGTTCAGCACTACACCCGAAACAGCTTCGCGTACTTCGCCTTGATCTCCTCGCTCTGCGCCTGCACCTGGGCCGGATCGGCCTTCAGCATTTTCAGCTTGTCGAGCGGCACGTGGCCGGCTTTCTCCTTCACCTTGGCGTGGAACGAGCGGTGCGCGAACTCGTCGGCCAGCATCTGCTGGGTCTCGGCACTGAAGAAGAAGCTCTGGAACAGCCGCGCCGCGTTCGGGTTCGGCGCGTTCTTGAAGACGCCGCTCGGCACGATGATCAGCGGCGCGCCCTCTGCCGGATACACCACCTCGACCGGCTTGCCCTGGTCCTTGGCCAGTATGAGGTTGTAGTCGTTGCCATCGGCCATGACGGCCCGCTCGCCGAGCAGGATCTTCTTCGGTGGATCGGCGGCCGACTGCACCTGCATCACCCGCTGCTGCGACAGCTTTTCCAGGTACGGCCAGCCGAGATCGCGCGCCAGCACGAAGGTCGCGGTCATGATCGCGCCGGAATAGCCCGGATGACCCTTGACGATCTTGCCACGCCATTTCGGATCGAGCAGGTCGGCGTAGCTCCGCGGCGCCTCCTCGCGCTTCACCTGCTCGGTGTTGTAGCCGATCACCTCGAACCAGGCGCAGGATGTCGCCGACATGCCGTCGGGATCGATCTGGTCGGCGGGAAAATGCTTCGCAACCTCTTCGGGCAGGTAGGCCGCGAGCCAGTCGTTCTTCTTCCAGTCGAGATAATGCGCCGGATCGGTCGAGTTGGCGACGTCGACGGCGTTGATGCCACTGCCCTGCTCCTGCGCGATGCGCTGGAAAATCCGTTCGGCGCCGGAGCGCTCGACGCGAACGCTGATGCCCGGATATTTCTGCTCGAAGTCACGCGCCAGACGCTCGGCCGTATTCAGCTCCAGCGCGCTGTAGAACGAGATCTTGCCTTCCTTCTTGGCGGCCGCGATCAGCTCCGGCGTCACGGTTTCGGCAGGCGGCGCCGCGGCGCGCAGCGGTTCGGCGAATACCATGCCGGCTGCGGTCGCGGCCGTCACCTTGAGCCAGTCGCGTCGCGACCATTTGCGGTCCTGCATTCAAAACTCCCTGCCATCGGGCCGTTGACCGGCCGCGCCATTGTTGCGCCAGCATAGCGCGCAGGATCGACCGAGCCAACGGACTGCGACCAATCACCGCCAGCTTTGGCGCAGCATTCGCATCCAGTTGTCGAAGGCGATCTTGCGCAACGTGGCCTCATCGAAGCCGTGCGCGCGCAACGCCTGGATCAGGTTCTGGAGCTGGCTTGCATCCCTGAGCGGGTGCGGCATCGTCGCGCCATCGAAGTCCGATCCCAGAGCGACGTGATCGTCACCCATCCGTTCGACCAGATAGCCGAGATGCGCGACGACCGTCTCGATCGGAATGTCCGGATCGCGGTGTCCGTCCGGGCGCACCTCGGACACGCTGAAATTGAAGCCGACGACGCCACCCGATGCCTTGACGGCATCGAGCTGCCGGTCGGTCAGGTTGCGGGTCGCGGGGCAGATCGCATGCGCGCAGGCGTGAGTGGCCACGATGGGCGCGGTGCTGATCGCTACCAGATCCCAGAAGCCGCGTTCGTTGAGGTGGGCTGCGTCCACCATGATCCCGAGTTCGTTGCAGGTCTTCACCAGCGCCTTCCCGGCATCGGTCAGGCCGGGGCCGGTGTCCGGCGACCGCGGATAGGCGAACGGCACGCCGTGACCGAAGATGTTGGGCCGGCTCCACACCGGACCGAGCGAACGCAGGCCGCGCGAATGGAGCCGCGCCAGCCCGTCCAGATCGGCGTCGATCGCCTCGGCGCCCTCGAGATGCAGCACGATTGCAAACGCCGCATCGCGCCGCGCCGCCTCGATCTCGTCCACGGTCGTCGCAAAGCGAATCCGTCCGTTGGCGCGTCCAACCAGGCGTTCCAGCGCGCTCAACTGGGCATCGATGGTGCGGCGGGCGTAGGCCGCATCGAGCGGCTCGGCAAGTCGCACCTCGTATCCATCGGCAGTTTGCGTGAAGTCGCCTTGTCGCGCATGTTCTGCCTTGGCGTACATCGCGAACAGGCCACCGACCATGCCGCCTTCCCGTGCGCGCGGCAGATCGAGATGGCCCTCCTCGGAGCGCACGAGAAAATCGCGGCCGCCCTCGCGGTATTCAACAAGGTGCTGGGCCACGTCATTGTGCCCGTCGAAGATCGCGACTTTACTGCCTTCCTGCATCACGTCGTTCTCTTATCGCAGCCAGTAGCACGGGTAGAGCACAGCGAAACCGATCATTTTCACCACAGAAAGATTTGATGGGTTTCGCTGCGCTCTACCCATCCTACACAGCCTGTAAGCACCGCCCTCAGTCTGATTTCGCGGTGTTGACCGCCAATTGCGCCGCGAATGCCCGCTGGTAGGCGGGCCGCGCTTCGCCACGGCCGACATAGGCAGCGAGCTTCGGATGCCCGTTGAGCATGCCCGAAGGCTTCAGCCGCAGCAGCACCGACGCCATCATCAGGTCGCCGGCGCTGAACGCACCATCGAGCCAATCGGCATCGCCGAGACGCTCCGAAAGCTGGTCCAACCGCTGCCGGACGCGATCCTTGACCAGCAGCAGGCGCGCCTCGTGCCACGACTTGTCGCGCTCGAACAGCCACGCGGTCGAGAATTCGAGGATCGGCGGCTCCACCGTGTTGAGCGCGGCAAACATCCATGCGATCGCGCGTGCCCGGGCATTCGCATCGTCAGGGAGCAAGCCTTTGTGGCGCTCGGCGAGATGGAGCACGATCGCCCCCGTCTCGAACAGCGCGAGGTCGTCCTCTTGATAGGTGGGGATCTGGCCGAACGGATGAATCGCCAGATGCGCGGGCTCCTTCATCGCGGCAAACGATACGAGACGCACCTCGTAAGGCAGGCCGAGTTCTTCAAGCGCCCACCGCACCCGCGTATCCCGCGCCAATCCCTTGCCGCCATCCGGCGACCGCTCAAAGGCGGTGATGGTGATGGTCATGATTGGCCTCCCGGCGAACTCATTGGCTGCGCCACAACGGCCGCGGTCGGGATGATCGCCGCCTGCGCTTGTCAGTGAGTCCCGATGCTAGCTTTTTTCCGGCGGATTCTCGCGCAGAAAACGTTCGAGATCGGGCTGCACGGAGTAAGGCTGCGGAACCGGGTCGCCCTGGAAGTCGACCTGAAGATCAAGGCAGCGCCGCAGCATCCGCGCCAGCTCGCTGCGCCGATAGGGCTTGGTCAGCAGCGGAATGCCATGACCGGCACGCCCCTGCTGCACCGGCAGGACGCCATCGCTGTAGCCTGAGGTGAACAGCACCCGCAGCGCCGGGTGCCCGGCCATCAGCGTCTCGGCCAACTGCCGGCCATTCATGCTGCCCGGCATCACGATGTCGGTGAACAGAAGGTCAAACGCGGCACCACCATTGACGATCGCAAGGGCGGCATCGGCGTTCGCCGCCACCAACACCTTGTAGCCGAGGCTTTCGAGCTGGCCGGTGACATAGTCACGGATCGTGGCGTCGTCCTCGACGCACAGGATGGTCTCGTTGCCGCCCCGGACCGGCTGATCATCCTCCTCGGCTGCGCCTGGCGCGGTGCCGTCCGCCTTGGGAAGATAGATCCTGAACACGGAGCCGCGCCCCTGCTCGCTCTTGACCTCGATCCCGCCGCCGCTCTGCTTGACGAAGCCGAACACCATGCTGAGCCCGAGCCCGGTGCCTTGCCCGACCTCCTTGGTGGAGAAGAACGGATCGAAGATCTTCTCCAGATGCGACGGCGAGATTCCGGTCCCGGTATCGGTCACCTCGATCACCAGATGGTCGCCGGCCCGTTCGACGCCACGCGCCACCGCCTCGGGAATCCCGAGCTGGACGTTGCGGGTCGCAAAGGTCAGCGTCCCGCCGTCCGGCATGGCATCGCGCGCATTGATGGCGAGATTGACCAGCGCGGCACCAAGCTGGCTGCGGTCGACGAACGCGAGCCAGGCGTCGCGGCCGAGTTCCGTCCGGATCTCGGTCTGCGAGCCCAGCGTCTGCGACAGCAGCCGCACCACCTCACCGATCAGGTCGTTGACATCGGTCCCGCCGGGCTGCAACGGCTGCTTGCGCGCGAATGCCAGCAGGCTCGAGGTGAGTTGCGCGCCGCGATCGGCGGCATCGCTGATCAGCTTGGCGATCCCGGCAAGCTGCGGGTTGTCCTTGACGCCGTCGGCGAGGATTTCGATGGTCCCGGTGATCACCGTCAGCATGTTGTTGAAGTCGTGCGCGATGCCGCCGGTCAGGCGCCCCAGCGATTCCGTCTTCTGCGCCTGGATCAGCTGTTCTTCGGCGATCCGCCGCTGGGTGACGTCCCGGACGAACGCATTGATGACGTAGCCGTCGCCGCGGCGCAGCGCGTTCAGCGAAACCTCGGCGAAGAACCTGTGGCCGTCGCGATGCACCGATTCGGTTTCATAGCGCATGCCCATACCGCCGGCCGCGGTCTCCTGAAGGAAGCGGGCGACCCTCTGGCGGTGCGCAAGGCGAAGCTCCTCCGGAAACACCAGTTCCACCACCCGCTGACCGATCGCCTCGGAGCGGGTCCAGCCGGTCAGCGCCTCGGCCTGCGGACTCCAGTCCAGCACGATGCCGTCCTGGTCGGTCTGAACGAACGCATCGAGCGCGGTCCTGACGATGGCCTGCGCCATCTGCTCGCTCTCGACCAGCGCCTGATGCGCGCGCCGCTGCGCGGTGACGTCATGCAGCACCGTAACGGCGCCGCGCAGATGGCCCGCCTCATCGCGCAGCGGGCGGGCGTTGACGATGAAGCAGACATCCTCGGCCGGCGGTTGGGGCCTGACGTTCAGTTCGAAATCATCGACGCTCTCGCCGTACAGCGCGCACACCAATGGCGATTTCGAAATCGGCATGATGGTCACGCCGTCGGCGTAATAGCATGTGAAAGCCCGCACGTCGGTTACGCTGTTGAAGCCAATCTCGACCCCGAGCAGCCGCCGCGCCGCGACGTTGGCGATGACGACCGTGCCGTGCTCGTCGGCGACCACGACGGGATCGCGGATGCTCTCGACGGTGTTCTCCAGCAGGTTCTGCCGGCTGCCCAATTGCGCTGACAACTCGGCGAGCGCCGCGGCGAGCCGCGTGGCCTCGTCGTTGCCGCTGCTGCCCCGGCTGATCGGCACCTGCTCGCCGCGCGCCAGGCCGTCGGCCACCCGCATCAACTGGGCCGGCTTCGAAAGCAGTCTCGCAATCGTCTCCGCAGTCATCAACACCATCGCAACGGCGCCGCCTGCAAGCAGAATGCCCGGCCAGCTGACGCCATGGACAAATCCCAAGGCTAACAGGAGCAGGACCACGGGAAACAGCATCCCGATCGCCAGACGGCCCGACAAATTCATCCCGACCAACTCATCCTGAGCAGTTGCACCAGAAAACCGATAAGGAAAACAATATCGGAAAGGATTGTCGGCCGGGGCAATATCGGGGGCTCGCGCCTTGTTGCTTAGCCGAGTCCGGTCCGGCGATCCGCCACTTTTGTATACGTATAAATACGGAGAATATTGCGTTCCCCGGCGCCGATCGATCCGGATCGGGCGCCGGATAGTCCAAGCCTCAGGTGAGTGGCTGGCCTATCCTGATGCCGACGCCGCATGCCGGGGAGGCATCGTTGCAGATCAACATCGTCTACGACAGCAGCGCGAACAGCGCTCCGGCCGCCTTCAAGACCGCGGTCGCTTATGTCGTGAACCTGCTCGACGCAGCCTTCACCAACAACGTCACCCTCAACATCCATGTCGGCTGGGGCGAGGTCAACGGCTCGCCGATCACTTCCAATGATCTCGGCGAAAGCGAGGAAGCCGAGGCGCCGCGCTACGGCTATGCGACGATCCGCGACGCGTTGATCGCTAACGGCACCGCGGCCGACCAACTCGCCGCCTTTGCGACGCTGCCGACATCGGATCCGACCAATGGCGGCGTGTTCGACATCGGCCGCGCCGAAGCCAAGGCGTTGGGCCTGATCGGCGCCAACGATACTGCCGTCGACGGCTGGGTCGGCTTCAGCACTAGTGCCGAAACGGACTGGTCGTTCAATCCCACCGCTGTTCCCGGGGCCAACCAGTACTACATCGTCGGCTCGATCGAGCACGAGATCACCGAGGTGATGGGCCGCGACTCCCTGCTCGGGGTCAAGGGCGAGCACTATTCCAACGGCTGGGGTGTCCCCGACCTGTTCCGCTTTTCCGCGCCCGGCGTTCGGGAACTGGCGGCCGGCCCGGTCCACTCCACCGGCTATTTCTCGATCGACGATGGCGCGACCAGCCTCGGCAGCTGGAACAACCACATCGCCAAGGGCGATCTCGGCGATTGGGATTCTGGATACGGCTCCGGCGGTGGGGCGGGCCCGTCCGGCAACGACGCCTTCAACAATGAGAGCGATTACGGCGTCATCAACGGGATCACCCAGACTGACCTGACATTGATGCATGTCCTGGGCTGGGATCCGTCGCTTCCGGACAACTTCGTAATCAACGGCGAGATCTACTATGTCGCCTCCGGCCAGACCGCGACCAACCTCGTTGTTCAGACAGGCGGCACGCTCGATGTCTCAGGGATCGCCGACAGCGCAATCCTGCACGGCAATGCCGAAATCTACAGTGGCGGCGTCATTCACGGCATCACAGTCGAACCCGGCGCCACGCTGACCGTCGACGCCGGCGCCACCGCCGACGGCATGATCATCGCGGGAGGGCTTGCGGATTTCAACGACAGCGCCTCGACCGGCATCACCCCGATCGTGTTCGAGGGTACTGGCGGCACGCTCGAGATCGACGGACACGCGGCGCCCGCCGACATCATCAGCGGGTTTGCGATCGGCGACACCATTGACTTCTATGGCGTCAACATCGGCAGCAACGCCACGGTGACGCTGTTGCCCGGCAATGTGCTCGAACTCGCCGAGCACGACAAGACATTCGATTTCCAGCTCGATCCGAACGACAATTTCGCCGGCCAGAGCTTTGGCGTCGGCGGCGACGGCTATGGCGGCACCGCGATCTACCTGCTGCCGTCGGTGCTGTCGGTGACGACGAGTGGCACAGGCATCGCCAACGGCAACGGCGATCTCGACGCAGGCCACAACGTGACCTTTACCCTCAACATGAACGATGCCGTCGCCGTCGACACCACGCATGGCGTACCGAACTTGCTGCTCAACGACGGCGGCGTCGCGACCTATGCCGGCGGCAGCGGCAGCGATGCGCTGACCTTCAGCTACACGGTCGCGGCCGGTGACAACACCGCCGACCTCGCGATATCCAGCATCACGCTGCACGGCGCGTCGATAACCGACAGCTACGGCCACCATGCGAGCCTCGTCGGCGCGGTCACCAATCCCGGCGGCGTCCTGCAAATCGACACCACTGCGCCGGAGGTATCAGGTGTCACCGCGGCGCCGACGACCGGCATCGAGACCGCAGGCGCCAGCATCGCGCTGACCCTCGGCTTCAACGAAGCCGTCACGGTGTCGGGCGGCGCGCCGACGCTTGCGCTCAACAATGGCGGCGGCGCAATTTACGACGCGGCCGCGACCGCAGCGCTGCACGACCCGACCAAGCTCGCCTTCGACTATCTCGCCTCCGGCGGCGACAACCCGACCGCGACGCTCGCCGTGACCGGCGCCAATCTCAACGGCGCTGCCATCACCGACCTCGCCGGCAACGCTGCCGACCTCTCGAACGTGAATACGAGCTTCAATGACCTGTCCATCAACGATGCACCGGCCTTCACGGACGCCGGCCTGACCCGCCCCGAACTGCATCTCGGTGCAGGCGGCAATATCGTGCTCGACGCCAATGCCGCCAGCTTCGCCGCCTCCTACGGCCTCGAATACCTCTATCTCGGCTTGCCCGCCGGCACGCCATATCCCCCGGTGGATGCAGGCAGCGGATTCCATTTGGTCTGACTGAGCTTGGCGTCATTCCGGGGCGGCGCGCGGCGTCGAGCCCGGAGTCCATTGAGCCGTATAACCCATTGGATGAATGGATTCCGGGCTCAGCCCTTCCGGCTGCCCCGGAATGACGAACGGATGCACCGCCCCCAAACACTGATTTGCCCGACGAAGCAAGCCGACAGAAAAGGAAACTCGGCGTCGTCCCTCGACCCTTACGCCGCGCGTCGCCGTTCGCGCAACGCGTCGCCGAACGCCTCGAACAGAGCGCGATTGATCGGATTGCGCTGCGGGTCGTACTCGGCGTGCCACTGCACGCCGAGCGCAAAGCCTGTGGCATCCGCGATGCGGATCGCCTCGATGGTGCCGTCCTCGGCGACGCCCTCGATCACGACGCGTTGGCCGGGCTCGAGGATACCCTGGCCGTGCAGCGAATTGACCCGGATGGTCTCACGACCAAGGATCTTGGCGAATGCGCCGCCTGGCGTGAGCGCAACGTCGTGGCGGTCGGCGAACACCACGGTGGGATCGGGATGGATCTCGCCGTTCTCGAGCCGCGGCATCCGGTGGTTCATCCGGCCCGGAATCTCGCGGATCTCCGGATGCAGCGAGCCGCCGAAGGCGACGTTCATTTCCTGCAAGCCGCGGCAGATGCCGAAGATCGGCACGCCGCGCGCGACACAGGCTTCCGACAACGCCAGCGCGACGTCGTCGCGGGGGATGTCATAGGGCTCATGCGCGGCACAAGGTTCGGTGTTGAAGCGGGTCGGATGGACATTGGCGCGAGCCCCGGTCAGGACGACGCCGTCAACCACGTCGAGCAAGGAACCGACATCGGTGATGTCAGGGGTTCCCGCGAACATCAGCGGGACGGCACCCGAGACTTCGGCAACCGCGCGAAGGTTGCGCTCTCCGACCATCTGGACTGTGAAACGATTTTCAATGCGATGGGCGTTTCCGATCACGCCGACCACGGGCCGTCTCATTATTCAAGTCTCGCGCAATGATTCTTCTAAGTTTGCGACGTTGCGGAGACGATCATGCCTTCGAGTTCCCGCCGGATCAACTGTCTATCTCTGCACAGGTGGGCTTGCAGCCCTGCACAGGCGGGTCCAACCGGACCCAAAAGGCTGCCCGGAGCCCCGAAATGCCTCACCCGGCGGCCTCTCCCCCACAACCGCCGGTCGACGGCAGAGCGGCGCATCGCTCGCAGCTTGATCCCGGCACAATTTTCGCCAAAGACTGCCCTGGACACACCGTCGCGAAGAAGGAATCACCCGTGACAGACTCGGCTGACAATCGCCTGCGGGCCCGTAACGACATGGCGTGGGCGATCGCCGTCGGCGGCATCGGGATAGTGCTGTTTGCAGCCCTGCTGATGTTCGCCTGGCAATTCGCCGCGACCCTCTTCCTGCTGTTCTCAGGCATGCTGCTCGGCGTCGGCCTGAACGCGATGACCACCCTGCTCGGGCGGCTGACCGGGCTGCCGCATGCGCTGCGGCTCGCGATCGTCTGCCTCGCCTTGGCTGGACTGCTGTCCGGAATCGTGTTCCTCGGCGGTACCACCATCGCGCAGCAGGCCACGGTGCTGAGCAACACGATCAAGTCGCAGCTCGGCAGCGTCAAGGAGTTCCTCGAGCAGCGTGGTGTCGATACCAGCTATCTCGACTTCGCCAATGCCGCCGGCGAGACGAAGCCGGAAGGTACCGCCACGGCGACGACGCCCACGGCACCTGCAACGTCGTCGCAGCCCCACGGCATCCCCGGGGCCGGCGCGCTGGCCTCCAGCGGCGGCGCCATCATCAGTCAGACGCTGAAAGTGCTGCTCGGCACCGTCAGCGTCGTCGGCAACTTCTTCATCGTGCTGTTCCTCGGGCTCGCCTTCGCGGCCCAGCCAAGCATCTACCGTGCAGGACTGCTGTTCATCGCGCCGGCCAAATACCGTGGCGAGGCGACCGCCATCGTCGACCGCATCGGCGAGACGCTGGAACGCTGGCTGATCGCACAGATGATCACCATGACCGCGGTGTTCCTGGTCACCTGGATCGGGCTTGCCATCATCGGCATCCCGAGTTCGTTCATCCTCGGCATCCAGGCCGGCCTGCTCGCGTTCATCCCGACCGTCGGGGCGATCCTCGGCGGGCTGATCGTGGTGTTGGCGAGCCTCGCGACCGGATGGATCGCGGCGCTGTCCGCCTTCATCCTGTTCCTCGGCGTCCACGCGCTGGAGAGCTACGTGCTGACGCCGATCATCCAGCGCCAGGCGCTCGACATCCCGCCGGCAACGTTGTTCGCGTTCCAGATCCTGCTCGGCGTCGTGTTCGGCATCTGGGGGCTGGCGCTGGCGCTGCCGCTGATGGCGATCGCCAAGGTGATGATCGACCATTTCAAGGCAGAGGATCCGGCGGCTGCGAAGGCCGCCTGAACCGCCTTAGGAGAACAGCAGCACCGTCCCCACGACCATCAGCAGCACGCCGACCATCATCACGACCGGCCAGCGGCTCGTCGGTTGCTGGTAGCGGCCTTGCGCCCGCCGTTGGGCGACCAGCGCGCTCTCATACTCGTCCGAGTCCGAGAACAGACAGGCGAAGCCGCTGCCTGCCGCAGCAGCGTCGGCTTCGAGCGACATCAGGACGGACTGCGGATTGCGGGTGCGGATCGACTCCATGCCCGAAAGCATGGGATCGAATGGTTAACCAGGCGTTACCTCGCTCATGCCTGGGCAGGTGACGCCTTGTGCCGCGCCGATGCGGGCAGGCCCGCGGTCTTGCGCCGCCAGTTCTCAAGCGACAGCGGCAATTCCGCCGCCGCCTCGACGCGGTTGCGGCCGCCGCGCTTGGCCTGGTAGAGCGCGGTGTCGGCCGAGGCCAGCAGCACCTCGAGCTCGGTCCCGGCCGGGCCGCCGGCCACGCCGATGCTGACCGTGGTATCGACCGGACCTTCCTCGCAGACGATATCGCTGTTCTCGAACGCCTCGCGCACGCGCTCGGCGACCAGCACGCCCTCCTCCAGCGGACACGGCAGCAGCGCGGCGAATTCCTCGCCGCCGATCCGGCCCGACAAGTCGCTGATCCTGAGATTGTTGACCACGACCGCGGAGAACAGTTTCAGGATCTCGTCGCCGGCGGGGTGGCCGAAACGGTCGTTGATCGACTTGAAGTGGTCGATGTCGAAAATCATCACCGTGACCGGCCGGCCGGCCGTGGCCTCGCGTTCGATCACCCGCGCGCACGCTTCGGAGAAGCCGCGGCGGTTGAGCATGCCGCTCAGCGGATCGATCGACGCCGCCGTCTTGTGCACGGCGACCGCGCGGTCCGACACCATCATGAAGATCACGAACACCGTGCCGATCGCATACAGCACGAGCTCGATCGAGAACAACGTGACCCAGAAGCTGGAGACGACAACATTCTGCCCGTTCAGGCGCAGCAGGTCGCCGACCAGGATCGGCAGCATCAGGACGCAGCCATGGGCGACCGGGATCACGATTGCGATCCAGCGCCGCTGCATCGCACGGCGGCGCTCGCTCCAGAGTTCTGAGGCAGTCAGCGCGGCATAGACCGCGACGATCCCGGCGCCGATCGTCAGGCGCGTCGCCGGATCCTCGAGCATCGTCACCGCGCCGATCCAGGCGATCGGGCCCAGCACGAGGCCCGGCAGGTTGGCCTTGCGGCCGTGGAAAATGCGCGAGGCATTCCACACCATGCCGCAGGCGGCGAAGCCGATTGCATTGAGACCGAGCAGGACGAAGGGATCGAGCGTCGAGCTGCCGACCGTCCAGAGCGCGACCGAGGCCGCACCGAGCAGATAAGCGGTGCCCCACCATTTCAGCGCGGGGATATTCTCCTGCCTGCCGAACAACCACAGCATGGCGCCGAGCATGCCCGCGACCATGGTGGCGAACAGATAGAGTGTCGACGGATCGAACGACATGGACTCACCCCAGCCCGGTGTGACGCAACGTTCGCAGGCGCGATTGATTGTGGTGATGCAGCGCCAGTGCGAGTTTGCAGGCTAGAGGCCCCGAGTTCCAATTTCGTTTGCACGCACACGCAAGTTTTCTTGAAAAACTGCGCTAATTCGCGGCGAAGCAGGCGCAGCAAAAAGGGCGCCTCGCGGCGCCCTTTGCAACTCGATGCTCGCGGCAATTGCCGCGAATTTTAGTACTCGAATTAGCGCTTCGAGAACTGGAAGGACTTGCGGGCCTTCGCCTTGCCGTACTTCTTGCGCTCGACGGTACGGCTGTCGCGGGTCAGGAAGCCGCCCTTCTTGAGGACGCTGCGCAGCTCCGGCTCGAAATTGGTCAGCGCCTTCGAGATGCCGTGACGGACAGCACCGGCCTGGCCGGACAGACCGCCGCCGGCGACCGTGCAGATCACGTCGTACTGGCCGTTGCGGGCGGCAGCGACCAGCGGCTGCTGGATCATCATGCGCAGCACCGGGCGGGCGAAGTAGACTTCGAACTCGCGGGTGTTGACCGAGATCTTGCCCGAGCCGGGCTTGACCCAGACGCGGGCGACCGCGTCCTTGCGCTTGCCGGTGGCGTAGGCGCGGTTGAACTTGTCGACCTTCTTGACGTACTTCGGCGCGTCGGGCGCGGCCGGCTTGACCTGCGAGAGCTGGTCGAGGGACTGCAACGTATCGGACATTATGCGGCCCTCGTGTTCTTGCGGTTCAGGGAAGCGATATCGACCTTCTCGGGGCTCTGCGCTTCATGCGGATGATCGGCACCCGGATAGACGCGCAGATTGCCCATCTGCATGCGGCCGAGCGGACCGCGCGGGATCATGCGCTCGATCGCCTTCTCGACGACGCGCTCGGGGAAGCGACCCTCGAGGATCTGCTTCGCGGTGCGCTCCTTGATACCGCCGATGAAGCCGGTGTGCTTGTAGTAGGTCTTCTGGTCGCGCTTGCGGCCGGTCAGCACCACATGCGCGGCATTGACGATGATGACATTGTCGCCGCAATCGACGTGCGGGGTGTAGGTCGGCAGGTGTTTGCCGCGCAGGCGCATCGCAACGAGGGTGGCGAGACGGCCGACGACCAGACCCTTGGCGTCGATCACGACCCACTTCTTCGTCACTTCGGCGGGCTTGGCCGAGAACGTGCTCATGTGTGAAATCCGTGAAAAAGAAATCGGCGCCGTGTGCGCCGAAACTGGGCGGCTTTCTAGAGAAGCCGCGGGCGTGCGTCAACGCCCAGATGCGCAAATTACTTCAGCAAAAACAATGAATTATAAATATGGTGCAATGATACCGTAGAAAAGCCTATTGATTTGGAATGGAATAGGTCGCCGTGACATGGGCGATCGGATCGGGTGAGGTGCCGGACAGCAGGTTCACCTCGCCAACCGCCAGCCGCTTGCCGAGCTTGAGCAGCTTGGCAACCGCGAGAACGTCCTGCCCCGGCTGGCCCTTGCGCAGGAAGTTGATGTTGAGGTTGGTGGTGACCGCAAGACCGATCGGCCCGATCGCCGACAGCAGCACCACATACATCGCGAAATCCGCCAGCCCCATCAGCGTCGGCCCTGACACCGTGCCGCCAGGGCGCAGCATGCGCTCGCTGAAGCGCTGGCGCAGCAGGGCCGTCTCGCCGTCGGCACTTTCGATCCTGATATCGTCGTAGGTGAAGGCCTGCGGAAATTCCTTGCGCAGGAACTCCTCCAGATCAGCTACGCTCATTTTCGCAATCGCCATGCCGTCCCTGCCCTCGCTTCAGTCAGCCTGTTACATTAAATTGTCACAGACACGATAGTGGAATCTCGCCATGACCGCCCAAGCCGCCCGCGCAGAAGCGCCACGACACCAGCCGATCCTGCTGCGCGAGACCGTCGGCAGTATCGCGGTACTGACGCTCAATCGTCCCGCCGCGCGCAACAGCCTGTCCGAGGGCATGATCGGCGAACTGCACGCCGCGCTGAACGACATCGGCGACGACACGAGCATCCGCGCCGTCGTGATTGCGGCGAACGGCTCGGCCTTTTCTGCGGGCCACGACATGAAGGAGCTCACCGCGCACCGCGGCGACGCTGATCGCGGCCGGGCCTATTTTGCGCAGATCATGAACGCATGCAGCGCGATGATGCAGGCGATCGTACACCTGCCGAAGCCGGTGGTCGCGTCCGTCCAAGGCATTGCCACCGCGGCCGGTTGTCAACTCGTCGCCAGCTGTGATCTGGCAATCGCCTCCGAGGCGGCGGCGTTTGCGACGCCGGGCGTCGACATCGGGCTGTTCTGCTCGACGCCGATGGTGGCGCTGTCGCGCAACGTGCCGCGCAAGCAGGCGATGGAGATGCTGCTCACCGGCGAGCCGATTTCGGCCGCAACTGCAAAAGAGATCGGCCTCGTCAACCGCGTGGTGCCCGCTGGCACCGAGCGCGACGCCGCGATCGCGCTGGCCGAGAGGGTCGCGCTGAAATCGGCCTACACGGTCAAGCTCGGCAAGGAGGCGTTCTATCGTCAGGCCGAGATGAGCCTTGCTGACGCCTATCGCTTCGCGGCCGAAGTGATGACCGAGAACATGATGGCGCGCGACGCCGAGGAAGGCATCGGCGCCTTCATCGAGAAGCGCGAGCCGAAATGGCAGGACAAGTAGCATTCCGATGAATCACGACGCCTACGACGACAACTACATCCGCAGCATCCTCAACAACGTCAAATCGATCGCGATGGTCGGCGCCTCGCCGGTCAACGTGCGGCCGAGCTACTTCGCCTTCAAATATCTGGCGCAGCGCGGCTACGACATGATCCCGGTCAATCCCGGCCATGTCGGCAAGACGCTGATGGGCAAGCCGTTCGTCGCCTCGCTTGCGGACATCGATCGGCCGATCGACATGATCGACATCTTCCGCAATTCCAGCCACATCATGCCCGTGGTCGAAGAGGCGCTGAAATTGTCGCCGCTGCCGAAGGTGATCTGGATGCAACTCGGCGCACGCGACGATGCCGCCGCCGAGAAGGCCGAGTCCGCCGGCCTCAAGGTGGTGATGAACCGCTGCCCGAAGATCGAATATGGCCGGCTGTCATCGGAGATCTCCTGGATGGGCGTCAACTCGCGCACGCTGAGTTCAAAGCGAGCGCCAATTCCGACCCAGGGCATGCGGCTGTCGCTCAACCGCACCAGTTTTGGCGGCGGCCAGACCGCGGCATCCGACCGCGCCGCGAAGAACAAGACCGAGACGACCTGACGTCCAAGCGGAATAATCCTGCCGCTCGCGCGGTACGGCATAGAATGCCATTCCAGGGACGGCGGCGTGCCCAACTCGCTTGACGGCGGGCGCGGCCACCATCAGCATGCCGCGCATTTCGACCAGGCCACAACAGGACACCAAGAATGACCGATCGCCTCCCGGGATTTTCCACCCTCGCCGTGCACGCCGGCGCGCAGCCTGATCCCACCACCGGCGCGCGGGCGACGCCGATCTACCAGACCACGTCATTCGTCTTCAACGACGCCGATCATGCCGCCTCGCTGTTCGGCCTGCAGGCCTTCGGCAACATCTACACCCGCATCGGCAACCCGACCAACGCGGTGCTCGAGGAGCGCGTTGCCGCGCTTGAAGGCGGCACCGCTGCGCTTGCGGTCGCCTCCGGCCACGCCGCGCAACTCGTCGTGCTACAGCAACTGCTGAAGCCCGGCGACGAGATCATTGCGGCACGCAAGCTCTATGGCGGCTCGATCAATCAATTCACCCACGCCTTCAAGGCATTCGGCTGGAACGTGGCCTGGGCCGACCCCGACGAGATCGAAAGCTTCGAGCGCGCGGTGACGCCGCACACCAAGGCGATCTTCATCGAGTCGATCGCCAACCCCGCGGGCAGCATCACCGATATCGAGGCGATCGCCGCCGTCGCGCGCAAGGCCGGCGTGCCGCTGATCGTCGACAACACGCTGGCCTCGCCCTACCTGATCAAGCCGATCGACCACGGCGCCGACATCGTCGTGCACTCCTTGACCAAGTTCCTCGGCGGTCACGGCAACTCGCTCGGCGGCATCATCGTCGATGCCGGCACCTTCGACTGGTCGAAGGACAACAAGTACCCGATGCTGAGTGAGCCGCGCCCGGAATATCACGGCATCCGGATCCAGGAGACGTTCGGCAATTTCGCCTTCGCGATCGCTTGCCGCGTGCTCGGCCTGCGCGACCTCGGTCCGGCACTGTCGCCGTTCAACGCCTTCATGATCCTGACCGGCATCGAGACGCTGCCGCTGCGCATGCAGAAGCACTGCGACAACGCCAAGGCGGTGGCGGAATTCCTCTCCACCCACCCGGCCGTGTCGGCGGTGAACTATGCCGGCCTGCCCGGCGACAGGTACAACGCGCTGCAACGCAAATACGCGCCGAAGGGCGCCGGCGCGGTGTTCACCTTCAGCCTCAAGGGCGGCTATGACGCGGGCGTCAATCTGGTGTCGAACCTGAAGCTGTTCTCGCATCTCGCCAATGTCGGCGACACCCGCTCGCTGGTGATCCACCCGGCCTCCACCACCCACAGCCAGCTCGATGACGCCGCCAAGGTGAAGTCCGGCGCGGCACCGGAGGTGGTGCGGCTCTCGATCGGCATCGAGGACAAGGAAGACCTGATCGCGGACCTCGACCAGGCCCTGCGCTCCTGATCCCGGAGCGGTTCCGGAGCGGTGCCCGCATCACTCCGGATACTCCCGGCGGCCCCCTCGATTAACGCTTAATGCCGACGGGCCTCTCGTTAACGTTCAATCCGGCTTAAAGTGGCAGTGATAGGCTCCGGATGATTCGGGAGACCATTGATGCTGCGCTGGATATTGCCGCTTGCGATCGCGCTATCTGCGATTCCGCCCGCTGAGGCTGCCGACAGCCTCGTTCCCCCGAAAAGCGCCACCGTGAAGGCCGCGCGCCAGCTGCCGCCCGGCCTGCCGCGCCGGCCCTACACCTACCGCACCACCATCACAGGGCCGACCTATGTGCGGCGCGGCCGCCAGCTCGTGGTCGTCGAGCCCAAGGTGATCCCGCTCAATTCGGAGCCGTATATCCCGGTCGTGCGCGGCGAGCCGCTGCTGCCCGGATCGTCATCGCTGCCGGGCTATTACGGCAATTCGCGCTCCTACAGCTATCTCGGCCCGTATTATGGCGGCGCCTATGTCGACTACTGGGACCGCCTGCCCTACGCCTGCGGCGTCTACGGCTACTGCTAGCGCGGAACGATCGCGTGGCCAGATCGCCGCAAAAATCCAAAGCACCGGCTTCGGGAAACGCCGTCACCGCCGACCTCGTCGCGGTGCTGGTCGCCGTCACCGACGGCACGCCTGACATCATGACCATCGCCGGCGGCTCGGCGCTGCCGAGCGGCCCGTTCGAGTTTACCCACCGCTCACTGCAAACCGCGTTGCGGGCCTGGGTCGAGGCGCAGACCGGCCACCCGCTCGGCTATGTCGAACAGCTCTACACCTTTGCCGACCGCGGCCGGTCCGGCGACGCCAAGGGCCCGCACAGCGTCTCGATCAGCTATCTCGGCCTGACCCGCGAGGACCGGGTCGGCGAAGGTTTCGAGGCGCACTGGTCCGGCTGGTACGACTACTTCCCCTGGGAGGATCATCGCGACGGCGCACCGGCGTTCATCGCCAAGACGATCGCCCCGAAACTGAAGGCATGGGCGAAGGAAGCCTCCTCACCGACATTGCAGCGCGAGCGCTGGCAGCGCTGCGCCATCACCTTCGGTCTCGACGAGCGCGACTGGAATGAAGAACTGGTATTGCAGCGCTACGAGCTGCTCTGGGAGGCGTCGCTGATCCCGGAAGCCGATCGCGCGCGCGGCCGCGAGGCAACAGTCGTTCCGGGAAAGCCGATGACGGCGGATCATCGCCGCATTCTCGCGACCGGAATCGCGCGGCTGCGCGCCAAGATCAAATACCGTCCGGTGGTATTCGAGTTGATGCCGGCCGAATTCACCCTGCTGCAATTGCAACGCAGTGTTGAGGCACTCGCAGGCCGGCTGGTCCACAAACAGAACTTCCGCCGGCTGATCGAGCAGCAGGAACTCGTTGAAGAAACTGGCGCAATGGCCGCCGATACCGTCGGGCGGCCGGCCAAGCTGTTCCGCTTCCGCCATGCCGTTCTGGCCGAACGGGCCGTCGCCGGCACCAAGCTCCCGCTTTCTCGTACTTGACACGCCTTATGCTCAGGATAAGTATAAGCCATCTTATGCTCATGGAGAGTATAAATGGCTCTGCTCGATACCGACCTTCTTACCCGTACCGCACCGCTCTATGAGCGTGTCAAACGCGTCATCTCGCCATTCGAATGGGCGACCTTCGCCGAGGACGTCGATGCGATCCTCGCGCTGAAACGCCGCCGCAACGCGGTGGTGCTGGCGCACAACTACCAGACCCCGGAGATCTTCCACGGCGTCGCCGATATCGTCGGCGACAGCCTCCTGCTCGCGCGCGAAGCGACTAAGGTCGACGCCGACGTCATCGTGCTCGCGGGCGTGCACTTCATGGCCGAAACCGCGAAGTTGCTCAATCCGGCCAAGACCGTGCTGATCCCCGACCTCAAGGCCGGCTGCTCGCTGGCGGATTCCATCACGGCCGAGGACGTGCGGCTGATGCGCGCGCGCTATCCGGACGCGCCCGTCGTCGCCTATGTCAACACATCGACCGCGGTGAAGGCGGAGTCCGACATCTGCTGCACATCGGGCAATGCGCTGAAGATCGTCGAATCGCTCGACACCGAGCGCGTCATCATGCTGCCCGATGAATATCTGGCGCAGAACATCGCCAAGCAGACCAGCAAGAAGATCATCGCCTGGAAGGGCCATTGCGAGGTGCACGAGTTGTTCACCGCCGATGACGTGCGCCAGCTGCGCGAGAACCATCCTGATGTCACCGTCCTGGCGCATCCGGAATGCCCGCCCGATGTCGTCGCGGAAGCGGACTTTTCAGGCTCGACGGCCGCGATGCAGACATTCGTCGAGACCAAGCGCCCGCCCCGCGTCGTGCTGCTGACGGAATGCTCGATGAGCGACAACATCGCGGCACGCAATCCGGATGTCGACTTCGTCCGCCCCTGCAATCTCTGCCCGCACATGAAGCGGATCACGCTGAAGAACATCCGCCACGCGCTGGAGACCAATCAGCACGAAGTCACGATCGACCCCGAAATCGCCGATCGTGCGCGCAAGAGCGTCGAAAGGATGCTGGCAATATGAGTACCGATCTCTCTGATCTGAACGGCCGCCCGGTCATCATCGGCGGCGGCGCGGCGGGGCTGATGACAGCGCTTCAGCTCGCGCCCGAGCCCGTCGTGCTGGTGTCGAAATCACCGCTCGGCGCGGAAGCCTCCAGCATGTGGGCACAGGGCGGCCTCGCCGCACCGGTCGGCGCGGATGACACGCCTGCCCTGCATCTCGCCGACACGCTCGCGGCTGGTGCCGGCCTTTGCGACGCGGCGGCAGCATCCCGGATCGTTCATGCTGCGCCTGCCGCCGTCGAGCATCTGGCCGAACTCGGCGTCGCCTTCGACCGTCGTGCCGACGGCAGCTGGCGCCTCGGGCTCGAGGCCGCGCACGGCCGCAACCGTATCGTACACGCCACGGGCGACGGCACCGGCCGCGAGATCATGCGCGCCCTGATCGCCGCCGTCCGTCAGACGCCGTCAATCACGTTGCTGGAAGGCGTCGAGGCGCGTCGCCTGATCGTCGATGACAATGCGGTCAGGGGCGTGCTTGTGGCCGGTCAGCGCGGACCGCTGACGATCGCGACCAACCGCGTGGTGATCGCGACTGGCGGCATCGGCGGATTGTTCGCCGACAGCACCAATCCCGGTGGATGTTTCGGCCAGGGCCTCGCGCTCGCGGCACATGCCGGCGCAACCTTGTCGGACATCGAATTCGTCCAGTTTCATCCGACCGCCTTCGACGGGCCGTCGCGGCCGATGCCGCTGCTCACCGAAGCGATCCGCGGCGACGGCGCCGTGCTGATCGACGAGACCGGACAGCGCTTCATGATCGATCAGCCAGGCGCCGAGCTTGCGCCGCGCGACATCGTCGCGCGCGCGGTCTGGCGCCACCGCGCCGCGGGACACCGCACCTTCCTCGACGCGCGCAAGAATCCCGGCGCGGATTTCGCGCAGCGCTATCCGGTGATCAGCGCCTTCTGCAAGATGGCAGGCATCGACCCCGCCCGTGATCCGATCCCGATCCGTCCCGCGGTCCACTATCACATGGGTGGCATCGCGGTTGACGGTTTTGGCCGCAGCTCGGTGCAGGGCCTGTGGGCCTGCGGCGAAGCCGCGCGCACCGGCCTGCACGGCGCCAACCGGCTCGCCAGCAACTCGCTGATGGAGGCGGTTGTCTGCGCGCGCTGGGTTGCCGAGAGCGTCGAAAGCATAAGCGCCGGTCCGCGGGCGATGCTGCGCGACGATGCCATGCCGCCAGCCACCGATCCCTCCGTGGTGCGGCCGATCCTCACCCAGGGGCTCGGCGTGCTGCGCGACCATGACGGGATCGCGCGTGCGATCCGGAGCCTCTATCCGTTCGCATCCGGCCAGAGTGCGGCGTCCGGCGCAGCGTTGGTCGGCCTGATGATCGCGGTTGCCGCGATCAGGCGCGAGGAAAGCCGCGGCGGTCATTTCCGCACCGATTTCCCGCACACCGCCTTGTCGGCAGCACCGTCTTCCCTCACCCGTGCCGAGGCGCTCGCCGCCGCGCGCAACATCGTCGAAACCAGGATCTCAGCAAGGAGTGCCCGCCCATGACCACCCTCAATCCCCTGTTGCCGCTGCTCTATGAACCGATCGTGCAAGCCGCCTTGCGCGAGGATCTCGGCCGCGCCGGCGATATCACGGCGGACGCGATCGTACCGGCCGGCCAGCAGGCCCGGCTGGTGATGCGGGCACGGCAGCCTGGCGTGATCGCGGGCCTCGACGTCGCACGCACCGTGTTCCAGATGGTTTCGCCATCGATCGAGTTGCGCGCCGAGCGGCCCGACGGCAGCGCGGTCGAACCCGACGAAGTCATCGCGATCATCGACGGCCCGGCGCGCGGCCTGCTCACCGCGGAGCGGACCGCACTCAACTTCCTCTGCCATCTGAGCGGCGTCGCGACCGCGACCGCCACGCTCGTCAAAGCCGTCACGGGCACGCGCGCGCAAATCGTCGACATCCGCAAGACCACGCCGGGGCTGCGGGCGCTGGAGAAGTATGCGGTGCGCGCCGGCGGCGGCGGCAATCACCGTTTCGGGCTCGACGATGCGATGCTGATCAAGGACAACCACATCGCGCTCGCCGGCGGCATCCGCACCGCGATCGAGCGCGCCAAGGCCAATGCCGGGCATATGGTCAAGATCGAGGTCGAGGTCGACACGCTGTCGCAGCTCGAGGAGGCGCTCGCGCTCGACGTCGACGCGGTGCTGCTCGACAACATGACGACCGAGCAGCTCGCGCGCGCGGTGGAGATGGCCCGCGGCAAGGCGATCACCGAAGCCTCCGGCCGCATCACGGCGGCGACCGCCGCGGCGATCGCCGCCACCGGCGTCGACCTGATCTCGGCTGGCTGGATCACCCACAGCTCGGCCGCACTCGATATCGGGCTCGACTATCTCACCTGACCGATCAAAGGGACTGGCCGACCGCAACCAAGGTCGGCTGGTCCCTCTCGGTGCGGCGCGCTGCGAAGCGCTCGGCCTGCAATACCGCAAGGGTCAGCACGACGATCGCGACCGCCTGGTGGGTCAGCGCGAGATCAATCGGCACCTGATGCAGCAGCGTCAGGATGCCGAGCGTCGCCTGCAACGTGATCGCCGCGACCAGCCACCACGCGCCGGCGATCACGCCGCCGCCAGCGCGCGACCGCACGGCATCGATCGCATGCGCGATCGCCAGGGCGAACAGCAGATATGCGGTCATGCGATGCTCGAACTGCACCGTCAGCGTGTTGTCGAACAGATTGCGCCACCACGGCGTCTCGAACCACAGCCGGTCGGCCGACGGGATCAGGCCGCCGTCGATCTCGGGCCAGGTGTTATAGACCCTGCCGGCGCGCAGGCCGGCGACCAGCGCGCCGAAATAGAGCTGCACGAAGGTGATCACGAGCAGCATCGCGCTCGTGATCTTCAGCCTGGCGGGCGCGATCACGGACGGGCGGTCCGAAAGCCGGCGCAGCGTCCAGACGATCGCCGCGAAGATCAGCAGCGCCAGCACCAGATGCGTCGCCAGCCGATACTGCGACACCTCGACGCGTTCCGAGAGGCCGGAGGCCACCATCCACCAGCCGACGCCGCCTTGCAGCGCGCCGAGGCCGAAGATCACCCATAGCCGCCGGCCGAGTTCACCGCTCACCGTGCCGCGCCACAGGAAATACAGGAACGGCAGCAGATAGGCGGCGCCGATCACCCGGCCGAGCAGCCGGTGGCTCCACTCCCACCAGAAGATCGTCTTGAACTGCTCGAGCGTCATCCCGGCATTGAGCTCGCGATATTGCGGAATCTTCTGGTAGCCCTCGAAGGCCTTGGTCCATTGCGCCTCGGTCAGCGGCGGCAGCGCACCGGTCACCGGCTTCCATTCGACGATCGACAGCCCGGACTCGGTCAGCCGCGTGGCGCCGCCGACCAGCACCATCAGCGCAATCAGGGCAGCGACCACCAATAGCCATACCTTTACGGCGCGGAGCTGCGATGTTCTTGCGGAAATACCGGCCATTTCGCCCTGACTTGATTGGATTTTCGGGCCCCTTATAGTCCGCCGCGCCCCCGGCGCAAGCGCCGCCGACAACGCTCTGGATCACGAGTTGCACATATCCGCCATGGCCATACGCACCCGCAAACTGCTCGGAACCATCTTCCTGCTCATCCTGGTGGTGGTGTGGTCGCTGCTTGGCATGACGGTCGCGCAGACGCCATGGCTCGCCAATTCCGGGCTGCTGCAGGCGATCTTCTACGTCGTCGCGGGTCTCGGCTGGGTGCTGCCGGCGATGCCGATCGTGTCCTGGATGTTGCGCCCCGATCGCGCTTAAGGCATGGCTGCTGATCATCGCGACCGGCGCGCGACGTAGAGACTGGTCGTCATGTTCCGGACAACCCGTCCGCCGAACTCATCGCGGGCGATGCGGCCGATCTCGGCCAGGACATTGTCGCGATCAGGGTGCGCCGTGATGTTCGAATAGGTCGAGTATAACGCCACCGTCTGCTCGGCATCGAGAACGAGTGGCCATCGGCTGACGTTGTAGTCGATCATGTCGAAGGCGCCGGCAGTCCGCAGCGCAGCCAGGCGCGCCGCGCTGTCGAGGGCAAAAGGTATGCCTCCTTCGCCCTGTGAAGGGCTTATCGGGCCATGCGCCAATCGACTGGTCGCCTCGTGGAAGGGATCGGGCCGGCTGTCGTCGCCGAACACGTTCCAGACCGCGGACCACCAGCCGCCCGGGCGAAGCAGACGCGTGATCCTGGCTAGCGCAGTCTCCTCATCGAGCCAGTGAAACGAGGTGGCGCTGACGCCGAGGTCGAAGGCGCCCTCGTCCAGCTGCGCATCCTCGAACGGAGCGACCACGACCCGCAACGGCTTGCCCACATTGGTCTTGCGCAGGAAATCAGCCAGCCGCGGGTCCGGCTCGATGGCGGTCAGTGGATCAGCGCCGCGTTCAAGCAGGCGGCGGGTCGCCTTGCCGGTTCCTGCGCCGATCTCGAACGTCGCGGTCTTTTCCCCCAGTCCGCATCGCGAGCAGAGCGTATCGAACACCCAGTCCGGATAGTCGGGCCGCGCCGCATCATAGCCTTCGGGATCCGCGCCGAACGCTTGCCGGCCGAACTGCCGTTCTAGTTTAGGCGGTGGTGTCATGCGCGCTCCGCGTCGGCCGAACCGGCGCGAACATCACGCCTGAGAGCAGCACCCGCATCATCCGTAGCGACCGCACGCGGCCGTCCCATGCGATGCGCGGCAATGCATGGAGGTTGGTGCCGCCCTGCGCTTCGACCACGCCGGAGATGGTCGACACCGCGCTGACAATGCCCGTTTCCTCGGCCATCACCACGTGTGAGCGACGGAACGCGTCGCGGTCCCCGAAGGGATACGCGAAATGTCTGACCTCGCGTCGAAGCGCGCTTTCGGCCACGGCTCTTCCCATCGCCATCTCACGCTGCGCGTCGGCATCCCTGAGATTGGACAGCACGAAATAATCTACCGTGGCGCTGCCGAACGTCACGTTCGGATCCGCCGCGAGCTGCACCAGATCAGCCCATTCCAGCGACGCGACGCGAGACAGTTGCGCGGCATCGGCTGCATAGCGTGTGCCGAGATCGTTCACCGCATAAGTGAGCTCCGGCTGCGGCAGCTTGCGCAGCCAGCCGGACAGGAAATCGAACAGCTCGTATTTGTCCGACAGACTGGAGATCGCGAAATGCCGCTCGCGACCCTCGATCATCATGCTGATGCGGTCTTCGCGCGCGATGATGTCCTCGAGCGCCAGCCACCAGGCTAAGCCCACGCCGTCCGGGAAGGCCGTCGGCAGGTAGAGTGTGAAGGGGACGCCGTGCCTCGCGAGCACCGGATAGGCATGCGTGACGATATCCTTGCTGGCGCCGTCGAAGGTCAGGCAGGCAAAGCGCCGACGCTCCGGCAAGGTTACTGCGCGGCGGCAGGCCTCGTCGATCCCAACGATGTCGTAGCGCCAGCGCTTCAGCGCGCGGATCGTGCGATCCAGGAATTCCGGCGTGATCTCCTGCGACCTGAGCGGCTGAAAGCGCGTCCGTTGCGGCGGACGCACGCGCGCGAAGCGCAGGATCGCCCCGGCGCCCCCCGCCTCACCCTCCCGCAGCCTGAAGGCGCCGCTGAAATACGCGAACTCCGCCTTGGCCCGTCGCCAAATCCCGTTGTCCGGCACCTAGATCCCGCCCTCGTGCGGCGGTTCCCACACGCCGCCAAGCATCCCGCCAGGCCATTGTTATTACTCTTTGTTGACATTTCCCTGCGAAGGTCGACCGCAGTCAAGAACTGTAAATTAATACCTTAAGTTATTTTGGGTTCCGAGATGATCATGGCGGCGGCAGTTGAGGGCCAAACGGCCGGGACGCGAACGTGGCCGAACGCAGTCCGCGTTGCCGGCGTCGACATCTTTCATGATCTCGCCGCAGCCGAGGCGACCTGGCGCGGTTTCGAGACCGCGCAACACAGCTTCACCCCCTATCAGCGCTTCGATTTCCTTGCGAGTTGGCAGCGTCAGGTCGGCGAGCGCGAGGGCGTGCGGCCGCTCATCGTGGCGGCCCATGACAGCGAACGCCGGCCGCTGTTGCTGTTGCCGCTCGCCGTCGAATCCCGCCTCGGCGCCAATTGCGCGAGCTTCATGGGAGGCAAGCATGCGACCTTCAACATGGCGCTGTGCGACAAGGATTTCGCCGCCAACGCGACCGAAGCCGACATCGCGGCCCTGACCCGCTCGATCGCCGAGCGCTCGCGCGTCGACGCGCTGGTGCTGTGCCAGCAGCCGCTGCGCTGGCAGGACCTGCCCAATCCGCTCGCCCTGCTGCCGCACCAGCCTTCGGTCAACGACTGCCCGCTGCTGGTGATCGAGCCCGACGCGGCCCCCGCGGCGCTGATCAGCAATTCGTTCCGCCGCCGCCTCAAGGGCAAGGAGCGCAAGCTGCAACCGCTGTCCGGCTACCGCTATCACGTCGCGCGCGAGAGCGCCGACGTCTGCCGCCTGCTCGACTGGTTCTTCCGCGTCAAGCCGCAGCGCATGGCCGAGCAGAAGCTGCCCAATGTGTTCGCCGAGCCGGGAGTCGAGCAGTTCATCCGCAGCGCCTGCCTCGCGCCGCGCGCCGACGGCAAGGGCTATGCGATCGACATCCACGCGCTGGAGTGCGACGAGGAAGTGATCGCGATCTTCGCCGGCGTCTCCGACGGTCATCGCTTCTCGATGATGTTCAACACCTACACGATGTCGGCCAATTCCAAATACAGCCCGGGCCTGATCCTGATGCGCGACATCATCGATCATCATGCCGGCCAGGACTACCGCGCCTTCGATCTCGGCATCGGCTCGGACGAGTACAAGCGGCTGTTCTGCAAGGACGATGAGGTGATCGTCGACAGCTTCATTCCGCTCAGCCTGCGCGGCAAGGCGGCGGCCGGTGCACTGTCGGCCATCAGTCGCGCCAAGCGCGCCGTGAAGCACAATCCCGCGTTGCTCGAGATTGCCCAGAACCTGCGCGCCATGTTCCGCTGAGACCGGCTGCGGGCGACGCTACGCCGTTTCGCTTTCGGCGGCCGGCCGGCTGCTCGTCACGCCGAACCGCATCATCGCATCGAACACCAGCTTCGCGGCCGGCGACAATGCGCGCTTGCGCAGCTTGATCAGCCCGTAGCTCTCGAGCATCAGCTGATCGCGGATGCGGAGCATCTTGAAGCGCTGCGGATCGAGCAGGTCGACAATCAGCAACGGTACCGGCACGATCGCATCGATCCCCGCCGCAATCCCGATCGAGGCGGAGAAGGACTCGGTGTTGATCATGCGTTGCGGCGGCGCGATGCCCCGGCTGTAGAACAGCCGCTCGAGCGCCTGGCGCATGAAGGATTCCCGCGGCTGCGAAATCCATTGCAGGTCGACCGTGTCCTCCAGATTGACGTTCTCGAGATTCGCCAACGGATGCTCGGCGCGAACCAGCAGGCCGGCCTGCTCGGCCCCGATCTCGTGATAGTCAAACTGCGCGGGATCGACGCCGACCGGAATTCGCGCGACGACGAAATCGAGTTCGAGCGCGAGAAGGCGCGTGATCAACGGCGGACTGGTGCTGACATCGAGTGAAATGTTCACCCGGTGCAACTTCTCGCCGAGATACTGCATGACGTCGACGACAAGATCGATGCTGGGCTTTGCGACCGTTCCGACCGAAACCGTTCCAAGCTCACCGGACCTGTAGCCGGCGAATTCATTGGTGACCCGGTCGAGGTCCGCGAGCACGCTCCTGCCGCCACGGATCAGGATGGTGCCATAGGCCGTCGGCTCGACGCCGCGCGCCGTCCGTTCGAACAGCGGAACCCGCGCCACGGCTTCGATCTCGGCCAGCATCTTCGAGGCCGCCGACTGGGTGATGTTCAGGCGCTCGGCTGCCAGTTGCAGCTTGCGCTCGCTGTCGAGGGCGACCAGCAGACGCAACTGGCGCAATTTCAGATTATTGATCACGGCCGACCATCACCTGGGTTCCCGCGCTCATACCGCGCTGCATCATGACAGTTTCGCCGTGGCTCCATTCCCAAATGCCATTAGTCACGCGGCCGTTCATTACACAACAATGAGTGCAAGACTTGCAAGCAGGCTTGCAAGGGCAAGCGACGGACCGTTGCGGGTTTACCAGATGCCACCCCGGATGGCGCGATAACCGTCAGCAAAATCGAAAAACCAGGAAGGATGGGAACGATGAGCGACGATGTCGAGAAGCGCGCGATCGGAAAGATGATGCGGCGGCTGATTCCGTTCCTCATCCTGTGTTACTTCGTCGCCTATCTCGATCGCGTCAATGTCGGCTTCGCCAAGCTGCACATGAACACGGCGCTCGGCCTCAGCGAGGCCGCCTATGGGCTCGGCGCCGGGCTGTTCTTCGTCGGCTACTTCTTCTTCGAAGTGCCCTCCAACATCCTGCTGGAACGGTTCGGCGCGCGGCGCTGGATCGCCCGCATCATGATCAGTTGGGGCATCGTCTCGGCCGCGTTCGCCTTCATCCCGCAGATGTCGGCGGCAACCGGCTTCTCGAGCGAATGGATCTTCTACTTCCTGCGCCTGCTGCTCGGCGCCTGCGAGGCCGGTTTCTTCCCCGGCATCATCTTCTATCTGACGCTCTGGTTCCCGACGATCTACCGCGCCCGCGTCATCAGCCTGTTCATGCTCGCAATCCCGATCTCGAGCATCATCGGGGCGCCGATCTCGGGCCTGCTGCTTAATCTGTCCGGCGCCGGACTGACCGGATGGCAATGGCTGTTCATCTGCGAGGCGCTGCCGTCGGTGCTGGTCGGATTTGCGGTCCTGGTCTTCCTGCCGGACTTCCCGCGCCAGGCGACCTGGCTCGAGCCCGACGAGATCAAGTGGGTTCAGAACACCCTCGAGTTCGAGCGGGAGCGAAAGGAATCCGTTGAGCACATCTCGGTGCTGCAATCACTGACCGACTCGCGGGTGCTCGCCTGCGCGCTGGTGTATTTCTGCCTGAACGCGGCAAGCTACGGCGTTGCCTTCTTCCTGCCGACCATCATCAAGGCGTTCGGCGTCACCGACACCCAGACCGGCCTGATCGCGGCCCTGCCCTTCGTATTCGGCGCGATCGGCATGGTGCTACTCGGTCGCCATTCCGACAAGACCGGCGAACGGCGCTACCATGTTGCAGGCGCGCTGGTGCTCGCCGCCGTCGGCATCGGCCTTGCCGGCCTCGTGTCGAGCCCGGTGCTGATCGTCGGCCTGCTGTGCATCGCGCAGATCGGTGTCTCGGCGGTGCCGCCGATGTTCTGGCCGATGCCGGCCAGCATCCTGACCGGTGCTTCGGCGGCGGCCGGCATTGCCGCGATCAACTCGCTCGGCAATCTCTCCGGCTTCGCCGGTCCGTTCGCGATGGGCTATCTGAAGGACCTGACCGGTGGTTTCACCGCGGGGCTGCTGCTGCTCGCCGTCGTCGGACTGATCGGCGCGCTGGTGACGATCAAACTGCGGATCGATCCGGTGCTCGAGCGATCGATGCGCCAGCCGATGCTGGCGCACTGAGGCATGATCCGGAAAACTGTGAAGCGGCTTTCCGAAGAGATACGGCTTGAGAGAGCAACTCAGGCGGCCACGACCCGCGGGCCCGGCGCGGCCATTTCAGACGGCGCGCAGGGCTTGCTCAGCATCGTCACCTCGGAGAAGCCGACGGCCCTGAGCTGATCGACCATCTGATGGCGCGCGTCCTGCGCCATGGCGGCATCCGGCACGACGACGGCCTGCGCCTTCGTGGTCAGCAGTTCGGCCGGCAGGTCGACGGCCGAGCCGGCGTCGAGCAGCACGTGGTCATAGACCCGCAGCAGCGCGTCGATCGCAAGGACCAGCCGCGGCGATTGCAGGTGGGAGCGATCGAAGCCCGGACGCCCGGCGCTGACGATCTGAACCCGCGACTGCCGGTCCTTGGTGATGATCTGCGCGAACGTCGCCTCGCCCTGCATCAATTCGGCAAGGCCCGGCGCTGCCGGATCAACCGTGGCCGAGGTCAGCACCGGCGAGGACGCGACCAGATCGACCACCACGACCTTGGCCTGCCGCGCCATCAGACGCGCCAGCGTCAGCGTGGTCAGCGTCACGCTCTCGGCCGCAGCCGGACCGAGCACCGTGACCTTGTGGGCGGCGGGACCCGCTGCGACGAGGCGCTCGGCGAGCACATCGATCTCGTCGACGGTCCGGGCCAGCACGGGCTCCGGCTTGTTCATGACTGGCTCAGGCGCGAACGCCGGCTCCAGCGGCAATTCGGGCTCCGGCGGCAGTGCCGACGCGACCGATGATGCGAACTCGGGTTCAGGCGGCAGTGTCGGCGCCAGCGCCGGCGCCTCCACGGTTGCGGCCTCCATGACCGGCTCGCGGCGCCTGATCACGGCAGTCGCCGGCGCGAAGGCACGGCCCACCGCGCCGGGCGCCGAGATGCGCAACAGTTCGCCGGTGATGATGATGCCGGCTGACAGCAGCAGCGTTGCGAGCGTCGCGATCAGCACGATCGGCAGCTTCTTCGGATAGGCCGGCGTGTTCGACACCGTGGCGCGCGAGATGATGCGGCCATCGGTCGGCGCGGCTTCGATGTTCTCACGCGCGGTCGCTTCGCGGTACTTCGCAAGATAGGCTTCGAGCAGGTCACGCTGCGCCTTGGCCTCTCGCTCCAGCCCGCGCAGTTGCACGTCCTGGCTGTTGCTCGACGAGGCCTGCTTCTTCGACTGGTCGAGGCTCGCCTGCAGTGCCTGGACGCGACCATCGGCGACCCTTGCATCATTGTCGAGCGAGCGCGAGATCTTGCCGGCCTCTTCGCGCAATTGCCGGTCGAGGTCGGCGATCTGCGCCTTCAATTCCTTGATGCGCGGATGGTTGTCGAGCAGCGTCGACGACTGCTCGGCGAGCTGCGCACGCAACGTGCCGCGCTGCTCGGCCATGCGGCGGATCAGCTCGGAGTTGAGCACTTCCGAAGCCTCGATCGGCTTGCCGCTCTGAAGCATCTCGCGGATCAGCCGCGCCTTGGTCTCGGCGTCGGCTTTCAGCGCACGAGCGTTGTTGAGCTGCGTATTCAACTCACCCATTTGCTGGTTCGACAACGGAATGTTGTTGGTGCCGACGAACAGGCTCGACTTCGAGCGGAATTCCTCGACCCGCGAATCGGCGTCCGCGACCTTTGTACGCAGCTTGTCGATCTCGCCGAGCAGCCAGGTGCTGGCGGACTTGGCCTGGTCCTGCCGCGCGGCCTGCTGCAAAACCAGATAGCCGTCGGCGATCGAGTTGGCGACACGCGCGGCGAGCTCGGGATCTTGCGACTGGAATTCCACCACGATGACGCGCGACTTGTCGACGGCATAGGCCTGGAAGCGCTCGTAATAGGCATCGAGCACGCGTTCTTCCGGCGTCAGGCTGAACGGGTCGCGGCCGATGCCGAACAGCGCCAGCAGCGATTTCAGCGGCGAGAAGCCGCGCAGCACCGGATCGAACTCCGGACGCTCGGCGAGCTTGTTCTTCTTGATGATGTCGCGCGCGAGATCACGGGACATCACCAGTTGCACCTGGCTGGTGACAGCCTCGGCATCGAGCGAGGTGCGCTCGAGGTCGCGCTCGCCGTTCGGGCGAAGGAAGGCGTTCTCGCGATTATCGATCAGGATTCGCGCTTCGGACTTGTAGCGCGGCGTCACGACGTTGACGGCGGCAAGCGACAACGCGAACACGAGCACGGTCGGCACGATGATCCAGCCGCGCTTGCGCGCCAGCGCGCGGCCGAGCACGTGCAAGTCGAGATCGGCCGCCTCGGATGCGCGCGCCGGCCGGTCAGGCATCGATGTCGGCAATGCCGGCTGCACAACAGCCGGGTCGGCAGCGGGCGCGGACTTCGGCAGCGCCCGCTGCACGACAGCCTTTTCCTTGCCTCGACGCCAGAATTCAAAACGCATAACGAACTCCCGCGGACGCCGCGATTCCACCTCAATGCGGGCGATTACAGTCCATTAAGGTTGCTGCCGGGTTAATCGGCCCGGTTGACGGATAGCGCCGCAACCACCTGACCCTCATCCTTTATTAACCATGAGTGCCGTTAATCGGAGCCGATATTGTCTCGGGATTCCTGACATGCGCGACCTGCGCGCTCCCATTGTTTGTCTGATTGCTGCGCTCGCGCTGTCGGGCTGCATGGGCCGGACCTCGCCGGTCGCCGGCGACCCAGGCCCCGACTCGTTTAGCCAGCCCTTTGCCGCGCCGGTGGCCTATGCCGAGCCGGCGCCGCCGCGCGAGGCCTACAATCTCGGCCCCGGCGACAAGCTCCGCGTCGTGGTCTATGGCCAGGAAGGCCTGACCAACTCCTATGCGATCGACGCCGCCGGCACGATCACCTTGCCACTGATCGGTTCGGTGCCGGCACGCGGCCGTACCCCGGCCGGGCTCGCCGCCGAGATCTCAGCACGCCTACGAAAAGGCTTCATCCGCGAGCCTTCGGTTGCCGTCGAGATCGAATCCTACCGTCCCTTCTTCATCCTTGGCGAAGTGCAGGCTCCCGGCCAGTATCCCTACGTGCCCAACATGACGGTCGAGAGCGCCGTGGCGATCGCCGGCGGCTTCTCGCCGCGCGCCAGGCGCGATGCCGTCACGGTCACCCACACCGACGCGTCGGGCGCAGGCCGCTTCGTCGCGCCGCTCGGCACGCCGATCGGGCCCGGTGACACCGTATTCGTCGGCGAGCGCTGGTTCTGATCGATGGCGCAGGATCAAAATCAGGACCAGCCTCTGCGCATCCTGCATGTCGTCCGCGCCCCGGTCGGCGGCATCATTCGTCACATCCTCGATGTCGCCAACGGCCAGATCGAACGCGGCCATCATGTCGGCATCGTCGCTGACAGCCTGACCGGCGGTGCGCGCGCCGATGCGGTGCTGGCCGAGATCGAGCCGCGCCTGAAGCTCGGCGTCCGCCGCGTGGCGATCCGCCGCGAGCCGCGCTTCGCCGACTTCGCGGTCTGGGCTCAGATCGCCGGCCTGATCCGGCAACTGAAACCCGACGTCGTGCACGGCCATGGCGCCAAGGCCGGCGCCTATGTCCGGCTGCGCCGGCGGTCGAACAAGGTGATCCGGGTCTACACCCCGCATGGCGGCTCGCTGCACTATCCGCTCGACACTCTGAAGGGGCGCTTCTATAGCCAGCTCGAGCGCACGCTGATGAACAGCACCGACCTGTTCCTGTTCGAGAGCGCGTTCGCGCGCGACACCTATCAGCGCACCGTGGGCAAGCCTGCGGGCCTCGTGCGCTGCGTCTTCAACGGCGTCACGTCGGAGGAATTCGAGCCGATCACCAGGGCGGACGATGCCACCGACGTGGTTTATGTCGGCGAGTTCCGGCGCATCAAGGGCGCCGACCTCCTGATCGATGCGGTTGCGAGGCTGCGGGCCGACGGCAAACCTGTGACGTTGACGCTCGGCGGCGACGGCGAGGAATTCGAGCGGCTCAAGGAACAGGTGAAGCGGCTTTCGCTCGGCGAGGCCGTGCGCTTCATCGGCCACGTCAAGGCACGCTACGGCTTCTCCAAGGGCAGCCTGCTGGTCGTTCCCTCGCGCGGCGATTCGATGCCTTACGTGGTGATCGAGGCGGCTGCTGCCGGCGTTCCGATGATCGCCGCCAATGTCGGCGGCATCCCGGAAATCTTCGACACCCACACCGACGCCCTGTTCGCGCCCAGCAATGTCGCCGCCATGGCCGACGCGATCAAGACAGCGCTCGACAACCCCGCCGCGACCGCGGCGCGCGCAGCGAGATTGCGCGAGCGGATATCCGAACATTTCTCACAGAGCGCGATGGTCGAGGGCGTGCTGGCGGGCTATCGCGACGCGTTTGCCAAACGTTAACCATTCCTTGCTCTCGTAACCGTTTCTTCTGATTTGTTCCCTTAAGTCACGTCCAGGGGAATTTCACTGCTGCGCGCGGATGCCCATCTGCAAGCGCAGGAATGGACGTGGAAACGTGGAACCGTTTAACGCACGCTCGATGCTGGATGCCGCTGCGTCTGCAACGGCCGCCCAGCCGCAGGTCGAACGGCGCCGGCGCCTGTCGCCCGCCGCACTCGCCGTCGCCAACCAGAAGGTTCGCAGCGCCTATTCGCCGGTCGTGATCGCCGGCGTGGTCCGCCTGGCCGATTTCGTGCTGCTCAGCCTCGTCGGCGTCGGACTTTACTTTGCCTATGTCCACCCGCTCACCGGCATCCACTGGGGATACATCGTCTCGATCCTCGGCATGTCGGCCGCGGCCGTGGTCTGCTTCCAGGCGGCCGACATCTACCAGGTGCAGGTGTTCCGCGGCCAGCTCCGCCAGATGACGCGGATGATCTCGTCCTGGACATTCGTGTTCCTGCTGTTCATCGGCGCTTCCTTCCTGGCCAAACTCGGCGGCGAGGTGTCGCGCGTCTGGCTGTCGTCGTTCTTCTGCGTCGGCCTCGCCGTCCTCATCATCGAGCGGCTGCTGCTGCGATCGATGGTGCGCGCCTGGGCGCATGACGGCCGGCTCGACCGCCGCACCATCATCGTCGGCGCCGACCAGAACGGCGAGCAGCTCATCGAGGCATTGAACGCCGAGGATGATTCCGACATCCACGTACTCGGCGTGTTCGACGACCGCAATGACAGCCGCGCCATGGACACCTGCGCCGGCTCGCCGAAGCTCGGCAAGGTCGACGACATCATCGAGTTTGCCCGCCGCACCCGCATCGACCTCGTGCTGTTCGCGCTGCCGATCTCGGCGGAGACCCGCATCCTGGAAATGCTGAAGAAGCTCTGGGTGCTGCCGGTCGACATCCGGTTGTCGGCGCATACCAACAAGCTGCGCTTCCGCCCCCGCTCCTACTCCTATATCGGCAGCGTCCCGACCCTCGACGTCTTCGAGGCGCCGATCACCGACTGGGACCTGGTGTTGAAATGGCTGTTCGACCGCGTGGTCGGCGGCCTGGCGCTGATCGCCGCGCTGCCGGTGATGGGCCTGGTGGCGCTCGCGGTGAAACTCGACAGCCCGGGCCCGGTGCTGTTTCGGCAGAAGCGCTTCGGCTTCAACAATGAGCGGATCGACGTCTACAAGTTTCGCTCGCTGTATCACCATCAAGCCGATCCCACGGCCGCCAAGGTCGTGACCAAGAACGATCCGCGCGTCACCCGCGTCGGCCGCTTCATCCGCAAGACCTCGCTCGACGAGTTGCCGCAGTTGCTCAATGTCGTACTGAAGGGCAACCTGTCCCTCGTCGGTCCGCGTCCGCACGCCGTGCAGAGCAAGCTGCAAAATCAGCTGTTCGACGAGGCGGTCGACGGCTATTTCGCGCGCCACCGCGTCAAGCCCGGCATCACCGGCTGGGCGCAGATCAACGGCTGGCGCGGCGAGGTCGACACCGACGAGAAGATCCAGAAGCGCGTCGAATACGATCTGTACTACATCGAGAATTGGTCGGTGCTGTTCGACTTCTACATTCTGCTCAAGACGCCGTTCTCGCTGCTGACCAAGAACGAGAACGCGTACTGAGATTCGAGACTGACTGCCTTCAGTGCGAGCGTAGCGAGGCAATCGATGTCGCAGCTCGAGGATAGGTGGATTGCTGCGTCGTTTCGCTCCTCGCAATGACGGGGCGACGGAGCCAGTGTTTGTACCGCGTTGCGTGAGTATCCGATGGCCTATGCGGCGACAGCCGGAACGTCCCATTTGCCGACCACGGCGCCGTCAGGCGTACTGGCGCTGCAACGGGCGCTGGTGTGGCTGGCCGGGGCGTCGATGGCCATCGTCTTCATCGAGCCGAGCCCGTACGAGCTGGTCACGCTGACCGCCTGCGTGCTGTTCTTCGCCACCGGCCTGCGCATGCAGCTGGTGTTCATGCCGCTGCTGTTCACGCTGATCGTGCTCAATGTCGGCTACAGCATCGGCGCGGTACCGTTCCTCGACAAGCCGGAAGTGGTGAACTGGGTTCTCACCTCCTGGTACATGGCCGTCACCGTCATCCTGTTTGCGATGGTGATGTCGGAAGATACCGAAGCACGCCTGGACATGCTGCGCCGCGGCCTGATCGTCGGAGCGATGATCGCCTCGCTCGCCGGTATCGCCGGCTACTTCCATCTGGTGCCGGGCGGCTACGATCTGCTGACGCTATATGATCGCGCCCGCGGCACCTTCAAGGATCCGAACGTGCTCGGTGCATTCCTGATCCTGCCGGCGCTGTTCACGTTGCAGAGCGTCGTCTCCGACCGGTTCGGCAAGGCGTTCCGCAACGCCATTGCCTTCGGCATCATCTCGCTGGCGATCCTGCTGTCGTTTTCGCGCGCCGCCTGGGGCGGCCTCTTGATCACCGCGGCCTTCATGCTGGCGCTGATGGTGTTCACAAGCCGCTCGCAGGCGCAGCGCTCGCGCATCATCGTGATGACGCTGATCGCTGCGATCCTGGCGGTTGCGCTGATCGCGGTGCTGCTCTCGATCGGCTCGGTCGCCGACATGTTCAAGCAGCGCGCGAGCTTCGACCAGAGCTACGACGAAGGCCGCTTCGGCCGCTTCGGCCGCCACATCCTCGGCGCCCAGATGGCGCTGGAATTGCCGTTCGGCATCGGGCCGCTGCAATTCCACACCTACTTCCCCGAGGACACCCACAACTCCTACCTCAACGCCTTCATGTCGGGCGGCTGGATCTCGGGGGTCTGCTATCCGGCGCTGGTGTTCGTCACCGCGATCATCGGGTTCCGCTACGTGTACACGCGGGTGCCGTGGCAGCGCGGCTATCTCGCGGTGTTCTCGGCATTCCTTGGCTTCGTCGGCGAGAGCTTCATCATCGACACCGACCATTGGCGGCACTTCTGGATGATGCTGGGCACGATGTGGGGCATGTATGCGGCGGCCGAGCGCTATCGCGCGAGGTCGGCCGAGATCAGCGACGAGACTTCGGCGGCAGCTTGAGATTGGCGCGCTGCTCGGGCGGCGTGTCGATCACCGCCTTCAATGCCTCGGTCGCTTCCAGGACGCCCTTGTAGCCATCATTGGCAAAGCGCAGCAGCAAACGCAGTTCGTCGTCGGTGTATCTGCTCCACACCTTGAGCATCGCCTGCTGCATCGGCACGTAGAACTTGCCGATCTCCACCGCCTTTTCCTCCACCACCGAGATGAAGACCTTGCGGCGGTCGCTCTCGTCGCGCTCGCGGCGCACGTAACCCGCCTTTTCCAGGCGATCGACCACGCCGGTGATCGCGCCGGTGGTCAGTCCGGTCACTTCGGCGAGACGCCCCGCGGTCACCCGCCCTTCGAGCTGAAGAATGTCCATGCATTCCATGTCGGAATTGGAAATTCCGGCCATGTTTGCAACGGCTTGGCCGAACATCACGCCCTGCGCGGATGACCGGCGCATCGCCTCCTCGAGTTCCTGCACCAGCGCGTCGCGCGATTTCGCAGTTGACAAAGCAGCTCCCATATCTTACTTGCCAATTATCTTATCAACTAAGATAATCAGCTACTGATCTTTCCTATCTCACACGGCTGCATGGAGCAAGGCATGACCTCTCGTCCCCGTAAAGCTCTGATCATCGGTGCCGGCATCGCCGGTCCGGTGACCGCTATGTTCCTGACCCGCGCCGGCATCGAGGCCGAGCTCTATGAAGCCTGGCCCTACTCCACCGGGATCGGCGGCGGATTGCAGATCGCACCGAACGGCATGCATGTGCTGGCCGAGCTCGGCCTCGCCGACGAGCTGATCCGCAACGGCTCGATCGCCGAGTCGTTCGATTTCTATTCGCAGAGCGGCAAGAAGCTCGGCTCGCTCAACCAGAACATGCAGCAGCGCTTCGGCCAGCCCGCCGTGAACATGTGCCGCGCGACCCTGAACGAGACGCTGATCGACAAGGCCTGGGCCTCCAACGTCTCGGTGTTCTTCGAGAAGCGGCTGGTCAAGATCGAGGACCGCGGCGACCAGCCGGTGATCGCCTATTTTGCCGACGGCAGCACTGCCGAGGGCGATTTCGTGATCGGCGCCGACGGTGTGCACTCTGTGGTGCGGCGGCATGTGATCCCTGACGGCCCGACGCCGTTCGACACCGGGCTGATCGGCTTCGGCGGCTTCGTGCCGCGCAAGGTGATCGAGCACCTGCCGATCGGCCGGAAGGTGGAGACGACATTCGGACAAAGCGGCTTCTTCGGCTACGGGTTGTGTAGCCCCGATCCGGACGCGGGTGCGATGTGGTGGAGCACGCAGCCCTCGCGCGGCATGACCGCGGCAGCCTACCGGTTGCAGAGCCAGGATGCGATCAGACAGCATCTGCGCGACTTCCACGCCGGCTGGCACGCGCCGATCCCCGAGATCATCGCAGCCGCCGAGAATATCATCATGACGGATACGCTCGACGTCGCGACGCTGCCGACCTGGTCGCGCAAGCGCACGCTGCTGATCGGCGACGCCGCGCACGCCACCAGCCCGCATGCCGGCCAGGGTGCATCGCTGGCGCTGGAGGACGCGCTGCGGCTCGGCATCCTGATGCGCGACGGCCAGGAGCTCGGCCTCACGTTCCAGGCCTTCGAGCACGAGCGGCGACCGCGCGCCGAGAAGATCGTGGCGATCGCCCGCCGCAACGGCAACAACAAGCGCGAGTTCAGCCCGACCGGCGCCTGGCTGCGCGATCACATGATAAAGCTGCTGCTGCCGGTGTCGTCCAAGGGCATGGATTTCATGTACGCGTATGATCCGCGGGCAGCGGCGTAGTGCACAATGCGTAGGGTGGGCAACGGCGCGCTAGCGCCGTGCCCACCATTCACGCCGTGCTCGTGCTCGCCGCTACTTCTCGACCTCAAACGTCAACCCGGCGTGGTCGACCAGGCGCTTGATGAGCTTGCCCTGCATCGCCGCTCCCGGCGTCCAGAAGCCGGGCGCGACGTCAGGCGTGTCGCGCAACAGGCAGATCGCGCATTCCGAGATCATCTTCGAGGTCGAGCCATAGCCGGGATCGCGATCGCCCTTGATGCCGGCGCGGACCATACGGCCGTCCGGCGCGACCGCGAGGTAAAGCAGATCGTAGCGGCCGTTCTCGCGCTCTTCCTTTGACGGCCCCTCGCCCGGCTTCGGCGCGCTCGGACCGGTCTTCTCCGAATTCAGCGCCATCACCTTCTTCGCATTGGCCTCGCCCTTCTCGCCCGGACCGGTCAGGACCATCTCGTCGTAGACGAAGTCGCGTCCGTAAGGGAAGCCCATCAGCATGTTGGAGCGGTGGACGTTGCGCGTGTTGATCAGCGCCATCATGAACGGCGCCGTCCATGAATGCAGATCCTTCTCATAGGCCGGCTTGCTGCCGCGCGGCTGCTTGGGCCCCTCGAAGCCCGGCGTCAGTGCAAACGGATTGTTGAGGATCGCGACCAGGCTGAGGTCCTTGGCGACGGCGTCGAAGGTTGCCTTCGCGCTCGCCGCCGTGCCGCCCGACAGCGTGCCGCGCATGTCGCGCACGCGTCCCTTGACGCGCGCGGCCGGCGCGCCGAACACGCGCTTGGCCTCCTCCTGCACGAAGAACGTGCCGAGCTCGAACGGCACCGAGTCGAAACCGCAGGAGAACACGATCCGCGCGCCGCTGGCCTTGGCCGCGGCCTCGTGCTTGTCGATCATCTGCCGCATCCAGACCGGCTCGCCGCAGAGATCGAAATAGTCGGTGCCGCTGTCGACGCAGGCGGTGATCAGCTCATTGCCATAGAGCTGATACGGGCCAACCGTCGAGATGACCGACTTGGTCTGCGCCAGCATCGCCTTCAGCGACGCCGCGTCACCGGCATCGGCGACGATCAGCGGCGTGTCGGCGGGCGCACCGATCGCGTCACGAACCGCGGCGAGCTTGTCCTTGCTGCGCCCCGCCATCGCCCATTTCAGGCTGCCGTCGCGATAATGCGCGGCGAGATATTCGGCGACGAGCTGGCCTGTGAAGCCGGTCGCACCGTAGACGACGATATCGAGTTTCGACGAGGACATGGATCAGGTTCCCAGACAGCGAAATTGCCCCGTTTTGTCATTGCGAGCGAAGCGAAGCAATCCATTTCACCGCGTGTGCGGAACGATGGATTGCTTCGTCGCGTCAGCGCAAAATTGCCTTGCAATTCTTGTCGCGAGCTCCTCGCAATGACGCCAGCCGCTATTTCTTGTAGGACACCCCCATGCCGGCGCGCACATCGGCCTGGATTCCATAGGGCGCGATCGGGTAGCGCAGGCCGTTCTTGGCGAGCTGCTTCATGCCCGCGATCGCCTTCACCAGATAGGCCGGCGGCAGCGCCATCAGCATCTCCTCGTCGGGCACGCCGCCATAGCGGCGTTCCGCGAAGCACGGCAGCGACAGGCTCGGCTCACCGGTTTTCAGCGCCCGCCCCCACGAGTCGGCGCAAGCGGTTTCGCCGACCACGCCCCACTCGAACTTCTTGTATCCGGTGTACTGAAGTCCATTGATCAGGATGATCATCTGGCCCGGCGTCGCGTAGACGAGGCAGATGTCCGGCGGATCGAGACGGCCGCTGGTCAACGGGCTCACCGCCATCGCCTGGTACTGGCCGTAGGGCACCACATCGAGCGCCTCCTGGCGCTTGCGCGCGTCTTCGGCGGTGCCGTGCCAGACGCCCACATAATTCTCGCCGGCGAGCCACTTCTCGTCCTGCGGCGCGAGCCCGATCACCGCGCGGCATTGCGCGCCGACCAGATCGTCACCGGTGATACCGACGGTCCAGCCGAGCCGCGAGGCCATGCTCACGATCTGGTCCGTGGTGTGGACCGCCGACGGGCGACGGATTTTCGGGATCGCCTCCATCTCCTCGACGCGCGCGAACATCTTGATGCCGATGACCGTGGTCTTCAGCCGCAGCAGGCTGTTCAGATCCGCGACGATGGCGGCGAGATCGAACTGTTCCGGCGGTGTCTGTTGCTGCATGCGTAAGCTCCCGTAATCGGCGGCTTGGCGCCGCCTGTTGAGTGGATGTTAGCCGGATTGGCGGGCGGACGCGACAAGTGCCTCGCGCCTACCGTGCCACCGGTCCCGGCAGCAGATCATCGGTTTTACCCGCCAGATGATAGGCTACCAGTCCGATCCATTCCCGCGCGCCGAGATCAGTCCGCGACAGGCCCTCGATCGCAAGCGTCGCGAAACTGAAGACGTTGCCGACACGCCAATCGACCGGATAGGCCTCGACATTGAATCCCGCCTTGCGGAACAGCCCGACCGAGCGCGGCATGTGAAAGGCCGAGGTGACGAGCAGCCAGCGCTCGCCCGGCTTGGGATCGACCAGCGCCCTGGAGAACTCGGC
This sequence comes from Bradyrhizobium sp. UBA2491, assembly GCF_002341725.1. Classification (NCBI taxonomy): domain Bacteria; kingdom Pseudomonadati; phylum Pseudomonadota; class Alphaproteobacteria; order Hyphomicrobiales; family Nitrobacteraceae; genus Bradyrhizobium; species Bradyrhizobium sp. UBA2491. The sequence goes on from NZ_DDOP01000066.1 coordinate 218,895, forward strand.
GTTCTCCACCGTGTTGCGCGAGCGGCGCTCGATGGTCAATCGCGATCTGGGAATCCCGAGGCTCTCGAACATCTCGGCGGCGTAGTCGGCTTCGCGTGCGTCGTTCGAGATCAAATTGGAGCTGCCGCCGGTGAACACGAGGCGCGCGTTCGGGTATTTGCGCGCGAGCACCGCCGCCGCGATGACGCGATCAGCCGCGCTGCGCACCACGGGCGTGCCGTGTGCAACCGACAGATCGGCATCGATCGAGCCGCCGAGCACGATGATGCCGTCGGGTGCGCCGCGCGCCGCATCCCATGGCGGGAAGCGCTGCTCGAGCGTCGAGACCAGCACATTGCCGAGCGGCGAGAAGCCGCAGATCGCGAGCAGCAGCGCCGCGGCGACCATCAGCCCGCGGCCGAGCCGCGCAAACCGTGTCAGCAGCAGCACGGCGCCGATCACACCGATCCCGATCAGGAAATTGATCGGCAGCAGCATGATGCCGAGCGTCTTGGAGAGCACAAAAAACAAGGGAAGCCTCTGCGAAGTTCTGCTACAGCGTCATACGCTGCTGGGAAACCAATCAAAAGCCGTCACATGACCCATCATCACCTGAAATCCAGTCCCGAAACCTGCCATTGGGGCTTTTTCGAAGCCAAGCTGAAACCGGTCCTCACGGTCGCGAGCGGCGACGAGGTCACGATCGAGACCGTCAGCGGCGGCGCCGATGTGGTACCCGATCGAAGCAAATTCCACGTCCCGCCGGAGCTCGACGACATCCATGCCAAGAGCGAGCGGATGGTGCCGGGGCACATCCTGACCGGCCCGATCGCAGTTGACGGCGCCGAGCCCGGCGACGTGCTCGAGGTCGACATCCTCGACGTCCAGCTTCGCCAGGACTGGGGCTACAATCTGATCAAGCCGCTGTCCGGCACGCTGCCCGACGATTTCCACGAGACCCGCATCCTCAACATCCCGCTCGATCGCGCGCGCATGGTCGGCCGCATGCCCTGGGGACTCGATCTGCCGCTGAAGCCGTTCTTCGGCGTGATGGGCGTCTCGCCGCCGCCGGCCTGGGGCCGCATCTCCTCGCTGGTCCCGCGCGCGATGGGCGGCAATCTCGACAACAAGGAGCTCGGCGCCGGAGCCAAGCTCTATCTGCCGGTGTTCGTGCCGGGCGCGCTGTTCTCCTGCGGCGATGGCCATGGCGTACAGGGCGACGGCGAGGTCTGCGTCACCGCGATCGAGACCGCGCTGACCGGCCGCTTCCGCCTCACCTTGCGCAAGGATCTCAAGCTCGCCTACCCGCGCGCCGAGACCGCCGACCATTACATGACAATGGCGATGGATCCCGATCTCGACCAGTGTGTGGTGCGGGCGCTGCGCGACATGATCGTGCTGCTCGGCGAGAAGCGCAATCTGTCCCGCGAGGACGCCTACACGCTGTGCAGCCTGGCCGCCGACCTGCGGGTGACGCAGACGGTCAACGGCTCCAAGGGCATTCACTGCATGATCGCCAAATCGGTCGTCCACGGCTGAAACGCGGTCGATAGCCGCACTTGTGCTCCGCGCGCGCGGCTCGATACAATCCCCCTCCCAACGAACAAAAATGGACGGGGATGGATATGCTGAAGGACAGGCTCTCACCGGCCGACGAGGCCGCGCGCGACAAGGAGATGCAGGCGACGCTTGCCGCCTGCCCGCGCATCCTCGATCTCATCGCCCGCGGCCCGCAGAGCGCGCCGGAGGCTGAAGCCGCGATCTATCTGCGCTCGCCGCTCGATCCCAGCCCGGTCGTGATCTCGAACGATCAGCTGATGGGCTATGTCAAGGCGGCCGAAAACTACTTCCGCGGCCAGGGCATCGGCAAGGACGATGCGGTCGCGATCCTGGTGCCGGCCTGTCCCGCAAGCATCGTTGCGATCTTCGGCGCGGCTGCCTGCGGCGTTGCCGAGCCGCTCAATCTGCTGTTCACGCGCGAAGCGATCGTCGCCCAGCTCAATGCCATCAAAGCAAAACTGCTGCTGGCGCCGCCGCCGGGCATGCCGGGTGGACTCTATGAGAGGATCGAAGGCTTGCAGCGCGAGGTGCCGTCGCTCAAGCGCATCGTGATCGTGCCGCTCGACGGCACGATGTCGTTCGACGGCGAGGTGCTGCGGCCCGATCCGGCGTGGCGCGACGACTACGGCAAGTCCACGGACATGAGCGAGGCTGACCGCGTCGCAGTAATGCTGCCGACCGGCGGCACCACCGGCCATCCCAAGGTGGCGCGGCTGACCAACCGCGCGATGGTCGCTTCCACCGTGTCCTCGCGGATGGCGCTCGACTTCCATCGCGGCGAGCGCGCGATGATCACAATGCCGCTGTTCCACGTCGGCGGCCTGTTCTGCACCTCGGCCAATTGTCTGTCCGCCGGCACCACGATGGTGATCCCCGGTCCCGCCGGCGCACGCGATCCGGCGCTGGTCCGGAACTTCTGGCAGATCATCGAGCAATACCGCATCAACATCGCCGGCAACGTGCCGACCATCCTCGGGGCGTTGGCCGATATTCCGGTCGGAGACAGCGACATCTCGACCCTGCGCGTCACCGCCACCGGGGCTTCGATCTGCCCGCCGGAGATCGAGCGGCGCTATCTCGCGACCTGGGGCGGTCCCTGCATCCAGCAGCTCTACGGCATGACCGAGCTCGCCGGCGCCATCACCCACGACGTGCACGGCGTGAAACCGCGCGCCGAGAGCGTCGGCACCCGCAATCCGCTGGTCGAACTCGCGATCCTGGACGGCGGCAGACTGCACACCGGGCCATGGCCCTCGCCGGTCGGCGAACTCCTGACCAGAGGACCGCAAGTGTTCGCCGGCTATGTCGACAAGAAGCAGACCGAAGAAGCTTTCCGCGACGGCTGGCTGCGCACCGGCGATATCTGCCGGATCGACGCCGACGGCTTCGTCTACATCATGGGCCGCGCCAAGGATGTCATCATCCGCGGCGGGCACAACATCGACCCGCGCGCGATCGAGGATGCCGCGCTCGCGTTCCCGGGCGTGGCGCTGGCTGCGGCGGTCGGACGTCCCGACAGCTATGCGGGCGAAGTGCCGATGTTGTTCGTCTCGGCACAGCCCGGCGCGCATATCGATCCGCAGGCCCTCGCCGCCTTCGTGCAGGACAATATCCTCGAGCCGCCGGCGCGGCCGCGTGTGGTATCGGTGATTGCGGAAATGCCGGTCACGCCAGTCGGCAAGATCTTCAAGCCCAAGCTGCGCGAGATCGCCGCCGGCGAGGCCGCGCGCGAGCTGCTGGCACTGGAAGGGCTATCGGGTGACGTCAGCGTCGACGCCATCACCGACCCGTCCCGCGGGCTGTACCTGAGTGTGAGCGCACCTCCGGACAAGGCGGAAACTGCTGAGCGACTTCTCAAGAAGTTCCCGGTCAAGGTCGAATTACGCACGTAACTCATTCATATAATTAGACAATATCAACGTCACGCCGCGCCGAAATTAACCTCTGGCGCGGCGTTCGCATTTTGCGGTCGGCGACTTGACGAACCGCCTAACTCCTAAATAGACTCTAAATAGATACTTTTCAGTACAAGCGTTCAGGGTTAAGCGTTTCCTCATGGCTACGGAAAAGGCCGAAACCGACCGCGTCCCGGTCACATTGGCGCTCTCGACCATCGGATATCTTGAGAAGCTGGTGAGACAGGGCACCCACGGCACGAGCGTCCCGGGCGTTGCACGGACACTGATCGAGGAAGGCATTCGACTCGCCATCAAGGACGGGTTGCTTGCAATCCGCGACAACGGCCGCACGCCCTGAGACAGGGTATGCCGGCGCGGCGGTTCAAAACACAGAACGTGGAACCGTCAGATGATTGCCAACGAACCGACTCTCCAACCAACCTGGACGCCCGAGCGCATCGACCAGCTCAAGATCTACTTCGAGGCCGGGCTCTCCTGCCGCGACATCGCCAACAGCATCGGCGTCAGCCGCAATGCGGTCATCGGCAAGCTGTCGCGGCTCAACCTGACGCGCACCACACCGGACGAGCGCCGGGCACGGCGAAAGAAATCCGCAGCGCACGCCGCGCAACGGGCGACCGCGAAGCAGCAGCTCCAGTTGCTCCAGGCAGTCTACGAACAGGAACCCGAGGACGCGCCTGTCGTCAGTGCCAACAGCTGCTCGCTGTTCGAGCTGAGCGAGCAGCGCTGCCGCTGGCCGCTCAGCACCCCGGGCGCCGACGATTTCTGCTTTTGCGGCAACACGCCGCTCGGCGGCATGCCCTATTGCTCCGGGCATTACCGCCTCGCCTATCAGTCCGGATCGCGCCAGCGCGCAATGCGCGGGTAGAGCCTCGGGCAGGACGCGCATCGGTTCTGACCTCTGTCAGAACCGATGCATTGATCAGCCGACCTTCCAGCCGGTCGCCGCCACCAGGTCCTGATAAAACTCCGGCGTATAGGCCTGCTCCGGCGTCTTGCGTACACGCTCGTCGAGCATATGCGCGTCGTCGCCGACCAGGATACGCCAGCGATCGGCCTTGACGCCGTCGAGGATGATTTTGGCGGCGGCGGCTGCCGTGGTCGGTGCCTCGTCGTGGAAGATGCGGGCGCGGTCGAGCGCGAGCTGCTGGATGTCGGCATCCGACATCTTGGCGACGTCGATGCCCTGCCCTTGCAGCCGCTGACGCACTTGTTTCAGCTCGTCGGGATTGAGTTGATCGGAACCGTTTTGCACCTTGCGCGAGTTCGACACGATCGAGGTGCCGATGTGACCGGGCATCACGACCGAGCATTTGACATGCGGTGCATTGAGGCGGAGATCGTTGATCATCGCCTCGGTGAATCCCTTCACGGCGAATTTCGCGGCGCTGTAGGCGGTGTGCGACACGCCGAGGCCGACCGAGGCCCAGAAGCCGTTGACGCTCGACGTGTTGACGATGTGCGCCTCGTCGGCCTTCACCAGCAGCGGCAGGAAGGTGCGGACGCCGAGATAGACGCCGCCCCAGCAGATGTTGAAGGTGCGCTCCCACTGCTCGCGGGTGTTGGTGAACAGGCTGCCGCCACCACCGATGCCGGCATTGTTGAACAGCAGATGGATCTTGTCGGTCGCCTGCTGTTCGATCAGCTCGTCGCGAAAGCGCTTGTAGTGGTCCTCGATCGAGACGTCGGCGACATGGGTGGTGATGCGCAGGCCCTGCGGCAGCTTCTCGACCTCGCAGAGCCGCTTGGTCTCGGCCATCGCTTCCATCGAGACGTCGCACATCGCGACATTGCATCCCTCGGCGACGAGCTGCCGCGCGAGCTCGCGCCCCATGCCCGTGCCGCCACCGGTGATGACGGCAATCTTTCCGGCGAAATCCTTCATCTGAGATCCGTTCCTTCCCTGCTTCTTCTTTGTTTCTATTGGAACGCGGATCGCTGTCCCAACGCTTGGCAACGGCACTCTACATCACCGATTCATCGCCGGGCAACGGCGCCCGCCTCCTGCGCGCAACCACGTCGCACGCAGCGGATTGAGGCAGCCCGCATCGCGGCGAGATCATTCCACGTCGCGAACAATCCGCTGTGGAGGCGACGATCGACGCGAACGTCTTGTTCGCCGAATACATCGACGTGGCGACGATCGCACTCGATCGGGCGCAGGTCGTAAAGATGATCTTGAGCAGTGACCGCGCGCTATTCGGCGGTCTCGATGTGCACCGGCGCGCGTCGCCGCAGGACGGAAGTCCCGGCGCTCAACACCAGCTTGAGCAGGCCACGCCAGGAGAAGTCGATCAACACTTCATGGTGCCGCAATCCCTTGCCGCCCTTCACCAGCCCGAGATCCCGTATCAAGCAGTAATGGCCGCTGCTCATCCGAGCCAGACGGCTGTTCTTGAAGCGTCCCATGGATGGCGAGAATGCACTGCGGATCGATTCCGTCAAATCTTGACGACGTCGAATCGGCAAGACCACGTGACCCTGCTTGCGGCCTATGCGGTTGGCAACGGACCGCGATCGTCACGACCGGCCGCCCATGAATCAAAAACCTCCGGCAGGGCATTGCCGGAGGTTTGGGAGGCTTAGCAGCAAGCTAAGAGCCATCATTCAATGTGTTGGCTGCGCGTTATATAGTTTAGTAGATCAGGTAAGTAAATAAGTTTGCGGCCAATGAATTGCATGGCTCGTCTTCGTGGTCCGCGTGGAGCGAAATGACGCAGCCTGAGCGATTTCCGTTTCGGCTAAATCGAGGCGCCGAATTCTGGTTAATGCCTTCTTCACGCGAATTCAGCTCGCGCAAAGGCACCGCCTTCTTCCGCGATCGATCCGTCACAAAGAAAAACCCCGGCAGTCGCCTGCCGGGGTTCTATTGGATCGTGATCAGATCAACCGGGTATTACCAGTTGCGCTGAGCGCGGAAGAGCATCTGGACAGTGTCCTGATCCTTCAGCTCGTAGGTTGCGCTCGGCTTGCCGATCGAACCGGACGACGTGGTGATCGTGCCAGCATACTTCTGATCGAGATGGACGTAGGTCACGTCGGCCGAGAAGGTCAGGTTCTTGACCGGGGTCCAACGGGTGATCAGGCCGATCTGCCCGATGTTGTAGTCGGGGTTGCAGTTGGTCACGCCAGCGCCGCCACCGAAGGCAGTGCGGAACGTGCCACCGACGCCGCCAACGCCGCAGATGAGCGACTTAGCCGTGTCGTTGTACATGACCGCAGCGTAAGCACCGTACAAGCTGGTGTTCCAGTAGGGATCCCAGTTGTGGGTGTACGCGCCGCGGAAGCCCCAGGTCTTGATGCTCTGCTGCTGACCACCGGGGCCGAACACCGTATCCGGTGCCGTGCCGAAGCCGACGCTGCCGTAAGCACCCGGGAGGCTCGAACCGCCATAGATCGCAACCGAGCTGAAGGCGCTGGCCAGTTCCTGGATGTTGTAACGGGTCGCACCGTCCGTATAGACGCCCTGGATGTTAATGGTGTCGCCAGGTCCGGTCGGGATGTTCTTGATCGACAGGGCCAGTGCACCAGCCCAGCCCCACTTGTCATCCGGGTGACCGGTGACTTCGGTGCCGCCGTAGTAGGCCGCGTGGTTGTCATGCGCGGCGATCGACGCCTGGAAGATACCCCAAGCCTGGTCGACCTTGAGCGCAGCGACGAAGTCCGGCGCGATCGTGCCAGCATAGTCGCTGGAGCCGTAAGCGCCACCCGCTCCCAGGTTGTTCACGCCAGCCTGCATGTAGGCAGTCTGGTCCTGCGCCGACAGGGCAAGCGACACGCCGTTGCCGAACTGCGCAGTGTAGGTGAACTGGTTGATGCCGTTGGTGGTGCTCACGCCACCGACGAGCGCGTCGTAGTTGTTGCCCGGATAACCGTTCCAGGGAGCAGCGAACTGCGACACCGCCTTACCGATGGTGAAGCCGGCGAACTGGATGAAGGCGTAATAAACGCCGACCGCACCAGCCGCAACCGCACCAGCGTTGGCGTTGTTCGGCGCGCTGACAGCGGCCGTACCCGAGCCGAGCGCCGAGTAGACGGTTCCGCCGGCGCCGTTCGCCGCGTAGCTGTCCGACGTCCAGGTGAACACCGCATCGAAATAGGTGCGGACCACGCCGTACTCGGTCGCGGTGCGCGTATCGATGTTCAGGTCTTCACGCGAACGCCAGGTGTAGCCGTTGGTGAAGCGGTTGTTTGCACCGCTCGCGCCGTTGACGTTCGGGCCGTACACGCTGTTGCCGTTGACGACAACGTCAGCGCGCAGATAGCCGCCCAGCTTGATACAGGTGTCGGTACCCGGGATGTAGTAGAAGCCCGGACCATAAAGGGAGCAGACCTTCACATACTCGACCGCTTTGGCCTTGACAGGAAGATCGGCCGCCTGCGCTCCGCCGACCGCGACCAGCGCAGCCGCCGAGCCCAGGATAAGGCTCTTCACCGAATTCATATTAAACCTCCAAGTTGCTCATATGCGGAGAGTCCGGGCCGCGAACGCCCCGTGATCCTCCCGCATTGTCCAAGACCGCTTTCCCCAAACCCCGCCCCCTCAATGTGAGGGTGCGACGGACTTGAACGATCACCGCAACGGGACGATCGAGATTCCCCTACCGCCGGGTTCAATATGCATGGGCGAGTTCGCCAATCAAAATAGTTTATAAAGTCAGGAATGCGAATGCGGCCACACTGTGGCCCGCCAGCAACGCCCCCGTAAGCGCCTCGACCGATTGAGAAAGTTTGTCACACCCCAATTAGTCTAATCGTCACATGGGCATCATAATTACTTTACGTTCACTTGCGTTCGTGAGCTTCATACGAGAGAAATCGCCCGCCAAGCGGGACTCAAGAAGAATAAATCAGCGCAAAGCTGAGTCGGCACCTAGGGAAGAGGAAAGCTGTGTCAGTGACAAGGAAGGATACGACGCGCCAGCGCGCCATCGAACATCTCGACATCATCAAGCGCTTCACCCTCGAGATTTCGTCCATCAACTCACATCTCGAACGCGTTCGTCAGTTATGGGGCAAGGCGCTTGGCGTCAGCGGTCCGCAATGGATGATCCTGATCGCGATCTCGGATCTCGACAAGGATGACGGCGTGCCGATCAACGTGGTGTCGAAGCTCTTGCATGTCGATCCGTCTTTCGTAACCACACAGTCGAAGCTGCTCGAGCAGAAGGAACTGCTGCGTCGCGCGCCCTCCCCGGCCGACGCGCGCGTGGTCCGGCTGTCGCTGACCGACAAGACGCGGAAGCATCTGGCGGGCCTCGCCGAGCAGCATAAGGCGTTCAAGAAGACCGTGTTCGAGGAGTTCAGCGAGCCCGAGCTCGCCGAATTCACGGCCAAGTTGTCGATGCTCACCAACCGCCTCGAAAAGGCATGTCTGATCGTGGCGATGGACATCGAGGCCTGAACCGACGGCTGCGCCGGGTCGAAACGAGAGGATCGGCTCCTCCGGCCGCACGTGCCGGAGGATCATTGATTCCCGGCTTGCGATATCCCGCAAGCGCGGAACGGGGTGTCTATCCACGGACCATCGCGGGGGCGGCCAGCGGCTTGCGTCGGAAGGCCACGAAGCCTACTCCGGCGAAGCCGAGCAGCAGCATCGCCCAGGTCGACGGCTCGGGCACGGCCGAGACCCCGTCGAACACATAGAGATCGGCGATGTTGGACACATAGCGGCCGCCGGCGATGTCGCCCGGCACCACGAGCCGCGCGAAACCGTCGGCTCCGCCGGCGCCAAGTTGTCCGTTCGTATCGGCATAGGCGACCAGGATCGGCTCATTGCCGAACATCGGGCTGAGTTCGCCAGCCGAGAATGCCACCTGATAGCCGTCCGAACCGGTGACCGTGATCACCTTGCGAAGAATGTCGTTCTTGATCGAGGAGTCGAGCTGGATGCCGGCCAGCCCAAGCACGTTCCACAGCAGCGCGCCGGTATAGGTGTCGGTCACCGAGGTCGATCCGCTCTTGTAGGTGACGGTCTCGGTATAGGCCGGCAACGCCTGCAACGCGGCTAGGTTGAACGTCATGCTGGTGTTCACCGCGCCGTCCACCTTGAAGCTGCTGGTGAGGCCGCCGCCGGTCGAGGACTGTCGGATCGCGCTCGCGACGGTCAGGTTGGTCAGATTGCTGACATAGCGGCCGCCCGCATTGTCGCCCGGAGCCGTCACCCGCGCGAGGCCGTTGGAACCGGGAAGCCCACCTGAGGTGTCCTGGATGGCGACCAGATCCGCCTTGTTGCCAAAATTCGGTGCGATCTCGCCGGCCGAGATCACGGCCTTGTAGCCGTCGGTCCCGGTTGCGATGATGTAGTTGTTCAGCACGTCGTTCTTGACGGCCGGATTGGTCTTGATTCCGCCCGCGCTCTGCAGGACGTTCCACAATGTCGGGCCGGTGAAGGTATCGGTGACCGGCTTTCCTGCGGCCGCGTAGCTGTCGGTTTGCGTCGCCTGCGGCAGCGCTTGCAGGCCGGACGAATTCAGAACAGTCGGACTGTTGACGTTGCCCGTCACCGAGACGGAGGTCGAGACCGTCTGTGCCTGCGCCGACGTTGCGAGGGAAACGGCCAGACCCGGAATGATCAAACCTGGAACGATCGCGATACGAAATATGAGCTGGTGCATGGATTACGCCCTTCCTGCAAAACATGTCGTTGTTTGGCGACTGACGGAAAGGGCGAGGATCCGAACTATGCGACTTACGGTCGGCTCAGTTATCGCAGCCTGACGATATCCAGTTTTGGCGAGCAGGCAAACCGGATTGTTCCCACGGCCAAAGCACCCGATTGCGGCGTTTGAGGGCCTGCTTTGCCTTGCGCGAAGGCGGGATCGCAGCTAATGGAACGGCATCGGAGCGTGGCGCAGCCCGGTTAGCGCACTAGTCTGGGAGACTAGGGGTCGGAGGTTCAAATCCTCTCGCTCCGACCATTTTTCCTCAATCATTATGGTGGTTCTGACCGACCCTGGCGCACGCGGAGGTGTGCCTGGCCGGTTCCCGGATCAGCCGTCCTTCATCGCCGCGTCGATCAGCTGCCGGCAGGCGACCAGCTCCTGCAACACGCGCTCGAGCCGCTCACGATCTGCTGAAGGCACAGCGGTGCGTGCCGGTGGCGCCGCGGCGGTCGCCTTGGCTGGATGGGCGTGCGCCTTGTAGGTCGAGAGGATCGGATCCTCGTCGGGATCGACGAATCGGTAGTCGATACCCTTCTCGTCGCCGTCGCCCTCCTCGCCGTCGAAATCGAGGCCATCGCTGCTCTCGAGGTCGTCCGGCTCGGCCATGCTGTTGCCGACCGCTTCCTCGACCGCGCCGAACGACACGGCGGCGGTCTGGTCGGCGATGCCCTGCACCGACTTGATGCCATGTTCTTTCAGGATCCGCTGCACGCCGCGGATGGTGTAGCCCTCGCCGTACAGCAGCCGGCGGATGCCCTTCAGCAGGTCGACGTCGTCGGGGCGATAATAGCGGCGGCCGCCGCTGCGCTTCATCGGCTTGATCTGCGCGAAGCGGGTCTCCCAGAACCTCAGCACATGCTGAGGGATATCGAGCTCGTCAGCGACCTCGCTGATGGTACGGAACGCATCCGGCGCCTTGTCCAAATGCCCGCTCCTCTAGGCTTGAAAGCCTGTTAATCGGCCTTGCTGCCGTCGCCATTGGTGACGGCATGGCCATTGATCCGCTGCTTCAGGATCGCCGACGGCTTGAACACCATCACACGCCGCGGCGAGATCGGCACCTCGGTGCCGGTCTTTGGATTACGCCCGATACGCTGGCCCTTCTTCCGCACCATGAAGGAGCCGAACGAGGACAGCTTCACCGTCTCGCCCTTTTCCAGGCAATCGGTGATCTCCTTCAGCACCAACTCGACAAACGCCGACGATTCCGTGCGCGACAGGCCGACCTTTTGGTAGACCGCCTCACACAAATCGACGCGCGTAACTGTTTTTCCGGTTCCTGTGGTCATCGCCTGCCCCGCACTCTCGGCGAACAATTTCTTGACTGAAATTAAAAGCTTAGCGCGCAATGGTCAACAGCGACCAGCCCCCTGGCGGAGGAAAGATGCCGGCAACCTGTCGATACTCTTTGCCGCCGCGCTACCAGCGCACGAGCGCCGAACCCCAGGTGAAGCCGCCGCCCATCGCCTCGAACAGCACCAGATCGCCCTTCTTGACCCGCCCGTCCCTCACGGCGACCGACAGCGCCAGCGGGATCGAGGCCGCCGAGGTATTGCCGTGCTTGTCGACCGTCAGCACCACCTTCTGCGGCGCAATATGCAGCTTGTGCGCCGATGCATCGATGATTCGCTTGTTGGCCTGGTGCGGAATGAACCAGTTGATGTCGTCCGCGGTGAAGCCGGTGGCGTTGAACGCATCGACGATCACGTCGGTGATCATGCCGACGGCGTGCTTGAACACCTCGCGGCCCTCCATCCGGAGATAGCCGACCGTCTTGGTCGAACCGGGACCGCCATCGACGAACAGTTTCGACTTGTGGCGCCCGTCCGAGCGCAGATGCGTCGTCAGCACGCCCGGATCGTCGGTGGTGCCGGAATGCTGCTGCGCCTCCAGCACGACGGCGCCGGCGCCATCGCCGAACAAGACGCAAGTGCCGCGGTCGTTCCAGTCGAGGATGCGCGAGAAGGTTTCGGCGCCGATCACCAGCGCCCGTTTGTGGGCGCCGGCGCGCAGGAAATTGTCGGCTGTCGTCAGCGCGAAGACAAAGCCGGAGCACACCGCCTGCAAATCAAACGCGACGCCATGGTTGATGCCGAGCCCATGCTGGACCGCGACCGCGGTAGCGGGAAAGGTATTGTCCGGCGTCGAGGTCGCCAGCACGATCAGGTCGATCGACTGGGCGTCGATCCCGGCATCGGCGAGCGCGGCCTGCGCCGCCTTGATCGCAAGATGCGAGGTGAATTCGTCATCGGCCGCGATGTGACGCTCGCTGATGCCGGTACGCTGCACGATCCAGTCGTCAGACGTGTCGATTCGCTGAGCCAGTTCGGCATTGGTCAAAACCCGCTCCGGCAAGTATGAGCCGCAGCCGAGTACGACCGAACGTATCGCAGTCACGAGACAGCCTCCTGCACGGTCTGCGCCCGTATCAGGGCGCTGCCGTCGCGATTAAGCATCTGATTGATCTTGGTGAGGAGATCGTAGTGGGCCATCTCATAGCCAACATCCACCGCATAGGCAAAGCCTTCCGCGTTGATGCCGCCATGGCTCTTGACCACCACGCCGTTGAGGCCGAGTAGCAGGCCGCCATTCGACTTGTTGGGATCGAGCTTGTCGCGCAGCTTCTGGAACGCGCCGCGAGCAAACAGATAACCGATCCGCGCCAGCCAGCTCGACGACATGGCCTCGCGCAATAGCGTGAACATCTGGCGCGCGGTTCCCTCGGCGGCCTTGAGCGCGATATTGCCGCTGAAACCTTCCGACACGATCACGTCGGCGAGCCCCTTGCCGATCGCATCGCCCTCGACGAAGCCGATATAGTCGAACTGGCTCGAGTTCATCGCGCGCAGCATTTCGGCCGCCTCGCGGATCTCGCCATGGCCCTTGATCTCCTCGGACCCGATGTTGAGCAGGCCGACGGTCGGCCGTTCGAGGTTGAACAGCACGCTCGCCATGGCGCTGCCCATTACGGCCAGCGTCGCCAGATGGCGCGCGTCACCCCCGATCGAGGCTCCGAGATCGAGCACCACCGAATCGCCGCGCAGCGTCGGCCATACCGCGGCAAGCGCCGGGCGGTCGACGCCGGGCAGCGTCCGCAGATTGAGCCCGCCCATCGCCATCAGCGCGCCGGTATTGCCGGCGGAGACCGCGACGTCGGCCTCGCCGTGCTTCACGGCATCGATCGCCAGCCACATCGACGACGCCCTGCGGGTCCGCCGCAGCGCCTGGCTCGGCTTCTCGTCATTCTTCACGGCGACGTCGGTATGGATCACCTTCGACACCGCCTGGAGCGCAGGATGTTTGGCAAGTTCTGGCTCGATCAGGGCGCGGTCTCCGACCAGCAGGAATTCGCTGCCGGGATGACGACTCAGCGAGATCGCGGCGCCGGGAATGACGACGGAAGCGCCGACATCGCCCCCCATGGCGTCAAGCGCGATTCGAACCTTTTGAGGCATGAACGTCCCGGAAACCTGCTCTCCCACAGCCTTCAGTCCAAGGCAGCGAGCTTGAAGTCACCGCTGTCAACGGCGCGCGGCGAAACACCAACTCGCGTCCCGGCCGGGCCGCGACAATAGCGTGTCTTCGGTCCGACACAACCTCTTGACCAACACATGACCAAAGTCGCAACAGAATTCGCCGAACCGCCAAGCGGCACGCCAAAATACACCAGAAATACATTTCATTTCAATGCATTGTGACACTTTTTTGAAGTAACGAAGGATACCTCTCGCGCAGGCTTGCAGGCAAGCAATCCCTCGCAAATGTCGCAGCGACCACTCTGGCCTCCGCTCGATTAGCTCTTGGGCTTCTTGCCATCCTGCTTCGGCTGCAGCGCCTTCAGTGCGGCAAACGGATGATTTTCCGGATCAGGCGCTTCAACCTGCTGTTCAAACACCGCATCCGCCTTGCGCGGATACGGGTCGATGCCGAGAAACAGCGCGTCGGTGGCGAGCCGGCCAATGTCGATGAAGCCGCCCGTGATCGGCTCCGGAGGATCGGGCGTTTCCTCGTCGCCTTCCTCGGCGTCGTCGACTAGGTCGGACATCTCCGGAATCTGCTCCGGCGGCGCGAACACCACGTCGATCGGCTCGATGATCTCATTCTCGATCGGATCGAGCGTCACCACGCAAGTCTGACCGATCCTGGCCTGCACCTGGCCGGTGACGTGGTAGCTGCCGTCGCGCTTCGGCTGCACGTCGAACTCCGCATGGGCGGAGATCACCTCGCGCAACTCCGCGACCTCGGCCATCAACTTGCGCGCGGTCTCGTCGGCCACGATCTCGCGATGCAGGCCGGTCTCCGGGATTTGCGCGACGTTGATCAGCACGCGCCAGGGATCGCGGTCGCGCGGCGTTTCGGGCCGTCCCGTGCCACCGCCACTCATGCCGCCGTCCCCGCAACCTGGGGGACCGGAAAGCGCCAGGCGCCCTTGGTCAGCGCCGCGAGGTCGGCGCGCGCCAGCTCCGCCATGGCCTGCCTGGCATAGGCAACCAGTTCGCGGGCCTTGTCCATGTTCTGGCCATTGAGGATGTTCTTGCAGAACGACTGGGCCAGGGCCTCGTCGCCGTCGGTCAGCGCCAGATCGTAGGCTGCGGTGCGGCCGTAAAAGGCCTCGCCGAACGCCTGCATCCGCTTCGGCACCGTAAGGTCGCCGACGCCCATTTCCCGGAGGTTGTCGTCCATGTCGATGCAGAAATGGTCGAACAGGGCCTGCGACAGGTCCGCGCCGGCCTCGACGGATTTGAGGCGCCGCAGCACCAGCCACAGATGCATCAGAAGCAGGTCAAAACGGCCGTTAACCGTGTCAGGAACGCCCAAGTCACGGTAAAATAACGGTTCTCGCGCCTGCGTCACGATCATGCCATAGATGGTCTCAATGGTGCTCCGCGCGGGCACCCGGGGTCTTCTGAAGTGATTGAACGGCCAAAGCATGACGGGTTCCGGCTGCCGGCCACCCAAGGGACGCCTGTTGAGGGTTCGTCCGTTGGAGCCCGGCATGATTGCAATCCATTGAGCTGCCCGGTACGTCAACGCCACGGCCGATGCAAGGGGACGGATCAGTTCCGCCGATGAACCACACTCTTCCACGACAGTCTCGCGTGGCTTCCGCGCGCGCCTTCCTTTCGCGCTTCCGCGCCTTCGCGGTCGTTGGCCTGGTTTGCACCGCCGCGCTCGGCGGCTGCACCGGCGAGCAATTCCAGAAGGGCTACATCCTGCCCGATGGAGCGCTCGAGCAGATTCCGATCGGCGCCAGCCAGGATCAGGTGCTGATCGTGCTCGGCACGCCCTCGACGGTCGCAACGCTGGATGGCGAGGTGTTCTACTACATCTCGCAGCGGACCTCGCGTCCGGTTGCCTTCATGAACCAGCGCGTGGTCGACCAGCGCGTGATCGCGGTCTATTTCGACAAGAACCGCCAGGTCCGCCGGCTTGCCAATTACGGCCTGAAGGACGGCAAGATCTTCGACTTCGTCAGCCGCACCACGCCGACGTCGGGCCAGGAAATGTCCTACCTGACACCGCTCTTCAAGCTGCTGAGCTTCAACTAGAGCCTGATCCGGAAAAGTGCGAAGCGGTTTTCCGGCGAGATCATGCTCAACGGATAATGCTCAAGCTCCTGCGCCAAGTTGACGCGCTTGCCCGACGGGCAAGCACTCCCCTACGCTCGCGCAAACAAGAAATCCGGGCAGGGGGTAAGCGCGTGAGAACCAGGAGAATCTCCCGTCGTACGATATTGTCGGGCGCGGCCGCATTGTCCGCCGCGTCGATCCTGCCGCGCGCCAGTCTCGGCGCCGGCGACTGGCGACCATCGGAGACGGTTCGGATCATCGTGCCGGCCGCCGCCGGCGGCTCGACCGACGTGATGGGGCGGCTACTGGCGGCGCATCTGCAACCGCTCTGGGGCCAGTCGGTGGTGGTGGAGAATCGCTCCGGCGCCGGCGGCACCATCGGGACCGCGGAGGTCGCGCGCAGCAAGGGCGACGGCCACACCATCCTGATCGGCAATCCCGGCCCCAACGCGATCGCCTTCAGCATCTTCCGCAACCTGAGCTACAGGGCCGACCAGTTGCAGGCGGTCTCCAACATGATCCGGATCCCGAACATCGTCTCGGCGCATCCATCGACCGGCATCAAATCGATCCCGGAACTGATCGCCTATCTGAAGCAGAACCCGGACAAGCTGACTTACGGCTCGTCCGGCACCGGACAGAGCCCTCACCTCACCGGCGCCTGGTTCCTGCAACTGACCGGGCTGAAGATGACGCACGTCCCGTTCCGCGGCGCCGGCCCCGCGTTGCAGGCCGCGCTTGCCGGCGACATCCAGATCCTGTTCGACAATCTTTATCCCTCGCTGCCGCAAGTGCTGGACGGCAAGCTCAACGGGCTCTGCGTCACCACGACCGAGCGCAGCGAGTCCGCGCCGAACCTGCCGGTCATGCGCGAGGGCGCGCCGGAGCTTGCCAAGTTCGACGTCGCGTCCTGGTTCGGCGTGTTCCTGCCCAAGACCGCGCCGGCGCCCGTCGTCGACGAGTTGAACCGCCAGATCAAGGCGATGCTGGCGCGCGACGACGTCAAGAAGAACATCGCGGGCATGGGCGCGCGCGCCGACTACGGCACGCCGCAGCAATTCTCTGATTTCGTCGATACCGAGACGAAGAAGTTCGCCGCCATCATCGAGAAGGAAGGCTTGCAGATGGAGGTCAAGTGACGGCCGCCGTCACGGCTACGAGGACTTGTTGATCTTCTTGACCTTGGCGTCGGTGGCTTCGATCGACATCGCCAGCTCCATGATCGCCTGCGAGAGCAGCTCGATGGCCTCCTTCTGATCCTGCGACTTGGCGGCGCGAAGTGCGAAGTTTCGTGCGGATGACAGCGACATCGATTGATCTCCGTGTTGTTCGCTTCTGGTTCTTTCAACAAAAACCCCGCGGCTTTCACCGCGGGGTTTCGCATTCATTGGTGTCGCGCGCTTAGTGCGCCAGGATCGCCAGCAGCAGCAACGCCACGATGTTGGTGATCTTGATCATCGGGTTCACCGCCGGGCCGGCCGTGTCCTTGTAGGGATCGCCGACGGTGTCGCCGGTCACCGCGGACTTGTGGGCGTCGGAGCCCTTGCCGCCGTAATGGCCGTCCTCGATGTACTTCTTGGCGTTGTCCCACGCGCCGCCGCCCGAGGTCATCGAGATCGCCACAAAGAGACCGGTGACGATGACGCCGAGCAGCATGGCGCCGACGGCGGAGAACGCCGCCGACTTGCCGGCCGCACCGCCGCCCGCGATGAAGTAGATCAGGAAGTAGACCACGATCGGCGACAGCACCGGCAGCAGCGACGGGATGATCATCTCCTTGATCGCCGCCCGCGTCAGCAGGTCGACCGCCTTGCCGTAGTCAGGCTTGTCGGTGCCCTGCATGATGCCGGGCTTTTCGCGGAACTGACGTCGGACTTCCTCGACGATCGCACCGGCGGCACGGCCGACCGCGGTCATGCCCATCGCGCCGAACAGATACGGCAGCAGGCCGCCGAACAGCAGGCCGACCACGACGTAGGGGTTGTTGAGCGAGAAGTCCGGATTGACGCCCTTGAAGTAGGTGTGGGCGTTGGAATCGCTGATGAAGAATTTGAGGTCCTGATTATAGGCCGCAAACAGCACCAGCGCGCCGAGACCGGCGGAGCCGATCGCGTAACCCTTGGTCACCGCCTTGGTGGTGTTGCCAACCGCGTCGAGCGCGTCGGTCGACTTGCGCACCTCCTTGGGCAGCCCCGCCATCTCGGCGATGCCGCCGGCATTGTCGGTGACCGGGCCGAAGGCGTCGAGCGCGACGATCATGCCAGCCAGCGCCAGCATGGTGGCGGTCGCGATCGCGATGCCGAACAGGCCGGCCAGGCTGTAGGTGACCAGGATACCGGCGATGATCACGATCGCGGGCAGCGCGGTCGCTTCCATCGAGACCGCGAGGCCCTGGATCACGTTGGTGCCGTGACCGGTGACGGACGCGGCCGCGATCGACTTCACCGGACGGTAGTCGGTGCCGGTGTAGTATTCGGTGATCCAGATGATCAGGCCGGTGACGGCCAGACCAACCACGCCGCACCAGAACAGCGACATGCCGGTGTAATCGACGCCGTCGAGCTTGCCGAAGCCGATCAGCCAGTTGATGGCAGCGGCAACGCCGATCAGCGACAGGATGCCGGTCGCGATCAGGCCCTTGTAGAGGGCTCCCATGATCGACTGGCTGGCGCCGAGCTTGACGAAGAACGTGCCGATGATCGAGGTGATGATGCAGATGCCGCCGATCGCGAGCGGCAGTGTCATCATGTTCACCAGGATCGGGGTCTTGGCGAAGAAGATCGCGGCGAGGACCATGGTGGCCACCGCGGTCACCGCATAGGTTTCGAACAGGTCCGCCGCCATACCCGCGCAGTCGCCGACATTGTCGCCGACATTGTCGGCGATGGTGGCCGGGTTGCGCGGATCATCCTCAGGGATACCAGCCTCGACCTTGCCGACGAGGTCGCCGCCGACATCCGCACCCTTGGTGAAGATGCCGCCGCCGAGACGGGCAAAGATCGAGATCAGCGAGGCGCCGAAGCCGAGCGCCACCATGGCGTCGATCACGGTACGGCTATCGGCCGGCAGGCCCAGGAAGTTGACCAGCACCATGAAGTAGATGGTGACGCCGAGCAGCGCGAGACCCGCGACCAGCAGGCCGGTGATCGCGCCCGCCTTGAAGGCAAGCTCGAGGCCGCCGGCAAGCGAGGTGGTCGCCGCCTGCGCGGTGCGGACGTTGGCCCGTACCGAGACGTTCATGCCGATGAAGCCGGCCGCGCCCGACAGGATCGCACCGATCGCGAATCCGACCGCGACCAGCATCCCCAGGAAGTAGGCCAGCAGCACGAAGATCACGATACCGACGATGCCGATCGTGGTGTACTGGCGTCGCAGATAGGCCTGCGCGCCTTCGGCCACGGCCCCTGCGATTTCCTGCATGCGCGCATTGCCCGCATCCGCACTCAGAACCGATTGCGTCGCCCAGATCGCGTAGACGATTGAAAGCGCCCCGCAGAGCACAATCACCCATAATGCTGTCATTGAATGTTGCCTCAGATCCTTGATGTAACCCCCGCGCCTTCATTGTGCCGCTGGGGGCGGCAGGCGCTTATTTTTCGAGGTCAATCCTCCCCAAGAACGGATTGCCTCAAATCGGGCGCGACCTTGCCAAAATCGTTACCGCTGCGCAACGCCACCTGTGGCCGAAAACGCCGATATCGGCAGCTATTGGAAGAAAATCGGCGCCGTCTGGTGGAGGACGTCTAAAAATGACTGTAGGACAGCCGCTTCAGCACCAGTTCCCTGCCCTGCCGGTCGAGGAAACGAAGGCTGGCATCACCAGCAACAATCCGGCCGATCTCGGCAACCGCCACGCCCGCAGCCTGCGCCGCCTGCACGAAATCGGCGGCATGATCCTCGCCCACCGTGCAGAGGATCTCGTAGTCGTCACCGCCCGCAATCAATGCCTCGACGCCGATCGCGCCGCGCGACAGCAGCGCGGTCGCCGCGGGCGAGTGCGGGATACGTGACAGTTCGATGTCGGCCGACACCCCCGAGGCCGCGCACAGCTTGGTGAGATCGCCGGCCAATCCGTCTGACACATCCATCGCGGCGCTGGCGTGGTCGCGTACGGCACGCGCCAGCGCATTGCGCGGTTGCGGCACGCGGTAGCGGCTAGCCAGGACCTCCCGCGCCGCCGCATCGTCCGCCAAGGCCAGCGCGGCCGGGCCGCCCCGGAGCACGTCGAGGCCGAGCGCGGCATCGCCGATCGTCCCGGTGACGAACACCAGGTCCCCTGCCCTGGCGCCCGCACGATGCACCATCTTGCCCTGCGGCACCTGGCCAAACGCGGTGATCGAGATCATCAGCGGTCCCGGCGTCGAGACCGTATCGCCGCCGAGCAGCGGGCAGCCGTAATGAGCGGCGTCCTCGCCGAGCGCTTCGGCGAACGGCTTCAGCCAGGTCTCCTCGACCTTGCGCAGTGCCAGCGTCAGCACGAAGCCGGCCGGCGTGGCGCCCTTGGCGGCGATATCGGAGAGGTTCACCCGCAACGCCTTGCGCGCCAGCGTGCCGGGCGGATCAGCGCTGAGGAAATGCACGCCCTCGACGATGGCATCCGTGGTGACCACGATGTCCTCGCCGGCCGCCTGTAGCGCAGCGGCGTCATCGTCGAGACCGAACGCGCCCGGATCGGTCGCAAGCGGCTTGAAATAGCGCGCGATCAGGGAGTCTTCGCCGGAGGGATTATCGTGACGCTCTGCCATATTGTGCGCCTACCCCTCGGCTGTCATCGCCCGGCTTGACCGGGCGATCCAGTACGCCGCGGAAGCTGTTGTTGAAAATAACCGCCGCGGCGTACTGGATCACCCGCATTCGCGGGTGATGACGGCGGAACAAGCGGTTCAGCCCCGCACAAACTCGTCGCCGCGGAACTGGCGTGCGATCTGGTCGAGCACGGCGTTGACCATGCCGGTCTCGTCCTTCTCGACAAAGGCATGGGCGACGTCGACATATTCGGAAACGACCACCCGGCCGGGCACGTCCTTGCGATGCTCGAGTTCGTAGGACCCTGCCCGCAGCACCGCGCGCAGGATCGCGTCGATCCGCTTCAGCGGCCAGCCCTTCGACAGCGCCTCGTCGATCAGGGGATCGAGCTTGGCCTGGTCGCGTACCACGCCGGAAACCACGTCACGGAAGAACGCCGCTTCTGCCGGCAGATATTTGTCGCCCTCGACCTCGTTGCCAAGCCAGTGGCTCTCGAACTCGGCGAAGATGTCGTTGATCCCGGCACCGCCGATGTCCATCTGGTAGAGCGCCTGCACGGCGGCGAGCCGTGCCGCGCCGCGCCGGTTGGCTTTTCTCTCCGGGGCTTTGCCGGGTTTGTTGCTCTCAGCCATGGTCAGGCCTTTGCCAGGCGGCGTTTGATCCGCAGCATCGCAATTGCCGCGCGCGCCGCGTCGCCGCCTTTGTTCAACTCGCTGGCGCGCGCCCGCGCCCAGGCCTGCGCCTCGGTGTTGACGGTGAGGATGCCATTGCCGAGCGGGAATTTCCGGCTGACGGCCAGATCCATCAATCCGCGCGAGGACTCCTGCGAGACGATCTCGAAATGAATGGTGTCGCCGCGCACCACGCAGCCGAGCGCGATTGCCGCGTCATAGGGCTTGCCGTTGGCTTCAGCCGCATCGATCGCAATCGCGATCGCGGCCGGGATCTCCAGTGCGCCCGGCACCGTGATCACCTCATGGCTCGCGCCGGCGAGCTTCAGCTCGGCCAGGGCGCCTTCCAGCAGCGCATCCTGGATGTCGTCGTAAAACCGGGCCTCGACGATCAGCACGCGTGCGCCTGTGATGTCGGTCTGGTCCTTCAGAGGTGCGCGCCGCGCGTCAGCCATTGCAATACCAATCAAACTTTAAAGGGGATGAGTTGAGCTGCGTTTTAGGCGCAGCGCGCGCCAAAGCCAAGGGCCATGCTAGCCCGGAAAGCGCCGCGATTGGCCTGATTTTTCAGGTCGGCGTCGCCCGCAGCGCATGGGCCATCCGGCTGGAGTCGCCCCAGGTCGACAGCCAGATAAGCCCATCCGTGGCGGCCGCAATGGCCCGGCGCAAAATTCGCAGCAACAGGCCGGGCGAAGGCTGCTGCTCCTCCGCGTGCTGGAGGTGCGCCAGTTCCTCCTCCCGGATCGACAGGATGATCCGGTACAGTTCGCGATCACGGTCTTTGACGAAATGAAGCTGATCGTCGAGATGGCGGTGAACCGTGGCCTCGACCGCCGCGGTGCAGGCCCAGATGCCCGGCCTGCCCAGGCACGCGGTGACAAATCCGAGCAGCCAGCCGCCATAGCTCCAGAACTGCATCACACGACACGGCCGCGCCTGCCGCGACGGCATCGCTGCCCGGAAGATCGCGCAGTGATTGCGCTCATCCCCGAGCATTTGTGCCAGTGAAGGGATGCAATCCGGCCAGAACCAGCTCGAAACCAGCAATTGCGCCGAATAGATCCTGATCGCGCCGAACTCGCCGGCATGATTGACCTTGACGATGCGGGCGACCGTCAAGGCCTCGCGTGGGGAAAGCGGGTTCGGAGCGATCGGTGTGGCCGCCTGCCCGCTCATGCGATTGCCCCGATTATTTCATCTCCGACAGCCGCGCGGCGTAGCGCGCCATCAGATCGACCTCGATATTGACCTCGCTGCCGGCCTTCCAGCCGTTCAGGGTCGTGACGGAAAGCGTGTGCGGGATGATCAGCACCGAGAACGTGACGTCGTCGACCGTGTTCACGGTCAGCGAGACGCCGTCCAGTGTGATCGATCCCTTCGCTGCAATGAAACGCGCGAGCTCGCGGGTGGTTCGAAGCTCGAAGCGCGCCATGTCGGGCAGATCGTCGCGCTTGACGATGGTGGCGATCCCGTCGGCATGCCCGGCCACGATGTGACCGCCGAGTTCATCGCCGATCTTGAGCGCGCGCTCGAGGTTGAGCCGACCGCCCTGCGCCCAGTGCCTTGCGGTGGTCATGCCGAGCGTTTCGGCCGCGGCATCGACATCGAACCAGGTCTTGCCGTCGGCGATGCCGGAGGCGACCACGGTGAGGCAGACGCCGTTGCAGGCGATCGAGGCGCCGTCGGCAATCGTGGACTGGTCGTAGTCGCAGGCAATCCGCAGCCGGTGCAGCTGCCCCTGCGCCACGGGCTTCAGGCTAACGATCTCGCCGATATCGGTGACAATTCCGGTAAACATTACGTACGCTCGTAGATATTGAGATTGTCTTTGCCGAGGGTTTCGCTAGCACGAAGCCGGAAAGCGGGCGACTGCGTGATTGCGTCGAGCGGCAATGCGTCCAGCGCGGGAACGCCGTCGGCGCCGATCGCATCCGGTCCGCGCAACAGCCAGATCTCATCGACCAGACCCGCCGCGACGAAAGATCTTGCCACGCGCGCGCCACCCTCGACCATCAGCCGCGTGATGCCTTTCTCCCCCAGCGCATGCAGCACGGGCAACAGATCGAGTCCCGGCGACGCGGTCGACGCAACGCGGATCACCTGCGCGCCGGCGGCACCGAGCTTCACGGCAGCGGGTGCCTCGGCGAGATCCGATGTCATCACCCAGAGCGGTGTCTCGCGCGCGGAATGCACCAGCCGGCTATCGCCCGAGAGCCGCAGCGCGCGATCCAGCACCACGCGTACCGGCGAACGCGCCGCCATGCCGGGCAACCGGCAGGTCAGCAGCGGATCGTCGGCCTGCACCGTGCCGATCCCGACCAGGATCGCATCGTTCTGTGCGCGCAGCAGATGCACGCGGGTCCGCGCCGCCTCGCCGGTGATCGCAACGGGCTTGTGGCCACGAGCCGCGATCTTGTCGTCGGCAGACACCGCGAGCTTGAGAATGACATGCGGCCGCTTGTCGGTGATGCGAAGGAAGTGTCCGGCATGGTCGCGCGCCGCCTCCGTCGCGCACAGCCCGACATCGACTGCGATGCCGGCAGCACGCAATTTCGCATGCCCCTTGCCGCCGACGTCCGGATTGGGGTCTTCGATCGCCGAGACCACACGGGCGAGCCCGGCGGCGACCACGGCGTCCGCGCAAGGCGGCGAACGGCCGAAATGCGAG
Source organism: Bradyrhizobium sp. UBA2491 (assembly GCF_002341725.1). NCBI lineage: Bacteria > Pseudomonadati > Pseudomonadota > Alphaproteobacteria > Hyphomicrobiales > Nitrobacteraceae > Bradyrhizobium > Bradyrhizobium sp. UBA2491. The sequence continues at coordinate 242,673 of NZ_DDOP01000066.1, forward strand.
CATGGTTCGAGCGTGACATAGAGCGTCGCGCCACGGGCAGCGTCGCCGGCGCGCCGCAACGCCTCGACCTCGGCATGCGGCCGGCCGCCCGGCTGGGTCCAGCCGCGGCCGACGATGACGCCGTCCTTGACGATGACGGCGCCGACCGCCGGATTGGGCCAGGTGCGCCCGAGCCCGCGCCGTCCCAGCGCGAGCGCCAACTGCATGAAGCGCAGATCGGCGGCTTTGGCCTCTTTGGATTTCTGCGCGAACTGGTCTTCCAGGATACGGAAGATCATTTGCGCAACGTCGCGAGCCGCGGATCCTCTTCGCCGGTCAGCTCGTCGAGCACCGCCTCGAAGTCCTTGGCCTCACGGAAATTGCGATAGACCGACGCGAACCGCACGTAGGCGACGTCGTCGAGCTGGCGCAGATGCTCCATCACGATCTCGCCGATCGCCTCTGAGGACACCTCCGCCTCGCCGCCGCTTTCGAGCTCGCGCACGATCGTCGACACCATCTTCTCGACCCGCTCGGACTCCACCGGGCGCTTGCGCAAACTGATCTGCAGCGAGCGCACCAGCTTGTCGCGATCGAACGGCACGCGGCGGCCGTTGCGCTTGATCACGGTCAGCTCGCGCAGTTGCACCCGCTCGAAGGTCGTGAAGCGGAAATTGCAGGCCATGCAGACGCGCCGCCTGCGGATGACAGCGGAGTCCTCGGTCGGACGCGAGTCCTTGACCTGCGTATCGAGAGAATTGCAGCTCGGACAGCGCATCCGACGGGACCTCTCGCGGCGAACGACTTATTGATAGATCGGGAAACGATCGGTCAGCGCTTTGACGCGCTCCTTGATCGCGGCCTCGACCAGCGGGGCCTTGCCATCCGGCGACTGCGCCAGCGCGTTCAGCACCTCGGCGATCATGCCGCCGACCTGCTTGAACTCGGCGACGCCGAAGCCACGGGTGGTCGCAGCCGGCGTGCCCAGGCGAAGACCCGAGGTGACGAACGGCTTCTCGGGATCGAACGGGATGCCATTCTTGTTGCAGGTGATGGCGGCACGCACCAGCGCCTTCTCGGAGATGTTGCCCTTCAATCCCTTCGGACGCAGGTCGACCAGCATCAGGTGGTTGTCGGTGCCGCCGGAGACGATGTCGAGGCCGTGGCCGCGCAGCGTTTCCGCCAGCGCCTTGGCGTTCTCGACCACGTTCCTGGCGTAGATCTTGAAGTCCGGCCGCAGCGCTTCCGCGAACGCCACCGCCTTGGCAGCGATCACATGCATCAGCGGGCCGCCCTGCAAGCCCGGGAAGATCGCCGAGTTCAGCTTCTTGTGCAGCGTCTCGTCATTGGTGAGGATCAGGCCGCCGCGCGGACCGCGCAGCGACTTGTGCGTCGTGGTCGTGGTGACGTGAGCATGCGGCACCGGCGAGGCATGCACGCCGCCGGCGACGAGGCCTGCGAAATGCGCCATGTCGACCAGCAGATACGCACCAACCGAGTCGGCGATCTCGCGAAAGCGCTTGAAGTCCCAGGCGCGCGAATAGGCCGAGCCGCCGGCGATGATCAGCTTCGGCTTGACCTGCTCGGCCTGCTTCTGGACTTCGTCCATATCGATCAGATGATCGTCGCGGCGCACGGTGTAGTGCGAAGCCTTGAACCACTTTCCGGACATGTTGACCGGCGAGCCATGGGTGAGATGGCCGCCGGCGGCGAGGTCGAGACCCATGAAGGTGTCGCCCGGCTGCAGCAGCGCCAGGAACACCGCCTGGTTCATCTGGCTGCCGGAATTGGGCTGCACGTTGGCAAAGTTTGCGCCGAACAGCTTCTTGGCGCGATCGATCGCCAGGTTCTCGGCGACGTCGACCCACTCGCAACCGCCGTAGTAGCGCGCGCCCGGATAGCCTTCCGCATATTTGTTGGTCATCACCGAGCCCTGCGCCTCCAGCACGGCGCGGCTGACGATGTTTTCGGAGGCGATCAGCTCGATCTCATGGCGCTGCCGACCAAGCTCGCCCTTGATCGCGGCGGCGATCTCGGGATCGGCCTCGGCGAGACCAGCCGTGAAGAAGGAATCGGGCGCGGAAGCAGTCTTGGTCGAGGAGGTCATCGGCGAAATATCTCCACCGCCGCAAGCCTTTACGGAGGATACGGACGGTCACGAGTGGCGATCGAAGCTGGCCGCAGAGCGTTATCACATCGCCCCAAAATGGCCAAGCGGTTGCGGTCCCCGGCGTTCAATTATGCCAGATATGGTGGGGATGGCGGGGATTGCCAGCCGGCCGGAGCGGCCCCGTAAGGCCCGGTCCCGACCCATCCTGCGGTGTGGCTGCGGCGACCGGCCAGAGCGACGTGACGCCCTTCCCGATTGACCACCACCCGAGGTTGATGACCCGAAAGCGAACAGCACGGCGGGCAGTTCGCCGGAGCCGACGCCAGTCAGCAGATGACTTTGAACCGTTCAATCTTGAATCGTTCAATACTGGATCGATTCAAAATTCTCGCGCAAGGCGTGCAATTGCGCATCATACGCCGTTGTCTCCCGGTCACACCCGCACGCTTTGCGCACAGCTTCGATAGCTTCTAACCGTGCGCGGGCTGTTCCCGAAAATCGCCGTGATAACGACGGCCGAAGAAACCTTTTCTTTGGGGCGTTGAATGTCGGACGGATGGATGCGGCCGCAGCGGATCGCTGCTTCGGCTTTGGTTGTGCTTTCGGTTGCTGGCGTGGACGATGCCTTCGCGCAGACGCAATTGCCGCCGGTCTCGGTCGACGCGCCGCACCGGCAATCGGCGCGATCGCAGCAGCAGCCCTCACAACGGACCACACGCGCGCGGAGCGGTGCGCGCCGCGCGACGGTCGCGCCGGTGGGCGCACAGCCGCAGAGCGCACAGCAGGCCGCAAGCGCAGGCGGCGGGCACGAGCGCGCCAACGGCCCGGTCACCGGCTATCTGGCGCGGCAGAGCTCGAGCGGAACCAAGACCAGCACGCCGATCATCCAGACCCCGCAATCGGTGACGGTCATCGGCGCCGAGCAGATCCGCGACCAGAAGATCGTCAGCAAGTTCGACGAGGTGCTGCGCTACTCGCCAGGCGTCATCGGCGGCACTTACGGCTCCGATTTCCGCAACGACTGGTTCCTGATCCGCGGCTTCCCGGCGCAGAACGAATCGCTGTTCCTCGACGGCCTGCAACTGTTCTACACGTCCTATGGCAGCTGGAAGCTGCAACCCTTCAACCTCGAACGCGTCGAGGTGCTGCGCGGTCCCTCAGGCATCCTGTACGGCGGCTCGGCGCCGGGCGGCCTCGTCAACGCCGTGAGCAAGATGCCGTCGGCCGAGCCCATTCGCTACATCGAGGCCGGCGTCAACAATTTCGGCAACGGCTACACTGCGTTCGATATCGGCGGCGCGGTGCCGCAGTCAGGCAACAGTCAGGTGCTGTACCGCTTCGTGGGCCAGGCCCAGGGCGGCGGCACGCAGACCGATTACACCTACGACAACAACTTCTTCTTCGCACCGTCAGTGACCTGGCGTGATGCCGACACCAGCGTCACGGTGTACGCCACGGCTGCACATAACAACACCAGGGCGGAGAACTTCCTGCCCTATGTCGGCACCGTCACCAACGCGCCGTTCGGTAAGATTCCGACCAGCCTGTTCACGGGCGATCCCAGCGCCGACCAGTTCCGCCGCGAGCAGGAGACCGTCGGCTACAAGGTCGAGAAGAGCCTGACCGACAGCCTCGACTTCCGCCAGAACGCGCGCGCCGCGCATGTCGACGTCTACTACACCGGCCTCTACGGGCTCGGCTACGCCACGACGCCGGCTGCCGCCGATCTCGCGCGCGGCAATTTCTACGCCCGCGGCAACGCGTTGCAGTTCAACCTCGACAACCAGCTCGAGTACCGCTTCAACACCGGCATCTTGCAACACACCGCCCTGCTCGGCCTCGATCTCAAGCACTACGGCATCGACGACCGCCAGGGCTTTGGCGTGGGCACCAATCTCAATCTGCTCAACCCGGTGTACGGCACCAACGCGCCCTACAGCGGTCCGTTGTATCAGAACGCCTATCTCAGCCAGGGCATGGCCGGGCTCTACCTGCAAGACCAGGTCAAGCTCGACCGCCTGACCGTGGTACTGTCGGGCCGACAGGACTGGGTCGATCTCGTCAACCAGAACCGGATGGGGCCCGATCAGAGCCGCGAGGACAGCAAGTTTTCCGGCCGTGTCGGCGCGATCTACAATTTCGACAATGGCGTCGCGCCCTACGTCTCCTACATGACCGGCTACAACCCGATCATCGGCCTCAACGCGCAGAGCCAATTGCTGTTGCCCGAGACATCGGAGCAGACCGAGGTCGGCGTGAAGTACGAGCCGGTCGGGCTCAATGCCCGGTTCAGCGTCGCCTATTTCGACCTGAAGCGGAAGAACGCGCTGACGACGGATCCGAACAACTCGATGTTCCAGACCCAGAACGGCGAGGTCACCTCGCGCGGCGTCGAGCTCGAAGCGGTCGCCAACATCACGCGCAATTTCAAACTGGTCGCGAGCTACACCAACTACGAGCTGTTCGTCAGCAAGGATCTCAATCCGGCGCTGATCGGCACCGTTCCAACCAACACGCCGCGTGACTTCGCCTCGGTGTGGACCGACTACACCTTCCGCGAAGGCTCGCTGGCTGGCTTCGGCTTCGGCGGCGGCGTGCGCTATGTCGGCTCCTCGTTCGCCGACAATCTGAACACCGCGCGCGTTCCCTCCTTCGTGCTCGGCGACCTCGCCGTGCATTACGAATGGGGCAACAACTGGCGCGCGGCACTCAACATCGTCAACGTGACCGACAAGATCTATGTCGCGAGCTGCGCGGTAATCTCTTCCTGCTACTATGGCGATCGCCGCCGCTTCACCGCAAGCCTCGGCTACAAATGGTGAGCCGGCCGCGAAGCGTTCACTGAACGATCATCGCGAGAGGCGGCGTTCAGCCGCCTCGCTTTTTCGATGTTCGTCAGGGTGGTGTCAGCATGTCAGGCTAGGGTCCCGCCGCGGCCGTACTTGCCGCGCCCAGACTGGCCCGCTCCGAAATGCGAGCCCCGGAGCGGGCCTTTTACTTGCCGAGAGTTTACTTGCCGAGAGTTGCCCGAAGACATCCCAGGCTGCGGCTCGGTAGTATCGAACCATCGCCTAATCCAGTCCGACCTTGCCCGGAGCCCAATAGGCCTTGGTTCGTAGCCGCGATGGGACGACGCCGGCGGCCTTCAGCGCCCGGCTGACGCGCTGGATCGAGGAGGCCTTGCCGGTCAGCACGAAATGCGCGCCTCTGGCGGCAAAGCGCAGCAGCTCGGCCTCGGCGTCACCGAGATGGACATCGTCCGCGATTCGCTCGATCAACGTCGCCTCGCGGAGCCCGACGACGTCCAACACCGGCCGCGCCGCCCCGACATCCGAGACCTCGAAGACCTCGACTGCACCGGCCGCCAGCGGACCGTGACGAAGCGCGGCGGCCAAGGCAAACGAAGTTTCATCGCCGAACAGCACCACCGGCGCGTCGAGACCGGACAGGTCGAGCGAACGACGCGGGCCGAAGAATTGACAGTCGTCGCCCACTTGCAAGCCGGTTGCCCAGCGGCTGCCCGGTCCGTCGCCGTGTATGAAAGTGAGCAATCGCATGCTACCCGCGCCAGCGTCCCACGACATCGGTGTGTAGGTGCGCGCCCCAAGGCCGGACCCGATCGATACCTGGACCTTTTGGCCAACGGTCCACGCAACGTCGCGGAGTGCCCCGCCTTCGAGCTGGAGCAGCCGAAACTGCGGCGCGAGCGTCTCGGCCGCAGCGATGCGCGCAGAACGCATCAGCCAACGCAGCAGCATCCGCGTGACCCGACCTTGCGAAACCGGCCGCTGCTGGGAATTTGGCGAAACGAGCTCGATCAACGGCCTATTCCCTTCATCAGAATATCAGCGCCGTGCGGATCACGCCGTCCTGATCGTCAGCTCGTTGCCGCGCCCCGGGTCGAACGGCAGCGGCAATGAGCGATAGCCGTTCTGCGGATCGCGCACGTAGTCGAGATAGCCGGAGCCCTGTTCGAACGCGTTCTCCCCGACGACCACGGCACCCGGCTTGAGATGAGGCTCGAGCAGCTTGAGGATCGGAAGATAAAGTGTGAATGCGCCGTCGAGCATCACCATGTCGATGCAGCCGCCGACGCCGGGCTTCAGCGTTTCCCGGGCATCGCCGAGCCGAAACTCTACCAGATCGTCGAGCCCGGCGGCCGCAACGTTGGCGCGCGCCCGTTCGACCTTGCCGGGCTCGAGATCGGTTCCGATCAGGCGGCCGCCGCCCATGTCGCGCAAGGCAGCCGCCATGTAGATGGCGGAGATCCCCATCGACGAGCCAAACTCGACGATGCGAGCGGCCTTGCAGGTTCGCGCGCACATATAGAGAAATCGGCCAAAATCACGGGAGACGCTTAGAAAATTGCCGGCGAGCCCGTGATAGAGCCCCGCCATGTCCGTAGTCTCGGCTTCGACGAACTTGCTGACCGTTCTCTCGACATCAACGGCTTCATGGGCGTAGGCCTGCATCAGCGGCGCATCCGCCGCTTCCGCTTCCCGATGCAGTCGTTCGAGGACATCAGCAACGAGGCCGTGGCTGAGCGAATCCATATCCATGCTCCTGAGGCGTCAACGTCAGAGCTGGATACGAAATTGTCCCTCTCGCCACATTCCGTAAACGCGACAACCTCTTGCGAGTTCTGGTCAGAGCTCGGCGATGCGGCGCTCGGCCAGATACCGCGCCGGCGGCTTGCCGAGCGCCTTGCGGAACATGGTGACGAAGGCGCTGGCGTCGCCATAGCCGAGATCGAGCGCCACGATCTGCACCGAGACTCCCGCCGCGAGGCGCTGAAGCGCAAGCAGGATGTGGAGCTGCTGCCGCCAGCGGCCGAAGCTCATGCCGGTCTCGCGTTGCAGGATGCGGGTCAAGGTACGCGGCGCCACGCCCATACGGTTGGCCCAATCATCGATCGTCGCGCGATCGGAGGGGGTGGCCATCATCGCGGCTGCAATCCTGCGCAGCCGGGCATCGGCGGGCATCGGAAAGTTCAGTCGCTCGACGGGGGCCTGAGACAATTGGTCCAGCAGCACCGTAGCGATCCGGCCGTCGGCGCCGTCGATATCGTACAGCACCGGGATCCGGGTGACATGCACGAGCAAGCGCTCCAGCAATGGCGAGATCGACAGCGCACAGCATTGCTTCGGCAATGCCACGGCCGCCTCCGGTTCGACGAACAGGCAACAGACCTCGACATGTCCGGCCGCAGTTACGCTATGGGGATAATTGCCCGGTATCCACACCGCGCAGCGCGGCGGTACGATCCAGACACTTTTGCCGGCTTCGCAGCGGACGACACCCCGCAAGGTCAGAACGAGCTGCGCCTTGCGATGCTCGTGCATCGCAACCTCGATGCCCTTGGTAACCATGACGCCGCCGAAGGCCGCGATCGCGCGCGGCACTTCCTCGGGATCGAAATCTGCGGCTTCGACGGTAGGAAGATCGTCTTCGTTGAGCCGGAAGAATGGCATGACAGGCGACGGTCGATCCGGGCACGATGGGGTGACCCAGACAATATCGGTCCGCAATTGCGACTTTCAACACGGCGAGCGCCGGCATCCGCTGCGACAAACAGCGAACGTCGATCGATTCTAATCCTCGTTGGCCTTGAAGCGCCCCAGCCCCCTCAGCACGAACGGCGCCAATAGCGCGATCAGGGCAACGCCCAGCAGCGTCGCCGACATCGGGCTTTGCAGCAGCACCATCGGATCGCCGAGGCTGATCGCCAGCGCGCGGCGAAGCTGGCTTTCCGCGATCGGGCCGAGGATCAGCCCGATCACGACAGGCGCGATCGGAAAATCGAACCGCCGCATCAGGAACCCCATCACGCCGAACGCCGCCAGCATCGACAGCTCGACGACCGAGGGCTTGGCCGCGATCGTGCCCATGGTCGCGAACACCAGGATGCCGGCATACAGCCAAGGCTGCGGGATCGCGAGCAGCCGCACCCACAGGCCGACCAGCGGCAAATTGAGCACCAGCAGCATGCCATTGGCGATGAACAGGCTGGCGATCAGGCCCCACACCAGATCGGGCCGCTCGGCGAACAGCAGCGGCCCCGGATTGAGGCCGTATTGCTGGAAGCCCGCCAGCATCATCGCCGCGGTGGCCGAGGTCGGCAGCCCGAGCGTCAACAGCGGCACCAGCGTGCCGGCGGCGGAGGCATTGTTGGCGGCCTCAGGTCCCGCGACGCCCTCGATCGCGCCCTTGCCGAACTCCTCCGGATGTTTGGTGAGTCGCCGCTCGGTGGAATACGACAGGAAGGTCGGAATCTCGGCGCCACCCGCCGGCAGCGCGCCGATCGGAAAGCCGAACAGCGTGCCGCGCAGCCATGGCTTCCACGACCGCCGCCAATCCTCCCGCGTCATCCACAGCGAGCCGCGCACCGGCTCGAGCTTCTCCTCGGCGTGATGGCGGCGCGAGGCGACATAGAGCGCCTCCCCCACCGCGAACAGGCCGACCGCGAGCGTCGTCACCTCGACGCCGTCGAGCAATTCCGGAATACCAAAGGCAAGCCGCGCCTGACCGGTGAGCTTGTCGATGCCGACCAGGCCGAGTGTCAGTCCGATGAACAGGCTGGTCAGCCCGCGGATTGGCGAGTCGCCGAATGTCGCCGACACCGTGACGAAGGCGACGCACATCAGTGCGAAATAATCCTCCGGCCCGAACCTGACGGCGAAGTCGACCAGCCATGGTGCGAGGAAGGCAAGGCCAATGGTGGCGATGGTGCCCGCCACGAACGAGCCGATCGCCGACGTCGCCAGCGCCGGGCCGCCACGGCCGGCCTTGGCCATCTTGTTGCCCTCGAGCGCGGTCGCCATCGACGCGCTCTCGCCCGGCGTGTTGATCAGGATCGCGGTGGTCGATCCGCCATACATGCCGCCGTAATAGATGCCGGCGAACATGATCAGCGAGCCGCCGGGATCGAGCTTGTAGGTCACCGGCAGCAGCAGCGCGACCGTCAGCGCCGGGCCGATCCCCGGCAGCACCCCGACCGCGGTGCCAAGGAACACGCCGATCAGGGCGTAGAGCAGGTTCATCGGCTGCATGGCGACCGCCATGCCATGCGCCAGCGCGGCGAACGTATCCATCACAGCAATCGCTCCAGCGGGCCGGCGGGAAGGCTCAGCGTCAACAGCTTGTCGAACGCGAGGTAGATGAGGGTCGTGATCACGACCGCGATCACGGTGTCAGCCAGCACCGCGCGGCGGCCGAACGCGGCCGAGGTGGTGACGAACAGCGCCGAGGTGGCGAGGATGAAGCCGCCACCGAAGCCGATGATGGCGATCAGCAGCGCAAGGCCGCCGATGATCAGCCACACCGGCTTCGGATCCATGCTCTCGCGCGCCGGCAATTGGCCGCGCAGCGCGTCGATCAGATTGCCGACCGCCAGGATGACGAGACCGACGGCGATGACGATCGGCATCGCCTCCGGCCCCATGCCGTACATCGTGGTCGACGGCAGCTTGCTCGCGTCCCACACCAGCACTGCGGCCAGCGCGGCAAGCGCGGCCGCGATCACGACACCGGCGCGATCGATCCGACGGCCCGCTCGTTCGGGAGCGCTGTCCGGCGTCATGACTTCACGAGGCCGACCGACTTCAGCACCTCGGTCACCCGCGCGATCTCCTTCTTCAGGAAATCGGCGAAGGCATCGCCGCCGAGATAGGCGTCATCCCAGCCCTTTTGCTTCAGGATTTCCTTCCAGGCGTCGGACTTGACCATCTTCTCGACGGCATCGCTCAGCGTCTTGCGCTGTTCCGGCGTGATGCCGGGCGGTGCGACCACCGAGCGCCAATTCGCCAGCACGAGGTCGATGCCCTGCTCCTTGAAGGTCGGGATGTCGACGCCAGGCAGGCGCTGCGGCGAGGTGACGCCGAGCGCGCGCAGCTTGCCGGCCTTGATCTGGCCTTCGTACTCGCTGAGACCAGAGATCCCCGCCGTGACCTTGCCGCCGAGAATCGCTGCGAGCGACTCGCCGCCGCCCGAGAACGGAATGTAGTTGATTTTCTTCGCATCAGCCCCGACCGTGCCTGCGAACAGCGCCGCCATCACGTGGTCGACGCCCCCGGCCGAGCCGCCGGCGAAGGTCACCTTGGCGATATCGGCCTTTACGGCGGCGGCAAGATCCTGCGCCGTCTTCAGCGGCGAATTGGCCGGCACCACGATGACCTGGATCTCCTCGGTCAGGCGCGCGATCGGCGTCACCTGGTCAAGCGTCACCGGCGACTTGTTCATGGCGAGCGCGCCGACCATGACGAAGCCATTCACCATCATCTGATTGCCGTCGCCCTTGGCGCCGTTGACGAACTGCGCGATGCCGACGCTGCCGCCGGCGCCGGGAACGTTGGTGACCTGCACGCTGCGCGCGACACCGGCGGCAACCAGCGCCTGCTGCATCGAACGCGCGGTCTGGTCCCAGCCGCCACCCGGTGCTGCCGGCGCCATCAGCTTGAGCTCGAGCTGCTGCGCGGCCGCCGGAGCGCTCGCCGCAAGCAACAGCGCGACGACCGCGCCGGCCAGGCGCATGTGGGACGAGAACATGAGGCTTCCTCCTGAATTTTTGAGAGGCAGCCGATCGATCATTGGCCGCATCCGGTCACGTGGCGCAACGCGTCAACCGGGAAGCGAACCACCCAAAGGAATCGCTCGCCGGTATGGCGTCTGGTCGCCCTTAGCGACCATTCGCCACACACTTCGGCAAGCCGGACGGTGCACGAGCGGGTGCGCAAATTGTCGCACCTCGCGGGGCGACCTCACGCGATCACCACCGGTATTTCAATCCGGCATAGATTGCCCTGCCCGTGCCGGGCTCGAACAACGGAGACGCAGCATTGGCGCGATCGATGATGCTGGCGCTTGCGATATAGGCCTTGTTGGCGATGTTGCGCGCCTCGATGTAGCCCGACACCGGACCGCCATTGTCGAAGCCCGCCTTGAAGCCCCAGATCGCGTAAGCCGACGTCATCAGCGTGTTCGCGCTGTCGACGAAATAGGCCTGCGGCACCCATTCCAGATTGGGTCCGGCATAAAGCCCGATCGGATGCTTGTAGAGCAGTTCGGCCCGCACGAAGTGGCGCGGCGCACCGGGCAGCTGGTTGTTGCCGAACACCGGATCATTGTCGAAGCGGAAATCGTTCAACGTATAGGCGATGTTGAGCCAGATCTTGTCCGGCGCCTGTCCTCCCACGAAGAGGTCGCGGACGATGGCCGCGCCCGCGCCGGCCTCGATCCCCTGATGGATCGTCTTGTTGGCATTGGTGACGTTGCAATTGCCGAACGCGCTGTAGAGGCAGAGTAGCTCGTTATCGATCTCGGAACGATAGAGCGTGACTTCCCAGGCATAGTCCGGCCGCTTCATGCGGGTGCCGATCTCGTAGGTCGTCGCGGTCTGCGGCTTGATCGAGAAGAACGGGATGTTCGGGAGGGTGGGATTGAGGAAGTTCGGACTGACGCTCTCGCCGAAGCTCGGCACCTCGGCGCTGCGCGAGACGTTGCCGAACACCTGCCAGCTTGGATCGACCTGCCACAACAGCCCGGTCTTGGGGCTCCAAAGGCTGAAGCTGCTGCGGCCGTTGAGGTCGCCATTGGTCGAGAAGTTGACGTGCTGGTCGCGCACCGCAAACAAATATTGCGTCCCGGCGACGAAGGCGACGTTCGGCAGGAAGTAGAACGAATTCTCCGCGAACGCCGAATAGTTCTCCGGTGTCTGTCGCAATGACGACGTCTGCGCGCCCTTGAAGCCGCCGACATTGACGAACTGCTGGGCATCGATGGTGCCGTTGAGGATGTTGACGCCGGCGACGAACCGGTTGCGGAAACCACCGACGTTACGGTCGTCGGTCAACTTCACGAAGCCGCCATAGTCCTTGTAGCGATAATCGAGCCACTGGAAGATCGGATGCATCAGGTGCCGGTCGACGCCGAACGCGCCGAACTCGAGCTGGGCGTCGTCAAGGCGGATGGTCGTCTTGTTGGCGATCCGCACCGTGTCGATGTTGCGCTGCCAGTCATTGGCGACATTGACCGCGGCGGCCGTGGTCGGCGACGTCAGCGCCGTCGTCCGGTCGACGCTGCCCGGGATGCGCTGGCGCACCTCGTTGGCATTCAAGTAGAACCGGGTCTCGACATCGGGCGATATCTGGTAACCGACATTGGCGCTGAGCTTGTTGCTCGAGCCGAAACTGTGATCGCGGAAGCCGTCCGAGGCCTGCGTGGACGCGGTGACGAAGCCATCCCACGGCCCGTTCGCGCCACCGGCATTGACCTGAAGCCGCCTGGTGTTGAAGGCGCCAAAGTCGAACGATGCGCCGTTCGGATTCGGATCGCGCCCGGTCGGGGTGACAAAATTGATCGCGCCGCCGAGCGAATTGGCGCCGAACCGCAGCGCATTGCCGCCCTTGTAGACCTCGACGTATTTATAGGCGGTCGGGTCGACCTCCTGGAAATCGCCGTAACCATCGGAGGTGTTGATCGGAATGCCGTCCATGTAGAGCTGGATGCCGCGCAGATGGAAATTGCGCGACAGGCCTGAACCGCGGATCGAGAGCCGCGTATCGTCGCCCCATTTCGGCTGCGCGAAGACACCGGGGACATAATCGAGGATGTCCTTGATCGTGTTGGCCACGGTCGAGTTGCGGTAGGCATCGGCCGGCACCAGCGCGACGCCGCCCGGCGTGTTGCTGATCTCCTTCAGCGCCTGCTGCGCCGACAGCACGGCCAGCGCGGCACGGGTGCCGCCGCCCTCACCCGAGGCCGCTTGCACCGGGGCGGCAGGAACGGGCGCCGCCCGCGCCGGCGTACTGCGCGCGGCGCGGCGCTGCGGACGCACCGATGCGTCGCGCCGCGGCTGGGGCGCGTCGACCGTGACGGATGGCAGCGTCGATTGCGATGTGGATTGAGCGTTTACGGGCGAAATGAATGCGACGGTGGTGCCGGCGAGCGCACAGGCTCGCAGCCGCGCGATGGCGGATGACATGACAGGACTCCGGATTTCAACTGACGAACGAATGGCGCCGAAGCGCCGGCAGTCAGGTCAGTGCCGGAGGTCCGCGGGATTGATGATCGTGGGATCGGAACCGTGCAACGAACCGCGCCTCGAACGCACGGATCGTCGCGACCGCGACCGGCAGCCGAGCGCCGAGCGCGAACGCCGGCGGCGGCAGCGCGCCGGTGACGTGATGGCCGATGCACAGCGGGCAATGGATCGCGCCGCTACGCCCGCTCTTGCCGGCGTCATCGTGGGCGACGCCGGCGTCGGCGCTGTTGATGCAGAGGATCTGGCCGGCTGCTGCGGCCGCAGGCGATATGCTGGCGACGAGGAGGCTCGAGAGGATGACGTTGAGGACAAGCGCGTACGCTGCGACAAACGCCGCCGCCCTGCCCACACGCTGCCTGAGAACGAACCGCCTCATCTCATACCCCGCTTCACGCGTATCACAGCGCAACAGCGAGTCAAAATTGCTCGGCGACAGATTCCATCGATCGCGCAACAGTGTTGCACGACGGCCATATGACGAATTGTCCCAGCCTGCCTTTGGCCGTTGCGAGCGCGTCAGCCGCTACTGCCCTGGCCTTCGACCTGATCGAGCCGTGCCAGCCGGAACACCAGCATCGAAATCAGCCACGCCGCGATGAATACGCCGACGATGAGGTATCCGAGGAGACTGAAGTCGTCGCTGATGCGGCCGACAAGATCCCAGAATGGCCCATGCAGGTCGAGCTTGCCGGCAATCAGGCCGAGCGCCTCGATGCCGCCGATCAGCAGGGCCACGACGATGGAGATCAGCGTCATGGTCAGATTGTAGTAGAGCTTGCGCACCGGCTGCCGGAACGCCCAGCCATAGGCCTGCACCATGATGATCCCGTCGGCGGTGTCGATCAGCGACATGCCGGCGGTGAACAACGCCGGGAATACCAGGATCGACCACACCGGCAAGCCGGCGGAGCCTTGCGCCGCCGCGATCCCCAGCAAGCCGATTTCGCTCGCGGTATCGAAGCCGAGGCCGAACAGGAAGCCGAGCGGATACATCTGCCAGCTCCTGGTGATGAGGGCGAACAGCGAGCGCAGCATGCGAGCGAGGAAGTCGCGCTGGTTCAGCACGTTCTGTAGTTCCTCCTCGGTGACATGGTCACCGCGCCGGGAAGCCTGGAAGGCGCGATATACCGAGATCAGGATCATCGTGTTGATGAGCGCGATCAGCAGCAGGAACGCCGCCGAAACTCCTGTCCCGATCACGCCCCCGTATTCCTTGAAGCCTTCGAACCTGGCTTCGAGGGCGCCGACCGACAGTGCGACCAGCAGCGATGCCGCAACGACGACGGTCGAGTGGCCCAACGCAAAGAACATCCCGACCGCGACCGGGCGCTTGCCCTCCTGCATCAGCTTGCGGGTGACGTTATCGATCGCCGCGATATGGTCGGGATCGACGGCATGGCGCAGCCCGAGCGTGTAGGCCAGCGATGCCGTTCCGAGCAGCAACGGATAGTCGCGGAAGCTGAGATAGGCCCACAGCCAGACCGCGACATTCACCAGTATCAGAAGCGCGCCGAGCAGGTATGACTTCGTCCGGGCGTCCGCGGGTGCGTCGTCGAAGACCCGGAAGGCCAGCGGGCGTCGTTCATCGGCTCCGGCCCCGAACTGTTCAGTCATCACTTGGCAACGTTAAACCAGAGAGTGGCATTGTAGAGGTCCGCATTGGCCTGATCGGGCGAAGCCGACGGCGTCACCTTGTGATCGATCACCAGCAAATGCGGACCGGCCTTGACCAGCGGCACCGCGGCGACGCCGTCCGCATCCGTGGAGAAGCGCGGAATATCCTTTTCCGCGACCGCAGTCACCCCGTCCCCGCGTTCGACCTCGGCGCCCGCGAGCGGCTTGCCGTGAAACAGCACCTTGAGGTGAAGCGTCTGCCCAATGCCGGTCTTCGCCGGGTCCGAGAGCGGAACGATTTCGAGTTCCTGGCCCAGGACTGTGTCCCAGGGCGCCCCGGAGCCGGTCAGCGCCTTGGCGAACTTCACCGACCACATGCTGTCAGCGGCGTCGGGAACCAGTCGCCGCGTGGCGTTGCGATAGGAACCGTCCGGCAACTTTACCCAGAAGCCGTTGTCGTACCGCGCCGCCAGCAGCATGTGTGTGTCGTCGGCGAATGGCCTGGTTTCGACCACCAGAATGCCCTTCTCGGATTTCGGTTCGATGCCGGCGAGCAGCGAGACGCGGCCTTTGGCGTTGATCGCGACGAGGTCGACGATCTTGTCGGCGACCGCGGGCGGACGGTCGTTGGGATGACCATAGTTGACGACGGCACGACGGTTCGAAGCCTTGCCGCCGACGGTGAGCCACACGTCATGCGCAAATGCCGATTGCACCGACGCGAAGCCAAGGCCGGCGCCCAGAACCAAAAGTAGAGCAGTTTTCATTTCGTCACCATTGCGGGAGCGCTAGCAGCAACCACGGTCGGGAAGCGATAGGACAGTCCCCCCAGCACGACCAGCCGTGGCTGAGGGCTGACAAAGATGTCGGCCGATGTCGCGGTCACCGCATCGCCGAAATTGAACGCGACCTCGCTCAGGCGGTCGCCCGGATACCATGTGGCCTGCGTGAAAGCGGACCAGCCCTCCGGCCATGAATAGGCGAGCTTGCCAGTGACGCGCTGGTACGGCGAAGTCGTGATCTGGCCATCCTGGGTCATGTATTTCTTGCCGACGAAGGTCACATAGGCTGAGCCTGACAGCCGCTGCGCATTGACGGTCGCGACGTCGAAATCGATGCCGAGATTGGCGACGTATTTCGGAACGCTCGGAACGTATTCCGTGAACGGCGTTCCCAGAATGACGGCCTCGACGCCGCTGTAATTGGCAAACAGTGAGACGCTGTCCGCCCCCTGCTTCACGACATAATAGCGTCCGTCGAGATCGAATCCCTCACGGCGCGTTCGCCCCAGGAATGTCACCGGCAATCCCGGTGCGGCCTGAAAGGACTCGTTCTCCGACTCGGTGGTCCAATAGCTGCCGAGGAAACGGAAACGGCTGAAGGTCAGCTGACCGCCCGCCTCCGCGCTCGCGATCTTGAACGGCTGCAAGCCGGGATTGCCGATCAGTTCCAGCGGGACGTCGATGCTGCGGAAACCCTGTCCGTAATTGGCGAAGACTTCTAGCCAACTCACCGGCGTGATCGCGACGCCGACTTTCGGGCTGGTGATGCCGTTGGAGATATCCGGCGTGCCGCCCGGCGTGATCCGGTCATTGATGTCATAGATGAACTGGTCGAAACGTCCGCCGGCGGTGAACTTCAGCCACGGCAGCGGCTTGACCTGCACTTGGCCGAACGCGGCGAGATTGGTCTCGGTCAGCCCCAGATTGACAACCGGCGCGCCCGTCACCGTTCGCGCCGTCGTCGGCGCCTGGTAGGCATTGATCACGTCGGTACGCCAGTTGCTGCCGACCAGCACCTGAACCGGAATGTCATCGCCGATGGCGCCGGTCCAGACCTTGCTGACCCGTCCGCCCGCCATGGTGCGGTCATCGTGCTGCCAACGCTGCCCGCCGCCGAAATCGGCGTAACGGTTGAAGTAGTCGTGACTGAGAAACAGCGCGCCCTTCAGTTCCTGGTCCGTGGCGCCCGCCGAATAGTTCATGACGAAATTCTGCAATTGCTTGTTGCCGCCATCGGTCGGATTGGTCGCCGACTTCTCCGAGATCAGCCCCGCCTCGATGGCGTCGCGGTTGGCATAGCCGGGCGCGCCGAATTCGGTGCCATAGGCCTGCGCCCGGAACGAGACGGTCGCGCCGTCGGGCAGCGTCGTGGTCACCTTGTTGAAGGAATTGTAGCGGTCGACGAAGCTGTTATCGCGATAGCCGTCGGTGTGATAGCCCTCGAGCGCGAGATACGGCAACCAGGCGCCTTGGGTGGTGCTGTAGGTGCCGACGCCGCGAATCGTGCCCTGGGTGCCGCCGGAGACCCCGACGGTCGCGAACGGCTCGGACTCCTTGGTGACGATGTTGACCGAGCCGCCGAGATTGGAATCGCCGTATTCGACCGAGAACGGCCCTCGCACCACCTCGATCCGCTTGACCGTCTCGGGCAGCAGGATGTTGAGATCGGCATAGTTCGGCGTGTGCAGCGATGACACTTCGTTCAACGGCACGCCGTCGATGAAGTAGGCGATGTCGCGCCCATGCTCCCCGTCGGTGTAACCGCGCATCGACAGGCCGTAGCCGATGCCGCCCTGCCCATAGTTCGAGATATCGAAACCGGGTAGCGACCGGAACAGATCGCCGTAACTTGCCACCGGCATGCGTGTGATCGTCGGAGCATCAACGACAGTGACGGCGGCCGGCAGTGCCGTGACCGCACTCGACACCTCGCCGCGCCCGGGGGACGACGAAAACGCTCCCGGGCCGGGCGATGCCGGCACCGGCAGAGGCCGCCTCGCCGCCAGTTGCGATCGCGGCGCATTGGCTCTGCGCCAATCGCGCTGCGGACTACGCGGAGCGCGCTTCGGCCTCGCCTCGGGTGGCGTCACCGTGACGGCCGGAAGCCGTTCGGGACCTGCCTGCGTTGTTGCGGTCTGTCCGCGGACCGGACAGACCAAGGCGATCATGGATGCCGAGATGAGAAACAGACGCGACGAAACGTAACGCAACTTCATGCCCCCGCATGACGCTACTTGAATTCAGCAGCTTTGTTTGACCCGGCGGGAAAACGGTACCCGGGGATGTATGATGTTTCAATCGAAATATCATACCAAGACCAAGCCAACCGATATGTGAGGAAAAAATGCCACGCTGCGGCCAGAGGAGAGTTGCGCGGCCAGGCAACAGATTATTGAATGGCATCAAGGCAACTCGCAAGCGCCCTCGCCGAGTCGCGGGGCGCTTCGCGAGCGATGCACTCGAATGCAATCAAGCAAGAGGCGTTTGTCGTGAGCGTCCATAGAGCAATGAAACTTGCGGTGGTCGGACGTGGCCTGATCGGCGCCGCGGCGGCGCGCCATCTGAGCAAGATGGGCCACGAAGTGGCGCTGATCGGGCCCGACGAGCCGGCCGACTTTGCGCGCCATGGCGGGGTTTTCGGCAGCCACTACGACGAGGGCCGCATCACGCGCCGTTTCGACGCGCACCCGTTCTGGCGACAGGCCAACAGCGCGGCGATTTCACGCTATAGCGAGATTTCCGCGGAAAGCGGCCTCGACTTCTACCGCGAGGTCGGCGTGCTTCACGTCGGCCCCCGCGACGGCGCGGACGTCGCCGCGGTCGGCAAGATCACCGCGGAGGCCGGCATCCCGGTTGAGGCGTACGATGATGCGGGGCTTGCGAAGCGATTTCCGTTTCTCGGCCTGATGGCCGGAATGCGCGGCTATTTCGAACCGCGCGACGCCGGACATATCAGCCCGCGTCGCCTGGTCCGGGCGCAGACGATCGCCGCTGAGCGCGCCGGCGCCAGGATCGTCGCCGAAGCCGCCGTCGGAATTTCAGAGAACGGCGCTGGCGTGACAATCCGGACCGCATCGGGCAGTGTCGAGGCCGAACGCGTTCTCGTCGCAACAGGCGGACATACCCAGTCACTGCTCGGTCGATCATTGGGTTTCACGGTCTATGCCCGCACCGCGGCGCTGTTCCGGCTCGGCACAGCGGAGGTTCGACGCCTGGCCGACATGCCGTCGATGCGCTGTTTCGGGCCCAAGGGCGACAATCCCTACATCCTGCCGCCAATCCTCTACCCGGACGGTCAAAATTGGCTGAAGCTCGGCGGTGATCCGGTCGACGTTGCGCTCGAGAACGAGACTGACATCAAGGACTGGTTCAGATCAGGTGGCTCGATCGCAGTGGCCGATCGGCTGGAGCAGCAGATCCGCACGCGCATTCCCGGCCTTGATGTCGAGGAGCGTCGCGTCGTGCCTTGCATGACCACGTTCGGCAAGACCGGCCTTCCCTGCATCGGTCCGCTGTCGCAACGCGTGACCGTCGCCTTCGGCTGCTATGGCAAGAGCGCGAAATGTTCGGACGAACTGGGTCGGCTGGGTGGCTTGGCGCTGCTCGGCGAGGTCCAGGCAGAGTTCGCACCGTGACTTCGTGGGATGGCTCAACTCGCTGAAGCAAGAACCTCGCGGAGAATTACCCGATTCACCCGATCGTGGGGCTCCGGCACACGTGCGACGGTGCGCGTTCACGCGCTCAACTTCCCGGACGCGATCGGAACGGCTACGGCTCGCCACGTTCAATTCCGTCGAACGCCAGGAATGACCGGACGAACGGACGCTGCGGCGCGTCGTGTTGCAACAAGACAAGGCACCGACTTCACGCACCTGGTGCGGCCTTGCCGACAGCCGAGCGCAATATGAACTAGGCGGTTGCAGCAAATGCCCTGATCATGCCCACCAGGTGATCCGGATCATAGGGCTTGGCGAGGAACCGGCCGCGGACAGGCAGTTGTTCGGGTGTCAGCGCGATCTCCGCGGAGACCACGATAATCTCGACGGGCGGCCATCGTTCGCGAATGGCCAACGCAAGCTTCAAACCGTCCATTGATCCCGGCATGTCGAAATCCGTCACCACCACGGCAATGTCGTCGCGCTGTTGCAGCAAGGCAATCGCCTGGTCGGCATTGCTGGCTTCGAGCGTGTCAAACCCGGCATCAGAAAGGAAATCCGCAGCTGCAATCAGAAGCAGCGGCTCGTCCTCGACGATACAAACGAGAACCCGCGCCGCCACTTTTTCAGAGGAATGCCCTCGCTTCATGCTGCGCCACTAGAGCGCGACGAGACAAGATTGAATCGGCATGGCCGTTGCGGCTCCTTTGCATATTGTCGGCGCAAACGCCGCGCTGGTGGCAAGAAAAGCCGCTTCACGCCTTCCGGATCATGCCTTAGTTCTCGGTCACGAGTGCAAGAGGCGCACGAAACTCAGCGATGAAGCCCGAAGACGTATAATCCAGCATGCTCTCACCGGTTCCTGCAAGGCCCATGCGAATTATGCGCGAGCCCATGCCTTCGACAGCCGGCTTCGTGGCTGGAGGCCCGCCGGTCTCCTTCCACGTCAGGACGACCGCCGGCTTCGGTGCGGCATGGTCGATCCACCAGGTCAACGTGACTCTTCCTCGCTCGATCGACAACGAGCCATGCTTGACCGCGTTTGTGGCAAGTTCGTGCAAAAGCAACGACAGCGACAGCACGGCTTTTGGTCCAAGCAGGATATCGGGACCATCGATTGCCAGTCGCGCCGAATCCACGTGCAAGGACAGCACGCTTGCCACGAGCGTTTTGATGCGCGCCGCGGACCAGCTCTGTTGCAGCAGGACATCGTGCGCCTTGCTCAACGCCAACAGGCGCTGCCTGAATCCGTTTACCGCCTCCTTGTCGGCCGCGTGCTTCAGCGTCTGGGCGGCGATCGCCTGGACCAATGCAAGGGTATTCTTCAATCGGTGGCTGAGTTCCTGATTGAGCAGGCGCTGCTGGGCCTCGGCCTGCACCTTGGCAAGACCCGCATAGGTGCGGTCGGCCACAGCATAGGTAAAATCCAGCTCCTGCTGATTCCAGGTGCGTGGCTCTGCGCTGTGAGCAAACATCAACCCAACCAGTTCACTGGACCTGAGCAGGGGTACGACGATCTGCGCCTGGACCCCGATGTCCCGATAGGTTGCAAGGTCGGCTTCGAGCCAACCTGCGGAGCGGATGTTGGCGACGGCAAGAGTATCGCCATAACGGATTCGATCGATCGTCGCTTTGAACTTCGACAGCGCCAATTGTCCGGTGATGCTGGCGACGTTCGATCCAGTCCAGTCGCGTTCGACGTCGAAAGTATCGGCGGCGACGTCGACAGCCGCGTAGCCGGCGCGCGCGACCCTGAGCGTTTCGCCGAGCGCGCGCGATGCGGTGGCGATGATCGCTGCCGTCGTGGTGGCGTCGCGAATATCATCGCCGAGCTTGAGAAGCGCGGCCTGCCGCTGCTCCGCCAATTTTCGCTCGGTGACGTCCTGATGCGTTCCGGTAAAGCGACGTGGCTCGCCGTCCGCGCCATACACGAAGTTTCCCCGCCGCTCGACCCAGCGTACCGCACCGTCGCCGGCACGCTTGATCCGATACACCGCCACGGAAATGGCGGAGCCGTCGCGGCGCATCTCCGCGTTCGACGCCAGTTTCGCATCCGCGGCAAGCACCAGCATCTCCAGGTCGGAAACTTTGTGGAGTTCCTGTTCCTGAACACCAAAAATCTTGCAGCTTTCGGCCGACAACCGGATGGTATCGGTTGCAATATCGACGTCGAAGGTGCCGATCTGGCCTGCCTCCTGCGCTTGCTGCTGGCGGACACCTTCCGCCTGAAGCCGCTGATTGAGGGTTTCGCTAGCGCGGGCCCGCGTTTCGATTGCTCTTTGTGACTGCTGTTGCGCAACCAGGACGTCGTCACGGATATCGACGCCGCGACGCAGATTGAGCAGTGCCATCACCTGCCGTGCCAGCGCTTCGATCGCAGCCGTCTGAGGGGCAGTGAGTCCACCCGGCCGCGGCTTGTCATCGATCACGCACAGCGTTCCGAGGACGGCTCCTTCCGGAGAGGTCAGCAAGGCGCCGGCATAGAAGCGCAGCCAGGGTTCTCCGATCACCAGCGGGTTGTCCCTGGTGCGATCGTCAAGGGTGAGGTCCGGAATGATGAGGGTCGATCGCTGGACCACCGCATGCGCACAGACCGATTGGTCGAGCGGCGTTTCCGTGATCCCGAGCCCAATGCAGGCCTTGAACCATTGCCTGTCACGTTCAACGAGGCTCACCAGCGCGATCGGTGTATCGCAGATACCCTTGGCGAGCGAGACGATATCGTCAAAAACGGCTTCAGGCGGCGTCTCGATAACCTGATAGCGCTCGAGCACGGCAAGGCGGGCATCATCTTCGATTGGACTAGAGAGCGCAAGCATTCGAGGTCGATCGGGTAAACGGTGACGGCAATAGACGCTATTTTAGGGGGCGCCGTGATCTTTTCAACAGTCCGCCTTTTCATGAGAATATTGCGGGCGGGTTACGTGAATTGCCGTATCCGGCGCCACCTGACACCCGGCCCGGCGAAATGACGAGAGAGTGGAAGTCTCCGTTGGCATTGAGCTGCCCAACGACGGAAGCCCTCTCTTCAAATATCTTCTGTTTATCGGAAAATCCAATCAGTAAAGACGGAACGAGACGCAAAGCTCGGGCAAATCCTGTCGCGAGCATGCGGATGTGTGTTCTGCAAGCGACGCAGCATACTCAGTGTCCCGGCGAAGAATGGTCGGCCGCCTGCCCCGGCGGCCCTACAGCCCGGTATAGCCGGCCTTGACATGGTCGGTGCTGCCGTCGAGCTGGCGCAGATACGTCAGTCCGCACACCGTCAACCTGTGGGTATCGCGCTCGCCGGCCTCGAACAGCGTCTGCACGTACTCCGTCACCTTCGCCCGCGCTTCGTCGCTCGCGGCGGACGTGCGGTTGAGCAGCAGATCGTATGTCTGCATGATGCGATCGATAGCGGCTTCCATTGAAGTCTCCGGGTTGACGCTCAGGCGACCACCAGCGTCTCGGCCTCGAATTTCGCGATCGCCCTGTTGGCGAGACGGAGGCGATTCAGTTCACCGCGCTGGAACAGCTTCACGATGATGCCGAGCAGGCGCTCGTTGGTGGCGAAAGTGTCGGGGATGACGCCGGATTTGCGCAGATAGTTCGAGGCGATCGCGTAGGCGTCACCGACGACCTCGACATTCAGCACCTCGACCCCGCGTTCGACCAGCATGTCCTGTCTCTCTATCAGAGCGTTTTCAAGCGAAGTGAGTACCGGTTCGCGTGAAGAAAACGCGTC
>NZ_DDOP01000108.1:0-16364 GCF_002341725.1 Bradyrhizobium sp. UBA2491
CTCCTGCGGGGCAGCGGCGGGCGCTGCGTCGGTGGGCCGATCGGCCGCCGCTTGCGCTGCGGGCGCCTGAACCGGAGCAGGTGCCGCCTTGCCCGGCAGCAGCGACGCGAGCGCTTCGACCTGGGGCACGTACTCCACCACGATCTGCTTGACGCGATGTCCGTAATGTTGCCACGCCGCAGCGCCCATCGCGCTCACGATCGCGAACACGAACCAGAAGGCGCGGATCGCCCATTTGTTGGTGGGGCGCGGGCCACGCTCGAGCCTGATGTCGTCCAGCTTGCCCTCATGGCTCGCGGCGCCATAGGCCGGTACGACCGGCGGCACGGCTGCGGCGGAAGGCGCCGGGGTCGTCGGCGCCGCCTGCGGCACGGGTGAGGGGGCGAGGGTCGGGCCGAAATACGGTTCGCGTTGGCCTGCCGCTCCAGCGCCGGCCGGCGCTAGCGTTGCAGCGGGGTCGGCGCGGGTCGCGGCGAAGCTCGGCTCGATCGCGAAAATATCGTGCGGATCTGCGTCTTTCAGTGTGGATTGCATGGCGGTCCCCGTATCAGTCCAAGGTCAACCGCAAATGGGCGGCCGGCAAATTTACGCTCTGTATCGACCCCTGGCCCTGACCCCACAACTCCAGTCCGGTTTGACCAAAGCAAGGCGAGAGGGTGGAGAGGTTGGGGAGTTTCGGGAACCGAAACTGGCGGTAACGGGCGCGGGCATCGGCCACCTGAGCGGGACGCCCACGCCGTGATTTTTTGATCAATCCCCTGGGTTGTGTGGCGCATCCATCACAGCTGATGGGAAATCGCGTCGCGCCAGGCACCTCTCGCCGCGCTCCGCCTCCGTTCTGCCCTGATTGGATTCGGCTCATAAGGCGAGTGTTGGATTTTCGGCTTGGGCTGGGGCGCGAGTTGGGGATGCAACATGTTACGCGACGATGCAGTGATTCGGTACGTCGACGTTGAACGCAACGCGCGGCGAGTTCGCCCCGCGATCCTGTTTGCTCAAACGCGAAAGCCGCTCCGGCTGTTCGCCCTGATGATCGGCGCAGCGTCGCTTGCAGCCTGCGCCCAGTCGTCGGTCGTCAGCCAGCGCTCGCAGGCACTCGCGAGCCGGTCCGCCCCGGACCAACCGACGCACGCTGCATCGTCGCCGACACGGACACGCGTCGCGGCCGCGCGCATCCACAGGCCATACGCCTCACACAAGACCGTCGAGACCAAGATTGCGTCGCAGGGCGTCGCGAGCTTCTACAGCGATCAGCAGGAGACCGCGAGCGGCGAGAAGTTCGACGGGCACGAACTGACCGCCGCGCATCCGACATTGCCGTTCGGCACCAGGCTGCGGGTCACCGACGTCAAGACCGGCCGTTCCGTCACCGTCCGCGTCAACGATCGCGGACCCTATGTTCCCGGGCGTATCGTCGACGTCTCGTATTCCGCCGCGCAGTCGCTCGGCATGATTGGCAAGGGTGTCGCGAATGTCAGGCTCGACGTGGTGCAGTGAGCCGCGCCGGCGGGCCGGGTTTGGGGATTTTTTCCGACCAGGTCGGGAAAAAGTCCCGGCGGGGTGCGCGCTTTAATCCTGTTGTCTGAATGGCCGGTCCCACTAAGACTGACGCCGCTACTTCCTCGCGCCGCTTTTTCCAAGCGCGTGGATTTCTACCCAATGAACCTTTCCCCGCCTTGGCGTCCCGCCCAAGGCGGGGTTTTTCATTGAGGGGCCATGCGCGCCGGATACGTTGACAGCGCGGGCCGGCGCCATAACCTCCGTTCTCCTCCAGAGGACGGCCTATGCCCAGCAACAATCAAGAAACCGACAGTCTCGCATCAGGTCGCCCGTCGCGGCGCGGGGCGTTGCAACTGTTCCTGGGCGGCGCCGCCGTCCTGTTGTCCCCCGAGGGACGCTCCGCCATGGCGGCAACGGCGCAGGCCGAGCCAGCCTTCGCCGATGGATTGTCACGCGGCCGGCCGGATGAGCAGGGCATCGCGCCATCCGCGATCCTGGATTTTCTCGACGAGGTCGATCGCCAGGGTTACGAGCTGCACAGCTTCATGCTCTGGCGCAACGGCAAGGTGGTCGCGGAGGGCTGGTGGTCGCCGTACCGCGCCGATCGCAACCACATGATGCACTCGCTGACCAAGAGCGTCACCGTGTGCGCGGTCGGGCTCGCCATGGCCGACAAGCGCTTTGGCCTGCAAGACAAGGTGGTGTGGTTCTTCAAGGACAAGCTGCCGCCGGTCGTCGACGACAAGCTCGCCGCGATGACGGTCGAGGATCTCCTGACCATGCGCACCGGTCACGCTTCAATGACATCCGGGTCGGCGTGGCGACCGATCAAGACCAGCTGGGTCGCCGAGTTCTTCAAGATCCCGGTGGTCTACCAGCCGGGCACCAAATGGGTCTACACTTCGGCCGCGACCTATCTGCTGTCGGCCATCGTCACCAAGACGACGGGAGAGGCGGTGGCGGATTATCTGAAGCCCCGATTTTTCGATCCTCTCGGAATCTCGGGCTATGAATGGCCGGTCGGGCCGGAAGGCATCTCGCCCGGAGCCAATGGTCTGAGCTGGAAGACGGTCGATTGCCTCAAGCTCGGCATCCTGCATGCGCAAAACGGCATGTGGAACGGCAAGCAGGTGCTGCCGGCCGATTGGGTGGCGGCGGTGCAGCAGCCGCACGTCAAGGACACCTATGGCTATCAATGGTGGATCGGGCCCGAGACGTTCTACGCCGACGGCCTGTTCGACCAGCTCAGCTTCGTCTTCCCCAAGCATAATGCGGTGCTGGCGATCACCGCCGGCATTCCGCAACGCAGTGGTTTCAACAAGCTGGTGTTCCGGCATTTCCCGGCGATGTTCTCTGCCACGGCGGCGACGAGCGATGCCGACGCCGACGCCGACAGGCTGAAGGGACGGACCGCGGCCTTGCAGTTGTTGCCGCCACTGGCGCCGGCATCGTCGCCGGTCGTAGCGGTGATTTCCGGCAAGACCTGGCAGATGCCGGAGAATGCCGATGCGATCAAGTCGGTCAATCTCGCCTTCGCCGGCAACACCTGCACCTTCGCGCTCGAGGACGCCAGGGGCACGCACACGATCGAGGTCGGTCTCGATGCGCCGCGCGAGGGCACCACGACGATGACCGGCAACAAGCTGCATCATGAGTATCAGCCTGACGTCATGCGCGTGGTCGCGAGCGGGACCTGGCGCGACCTGCGCACCTTCGAGATGACCTGGACGTTCGTCGAATCGGCGTTCCGCGACACGGTCACTTGCACCTTCGAGGGGCCGCAGATGCGCTACGCACGCAGCGTCAACGTCAACTCGGCGGCGCTCGACATGCCGACCTTGATGGGAAAGTTGGCGTAGGCGCGACCACACGTTGCGCGTTGCCGCATCTTGCGGCGGCGCTTCCACCAAATTGTCACACTCCCAGCGAATTGCCGCCCAAAGCCGCTGCCAACAAACCGCCGAACGGAAGACGTCGGCGAGGGACAAGCGTTGGCCTACAAGATGATCGCAGAACGCGAGAACGAAACGGTCAGGATCGAACGGGAAAGCACTTTCATCATCATCGCCAAGGCCAAGGTCTGGGCCAGCGAAGGATGGCAGGTGGTGATCACCGACAAGGACGGCAAATCATATCCGCTCGAGGAGTTCGACAAGCTGCTCGCGGCGTGAGCATGATCCGGAAGAATCTGAAGCGGTTTTCCGAACGGATCATGCTCAAATCAAAGCGCAACGACGCTTCAATCCAATTTCGCGCTTTAGCGCTGCGCTGACACCAGCATCATCATCGGTCGTTCAAGCTCGTCGGTGAGCTCGGGCATCGCCTTGATCTGCTCCCGGGTCGGGCAGAATTCCTCGACGTGACGCAGCGCGAAGCCGGCGCCGATCAGCGCGTTGAGCGTGGTGCCGATGGTGCGGTGATATTTCAGCACGCCCTTCACATACCAGTCGGTCCGCCGCTCGCCTTCGATGAAGTAGCGGTTGACCGGCCAGCTCTTGCGGCCATCCTCGTCCTGTCCCCAGCGCGGATGGGTGGCCGCCATGTAGATCGGATGTTCGATGGTGAAGACCACATGCCCGTCCGGGACGAGCGCGCGATACAGCATGCGCGCCAGCCGATCGAAGTCCCTGATGTAGTGGAACGTGAGGGCGCTATAGGCCAGATCGAACGTGCTCTTCGGTAGTTCAAGCGTTTCGAGGTCGGCGATCTCGTAGACGATCTCCGGATCCTGCGTCATGGCCTCGGCGCGCGCGATCATGTTCTGCGACAGATCGATGCCGCGCACCGCGGATGCGCCTTGCGCGCGCATCCAGCGCGATACCCAGCCGAATCCGCAGCCGAGATCGACCACGTGCTTGCCGGCGAGATCGGGCAGCATGGCGCGGATCGCGGGCCATTCGGGCGCACCTGGCAATCCGTGGACCTGCCGCGGCAACTGGCTGTAACCGGCGAAGAAGCCGGGATCGTCATAGATGTTCTGTGCCATGGTCACGCCAACCCGGAATGAGCGGAATCCGTCTTTCTGTAGCTGCCGCCGCTGCGCGTGGGAACCGCTGAG
Source organism: Bradyrhizobium sp. UBA2491 (assembly GCF_002341725.1). Taxonomy (NCBI): domain Bacteria; kingdom Pseudomonadati; phylum Pseudomonadota; class Alphaproteobacteria; order Hyphomicrobiales; family Nitrobacteraceae; genus Bradyrhizobium; species Bradyrhizobium sp. UBA2491. The sequence goes on from NZ_DDOP01000108.1 coordinate 4,559, forward strand.
TGTGCTGCGCGACGGTGGTGACGTTGGAACCAGACGCAGCATTCGGCGGTTTTGATGTCAGCCCCGCGGGACGCGCGGCAACGCCTGTCCCTGCGGCACCTGACAGCCGAGGAGAGCGCCCATGATAGCAGCGACAGAGATCCATAGCATCGCGCGGCAGATGCTACAGAAGCACGGCCCGGAGGCGATCGCCCAGGCGGCGCAGAACGCGGTGGCTTGCGAGAGCAAGGGCGATACCGAAGAGGCGCGCGGCTGGCGTCAGGTCGAGGACGCCATGAAGATCATGCGCGGGCCGCATCAGAGCTGACGGCGTCAATCACGATGCCTGATCGAATGTGTCCGGCGCACGCGCCGGATCGTTCGATCATGCGATCCCCCGTGCCGCTTGCTTTCGCCGGAAATTCCGGGAACTGTGTTCCGGCAAGCAAGCCGTAGAAAAATTCTATCTGGGGGAATTCGCCATGACTTTTTCACTCTACGACGCCACCGTTGCCAACTATCTGCAAATCCTCGGCGCCACTTCGGGCTTTCTCGACAAGAGCCTCGCGCATTTCAAGGATAATGGCGTCGATCCGGCGGAGATCGTCGAGACCCGGCTGTTCCCGGATATGCTGCCGTTCCGCTTCCAGGTGGTCTCGCTCGCGCATCATTCGCGCGGCGCGATGGAGGCCGCGAAGAACGGCGTGTTCATCCCGCCGTCCGGCAAGCCCGATCTGGATTACGCCGGCCTACAGGCGCTAGTGAAGGACGCGCACAGCGAATTGTCCAGCCTGACGCCGGATGCGGTCAATGCGCTGCTCGGGCGCGAGGTGATGTTCAAGATCGGGGATCGGTCGATGCCGTTCACGGCCGAGGGATTCTTGATGTCGTTCTCGCTGCCGAACTTCTTCTTCCATTCGACCACGGCCTACGACATCCTCCGTCACAAGGGCGCGCCGCTGGGCAAGCGCGATTTCATCGGCCGATTGAATCTGAAGAAGTAGCCGGTCGCGCGCCGACCTGCTCTTGCGGATGCGGCAACGCCCGTCACCGCCCGCAACAACACCCGGACCGTGCGCTGATCGGCACGGTCACCAGAATCAGAAGTCTAGGGACGCTAGCCTGCCCGGCGCCATCGCGGCACGGGATCGAGCGGCGTCCGGTAGAGTTCGCGCCGGTCGATGTCGGTGACGCGGACGGCGCAGCCGCGGGCCTTCAGCTCCGGCTTGACCTGCGACAGCTCGTTGGCGAGCTGATCGGCGCGATCGGTGGCGACGCTGATGTTTTCGAGGATGATGGTTCCCTGATTGCGGAACTCGTCACCCACCACGAGATCGAAGGTGTAGTACGGCATCCCGAAGTTCTCCGTTTCGGTTTGCATCACAGGGTAACACTGAGTCGAGCGTTCCCTAAGATGCGTCGCGCACAATCGTCGAGCGATCAGCGCAAAAACGATGTGCAGCGCGTCGCACGATCAACCAATGAGCGTCACGCTGCACGGTCAAAGGAGTCCTGTGATCCAGCACACTGCCATGCCGTTAAGATTTGATTAAAACAGTCGTCGCAAGCTTGGACCCAATTGGAATCGCAGCGGAACCGGGCTCCGGGAACCGGCAGTTGCAGGAGAAGGTCGGTGGCGTAACGCCCGCCGGCCTTTTCTCATCGCCGCTGCTCGCGACCTAATCGCGCAGTGCAGCCTGCCGCCTGGCGCGGCACTTCGGGCCGGGCCCGCGCATGTAATACAGCTCGGGGCGATATGGGTTGGCGACGTGCTCGATCAGCGCGAGGCCACGCGCGACAAGGCGGGCGAGGTGGCGGCGCAGCGGCTTCAGGACAAGCTCGATTGCGTACATGGCACGCCCTCAGTGCAGCTCGCCGAGCACGGCACTGAACGGCAATTCGAACATCTCGGTTCCGATATCGTCGGTGACGTGGACTGCCCAGTTGCGCCAGTCTTCCGCGCTCGGTGTCATGACATAGCTGCGTGCCAGCTGCTCCGCATGCACCCGTGCTTCCGCCAGATCCATCGCTGCACCGGTGCGATCCAGGATCACGTGCTTCTCGTCAGAGCAGTGAAAGAAAACTGCAGACATCTTCCGATTCCCATTCCGAAGCGATTCTCGCGCGCTGAAATAGCAGCGCGCGCGGGCGCGGAGAATCCGGGTGATCCCCCATCGGGAAACTACGGTGATTCCTGACGATTTGAATCAAGCGGCCGTGATCGGCGCGTGATCTCAGAAGATCGACTCGCCGATCTCAACCTCGCTGCGCGGGCCGAGCACGATCACCTTGCCGCCGGCATCCTTGGCGCCGAGGATCAGCAGTTCCGAGGTGAAGCCCGCGATATTCTTCGGGCCCAGATTGCAGATGCATACCACCAGCGAGCCGAGCAGCGCCTCGGGCTCGTAATTTGTGATCTGGGCACTCGACCACATGATCCGCTCGGCGCCGACGTCGACCCCGACCTTGTAGGACGGGTTCCGGGCGCGCGGAAACGGCTGCACCTCGACGACCTTACCGATCCTGATATCGAGCCGGGCGAAGTCGTCGTAGCTGGCTTGGGGCTTGAGAGGGGACATCAGCGCTCCTGAAACGCCAGGCGGATGCCGAGCGCGATGTAGATCGTGCCGACCACGCGGCCCTGCCACTGCCCGATGCGCCGGTGCCGCCTGATCCACGGGCTGATCTGGCCCGCGGCGAGCGCGAGCAGCGAGGTGTAGGCCGCGCTCATTGCGACGAAGATCAGGCCGAGCGTCGCGAATTGGGCGACCGCCGAGCCGTGACCGGGGTGGACGAACTGCGGCAGGAAGGCGAGGAAGAACAGCGCGGTCTTCGGATTGAGCATTTCCGCCCAGATCGCCTGCCGGAATGCGCGCCGCGGATCGACCGGCTGCGCCGCCGGCAGATGCAGGTCGTCATTCTTCTCGAACACGGCGCGCACGCCGAGCACGATCAGGTAGATTACGCCGGCATATTTGACGATCGAGAACGCCAGCGCCGAGGTCATCAGCACCGCCGACAGGCCGAACGTCGCCATCGCGGTGTGGACGAGATCGCCGAGCGCGATGCCGAACCCGGTGGCGACGCCGACCCGCGGTCCGCCGGTCACCGAACGCGCGAGCACCAGCAGCACGGCAGGCCCGGGGATCAGGAACAGGCCGAGCACGACGGCGGCGTAGGTGAGGAGGGTCGTGGTGTCGATCATGAAGAATGTCCCGGATGTTCGGACGGATGGATCGCGACGGCCGTGAAGCGGGGTTTTGGATCAAGCATCACGTCGGCGCTCTCGACGATGCGCATTTCCTCGGTCCCGCGCTGCGCCGTGCGTTCCAGCACGCCGTGAATGGCTGACGCGGCATGACCGAGCGCGTCCGGCGTCGCCAGACCGCGCACGCGGCCAGCGACGAACAGCGCCGCGAACAGGTCACCGGTGCCGGACGGGCTGATCGGCACGCGCGGCGTCCGCACCCGCCAGGCGGATATGCGACCGGCGTCCGCGCGCTCGATCGCCAAAGTCTCGATCTCGCTGTCGGGCGTGCCGGCGAACTCGGCGCTGGTGATGATGATGGTGGTCGGCCCCCGCGCCATCAGCGCGCCGGCCTGCACGATGACGTCGCCGATCGTCGTCACCCGCGCGCCGCAAAGGAATTCGAATTCGAAATGGTTGGGGGTGATGATGTCAGCGAGCGGGCAGAGCTGGTCGCGCACCAGCGGCGGGATGTCGGCTCGCACGAACATGCCGCGGTCGCGATCGCCAAGCACCGGATCGCAGCAGTACAGCAAAGTCGGGTTGGCCGCCTTGGCGCGGGCGACGAAATCGGCGACGTCGCTGCCGATGTCGGCCGAGCCGAGGTAGCCTGACAGGATCATCTGCGCGTGCTCGACCGCGCCGCGTTCCTCGACGCCGCGCAGGAGGTCGGCGACCAGCTGCACATCGAGCACGCGGCCGCGGATGGTCGGATAGCCCGGCCGGTTGCTGAGCAGCGTGGTCGGCACGGCGACGACATCGATGCCATGGAGCTGAATCGGAAAGCTGGCGGCGCTGTTGCCGACATGGCCCCAGGCGACCTGCGACTGGATCGAGATGACGGTCATGCTGCCCGCATCACCCGAACAGCGCGGCGTAGATCACGTAAAGCCAGCCCAGGATACCGTGGATGATCGCCCACAGGATCGAATGGTTCTTGGTGTAGGAGATCGCGATCGCCAGCGCCGAGCCGAACCCCACGCCGTATTTCGCGCCCTCGACACGGACGCCGTAATATCGATTGCCGTTCATGGTGTCCTTCCAGCGGGAGGGCAGGAGATTGCTCCCAGCGTAACCCGTCCGCTGCCGCCAGTTCAACGGTGGAACGGTCTCGGCGGATGCATATGCGGGACCGTCGTGGCTTTATTGGCTCGAGCCAGCGATCTCCCCCATCGTCGTCCTGGCGAAAGCCAGGACCCATAACCACCGGCTTGGCTGTGAAAGGGATTGGAAGCCACAGCGTCGCGCGACAACTTGCATTTGGGGTAATGGGTCCTGGCTTTCGCCAGGACGACATGGGGATTGTTCTGGTCTCAAGACGCCAACCAGGCAGTGTCATCACCCGCGCATGCAGGTGATCCAGTATTCCAGAGCAGCAATGCTTGAAGCGAGATGCCGCCGAGCCCCCGTCCTGCTCAGGGCACGCCGTGCGCGCTCATCACATTCACGCTTCGGTCAAACGTAGGCGGAATAACCGGACAGCGCCAACAGTCATGGTGTCGGTGTGAATGCTTCAGCCGCCCGGCGAAACCGCCGTCGCGGCCGCTAAGCCAAGCGGGAGAAGGACGATGATGGTGGCGAAGTATGTCGCGGCGGGCCTGGTCGCGCTCGCCATGCTGACGGGGTCGGCGGCCGGCGCGTCCCCGGCGGCGGGGTTCTATCCGCCTGCGAAGGGCCATACCGGCACCGTTGCCGGCAGGGGCTGGAGCGGCGGACTGCCGCGGATGACCGCCCCGCATGTCGGCGACACCGAGACGCGGCCCCGCGACCAGCCCGGCGGCGTCTGCGATCACGGCGACAACGCCATGATCTGCTGAGCCGGACGGTGCATGGCGGTGATCTCCGGCGAAACTTGCGCTAGCCTTGCTGGATCGTCTCCCTCCAGCCGCGAGCGCCGCCGCCATGCACATCCTGCGCCCCCAATTCCGCATCGAGGACGATCGCACGCTGGCCTTCGCGGCGGCGCGTGGCTTCGGTGCCATCGTCGCCGCCGATGCGCGCGGCCCGCGGGCGTCGCACGTCCCGTTCGTGATCGAGCGGCGCGACGACCGTGTCATCGTGCAGATCCATCTCACCGCGAAAAATCCGCTCGTGGAGCTTGCTGATGGCAGCAGGCGATTCCTGCTGATCGTCTCGGGTGACGACGCCTACATCTCGAACGACTGGTACGTCTCGCGCGACAACGTCTCGACCTGGCTCTACGAGGCGGTGCATCTGTCCGGCGTCGCGCATCTGCGCGGGTGCGAAGACAATCGCGGCCATGGCGACGCGCTGCTCGCGGTCTCCGAAGCGCGGCTGCCGAAGCAGCCCTGGGACCTCGCGCAAATGGAGCCCGGCAAGCGCGAGGCGATGCTGGCCGGGATCAGGGTGATCGATCTCGTCGTCGACGAGATCGAGGGGCAGTCGAAACTCAACCAGCACAAGAGCGATGCTGACTACGTCGCGCTCGTCAACCGCCTGGCGCGCGCTGAGGAGACGGCAAGCCACCGGCTTGCGGAGAAGATGCGCGCGCTGCGGCCGGAGCTTGCCTACGATGAGGAGATCGTCATTGGCGCAACGGGCGCGCACAGAGCGGGGCCGATAACAGGCTCCGAGTAGCAATCGCAAACATGTTGTTAAGAGTCGATCCGCGCTGACTTGCCCGATTCCGATTCGTTCTTTGCGAACAAAATGGAGTCGTATCCGGAACGGATCGCGATGAGTGGAGCATGTTATGCACGTGACTGAAAACGACACGTGGGCGCCTCGTGCGTGTCGCGCGAACGCGTTGTTAAGAATCGCGTTGTGCTGATTTTTCGATTCCGATTCGTTCTTCGTGAACGAAATGGAGTCGAACGGGGAACGCGATGATGGCGCCGCCTGTCGCTCGATTCCGCAATCCAGCTCATGCGAATGGCCGAGGGGCTCGGCGATCTTGCGCGATGAGCGCAATAATCCCACCATGGCACAACATCGACTGCGCAGATGTGGTCCGTACATACACGTTGTTAACGCCTGAACCGCGCCGATTTTCTCGATTCCGATTCGTTCCTCGCGAACAAATTGGAGTCGGATGCAGAACGTGGTTGTGGCGCGCAAAGCGTTTCTCTGCTCCACTCCGAGCACACAACAGAGAATGGATCGATGGCCAGGAAGACACCCGGGAAGCCGAGCAAGAAAGCGAGCAAGAGAACGAAGAAGACAGGCAAGCGGGCCGCGTCGCGGCGAACGGTGCTGGCGATCGACGTCGGCGGCACGCATGTGAAGGTGATGACCGACAAAGAGCGCATCAAGCGCGAGTTCGAGTCTGGACCAAACCTGTCCGCGACCGAGATGGTGCGGCAGGTCAGGGCGCTGACCCGCGACTGGTCTTACGATGTGATCTCGGTCGGCTATCCCGGACCGGTGGTGCACGACCGTCCGCTTGCCGAGCCGCACAATCTCGGCCGCGGCTGGGCCGGGTTCGATTTTCAAGCGGCGTTCGATCGGCCGACCAAGGTCGTCAACGATGCGCTGATGCAGGCGATCGGCAGCTATCAGGGCGGGCGGATGCTGTTTCTCGGCCTTGGCACCGGGCTCGGCTCCGCGATGATCGTCGACGGCGTGTTCGAGCCGATGGAGCTCGGGCATTTGCCATATCGCAAGGACGAGACGTTCGAGGACTATGTCGGTGCCGCTGGCCTGGAGCGTCGCGGCAAGAAGAAATGGCGCAAGAGTGTCGAAGACGTGATCGCGCGGCTGTCGGCTGCGCTGGAGCCCGATTACATCGTGCTCGGCGGCGGCAACGCCGACAAGGTGGACCATCCGCCGCCCAAGGTGAGGTTCGGCGACAATGCCAACGCGTTCGAGGGTGGATTTCGACTCTGGGAGACGAATGCGCGCAAGCCGCGCGCCGCGCGTTGACGAAACGGAATTGCCACCAAATCGCCGCAACTGCCGAAGTTTCGCGCGGCTCTGTGATCTCTTGTTGTCGGAACCGATTGGGTGCGCCGCTCGTTCTATGCGGCACAACATCTGTTCCACGAGGAGTAACGCATGCGAAAATTCATGATCCCTGCCGTCGCGGCCCTGGCGATTGGTGCGGCGACACCGGCGCTGGCCTATGATTCCGCCAGCCAGCTCTCGATGCAGGCCGCGCTCGACGTCGCGACCAGCATCGGCGTGGTGACGGTGTCCAACACCGAGTTTCTCGGCGACGAGTGGGAGATCGAGGGGCGGGATTATCGCGGCCGCTGGATGCAGGTCGACGTCGATGCGCGCACCGGCGAGGTGCGCAACGTGGACCGCAGCTGGTAACCGCGTCCTCACCCGCGCGTGAGTTTTCTGAACGGCCGGCGGCGCAGGGCGCATGCCGGCCGTTCGTTATCCAGAACTGCCCGATGCCGTGCTTTGGCGGAATAACACAAAGCTGGGGTATGCTCGTTCTCATCATTCCGGGAATCGCCGCCGCCGCGGCGGACCTCGCGAACAGGAGACCGGCCATGACGAAACCGTTTCCGTCGAAAACCCATATCGGCAACCATCTGCTGCATCCGGAAACCCAGATGCTGAACTACGGCTACGATCCGCAGCTGTCGGAGGGCGCCGTCAAGCCGCCGGTGTTCCTGACCTCGACCTTCGTGTTCCGCACCGCCGAGGACGGTAAGGACTTCTTCGATTTCGTCGCCGGCCGCCGCGAGCCGCCGGAAGGCATGGGGGCGGGGCTGGTCTATTCGCGCTTCAACCATCCGAACAGCGAGATCGTCGAGGATCGGATTGCGATCTACGAGCGCACCGAGAGCTGCGCGCTGTTCTCGTCGGGCATGTCGGCGATCTCAACCACGGTGCTGGCGTTCGCGCGGCCCGGCGACGTGATCCTGCACTCGCAGCCGCTCTATGGCGGCACCGAAACGCTGTTCACCAGGACGCTCGCGAGCTTTTCGATTCACGCGGTGGGGTTCGCCGATGGCCTCGACGAGAACGCCGTTCGTGCCGCCGCCGATGCGGCGATGAAGCGAGGCCGTGTCGCGATGATCTTCATCGAGACGCCGGCCAATCCGACCAACGGCCTTGTCGACATCGCATTGACCCGGCGGGTCGCCGACATGATCGGCAAGGCGCAGGGCTTCACCCCGATCATCGCCTGCGACAACACGTTGCTTGGGCCGGTGTTTCAACGCCCGATCGAGCATGGCGCCGATCTGTCGCTGTACTCGCTGACCAAATATGTCGGCGGCCATTCCGACCTGATCGCGGGCGCGGCGCTCGGCTCCAAGAAGCTGATGAAGGACGTCAAGGCGCTGCGCGGCGCGATCGGCACCCAGCTCGATCCGCATTCCTGCTGGATGATCAGCCGCTCTCTGGAAACGCTCAGCCTGCGGATGGAAAAGGCCGACCGCAACGCGCGGATCGTTGCCGACTATCTGCGCGATCACCCCAAGGTGGCAATGGTGCATTATCTCGGCCACCACGACCCGGCATCGCCCGCCGGGCGGGTGTTCGCGAGCCAGAGCTCCGGCGCCGGCTCGACCTTCTCGTTCGACATCGTCGGCGGGCAGGAGGCGGCCGAGGCGTTCCTCAACAATCTCCAGATATTCAAGCTCGCGGTGAGCCTCGGCGGCACCGAGTCGCTGGCGAGCCTGCCGGCGACGATGACGCATTCCGGCGTGCCTGCCGAGATCAGGCAGAAGATCGGCGTGCTCGACACCACGATTCGGCTGTCGATCGGGATCGAGCATCCGTCCGATCTCGTCGCCGACATCGCGCAGGCGTTGAGCAAGGCGTGAGCAAGGGGACGCTTACCGCGGCGTGATGCCGCCGGCCCTGGCGATCAGCTCGAACGAGCGCAGCCGCTTCTGGTGATCGTAGACGTCGGACACGATCATCAGCTCGTCGGCGCCGGTCTCGGCGACCAGCGCGTCGATGCCGGCGCGCACCGTCTCGGGCGAGCCGACGATGGAGCGCTCCAGCATCCGCATCGCCTGGACCTTTTCCTGTGGCGACCAGTAGCTCTCGATGTCATCGATCGGCGGCTGGCTCAGGCCGCGCGCGCCGCGGAAGATGTTGGTGAACGACATCTGCTGCGTGGTCGCGAGCCGTCGCGCTTCGGCGTCGGTGTCGGCGGCGACGATGTTGACGCCGACCATGGTGTAGGGCCGCTCGAGCTGTTCCGACGGCTTGAAGCGGGCGCGGTAGATCTGCAATGCCTGGAGCAGCAGCTCGGGGGCGAAGTGCGAGGCGAAGGCGTAGGGCAGGCCGAGCTCGCCGGCCAGCATCGCGCCGAAATTGCTCGAGCCGAGGATCCACAGCGGCACGTCGGTGCCGGCGGCCGGCACCGCCTGGATGCGCTGGTTGGGGCCGGCGGGCGCCAGGAAGGCCTGCACCTCGAGCACGTCCTGCGGAAAGTTCTCGGCCGATTCAGGCGTGCGGCGGAGCGCGCGCAGGGTGAGCTGATCGGTGCCCGGCGCGCGGCCGAGGCCGAGGTCGATGCGGCCGGGAAACAGCCGCGCCAGCGTGCCGAACTGCTCGGCGATGACATAGGGCGCATGGTTCGGCAGCATGATGCCGCCGGCGCCGACCCGGATGGTGCTGGTTCCCGCCGCGATATGCCCGATCACGACCGACGTCGCGGCGCTGGCGATCCCGGCCATGTTGTGGTGCTCCGCCACCCAGATCCGGCGATAGCCCAGCGCCTCGGCGTGGCGGGCGACATCGCGCGCATTGTACAGCGCGCCGCGCGCATCGGTGTCCTCGGTGACGCGGACGAGATCAAGGATGGAGAGGGCGGCCACGGCGGCTCCGGAGCGTTGCGGACGGGAGCCGGTGGTATCAGGCTGTGTCCAGGTGGGGGCGAAACGGCGCGGGCGGCCGATTCATGCAGATGCATATGGATACGGCCCGCGTGTCGGTCAATCCGCCCCGGGGGCAGCGGTATTCGCCATCGAACCGGCGAAGCAGGGCGCCGCGTCCTAAATTATCGAAAACAACCCCATGCAAAGCAGGCAGCCGCCGCCGCCCGAACACGCGGCTTGACGCGTCGGGCAAATCAGCGATATTTTTCCATTATTCCGAAAATGACCGCGGCGGCCTATTGCGCCTTCAATTCGCCGATCGTGGCGGCACCCGTCGCAGCGTCGAGCTGATAGAGCGCGGCTCCGGCGAAACCCGACATGATCGGCGACGTTCCGCGCATCTGCTGGCCGCGGCTGCCGCCGACGAGCTGGTTCAACGCGTTCTGCCCGGGGGGCCCGCCCTGCGGCGTGCCGATCCCGAAATAATAGCTCTGGCCGGCCTCGACCTTGGTCTCGGCCTCATAGTCGATCGACATCGACGTGCCGGCCGACAGCTTGTAGGTTCCCGGCGGCCGGTCGATGAAGAAATAGGTCCCGCCGATCACCCGGCCGACCGGCCTGCCATCGACCTTGATGTCGACGCCCGCCACCGATCCGTACATCGCGACCAGGCGGCTCTCGCGCAGGAAGTACATCCGCGCCATGCGCGTGTCGCGTTGCCTGGTTTGAGATTCGAGTGCCGACGGCCCGGCGCAGCCACCCAATTCGATCGCCGGCGCGGCAAGACAGATGGCCAGCGCCACAGACTTCAACAGCTTCATTCCCAGCCCAACCCCAGCGAGCATCCCCGCTGCCGGTAGACCAAAACCTGTGGGCGCTGGCAAGCGCCAGTTACACGCGACGGCCGGCTGTGGCGAAGCGTCGCGTCACGCCCCAGACCACCGCGGCGGTGGCCGCGGTTGCGATCAGGTGCTTCAAGGTGTGTCCGCTGACGAAGCCAAGCGCGTCGGCTATAGGATGGTCGAACACCTCGGCGATCTTGGCCAGAACGTACAGCCCCATCGCCGCGGCGAACGCGATGCGCTCGATGCGCGGCGCGCGATGGATCGCCTGCCACAGCGGAATCAGGATCAGCGGCAGCACCTGCAACACCAGATACGGCCGCAGGTCGCCCGCGCCATGCCGGTCCGTCACCACCCACCACGCGACGCTGGCTACGGCGTAAAGCCCGAGACCGATCGCCTCGATGTTGGTCGTCGCGTGCCGTTGCCTGTCGCCGCGCACGCCTGCAAGCAGGCCCGCGCCAACGAGCGCGATCGGCAGCATGTCCCAGGTCAGCCGGCCGTTGCCGGGGGCGAGGTGAAAGAAGGCGGAGCCGAACGCGGTCAGCAACAGCCCGATCAGGAACAGCCGATAGCCCGGCCATCCGTCGCGCAGCCGATCGCTGTTGCGGTGGGGCCAGAGCACGAGCCAGCCCCAGATCGCGACCAGCGCGAAGCCTGCGTTGGAGAGCACGTCGCCGGCGTGGGGGATTCCGGGCAGGGCCGAGTGGTCGGCGAAATCGTTGTAATGGACCGGCTGCGCGATGCGTCCGTGGGCCGCGAAGGCCGCGATGATGCCGATCGTGATGATCGCTGGGGCCGCTTTCATCCACGGTTTCACCGGCCGATCGGAGCCGGTCAGTTCGTCCATCCGGAAGGTCGCTTGCATCGTCCGCTTCGATAGAAATGAACATTGTTCAATAACTGAGCAGAAGATTGAGCGATGTTCAAGTCTTATTTTGCGAGCGAGCGGCTGCTGGGGAGGTGCCGGCCGGGCTTGTCCCGGCCAT
>NZ_DDOP01000108.1:16580-18125 GCF_002341725.1 Bradyrhizobium sp. UBA2491
CGGCCATCCACGTCTTCCTTCGCTGCGAAACAAGACGTGGATGCCCGGGACAAGCCCGGGCAAGACGATGTGGAAACATCAGTTTCAAAGCCATTGGATGTCAGATGCGATCGCCCTACCAACGGAGGGAGAGGTGACCCGGGACCGCGCCAAGCCGATTCAACTCAATCTCATCGCGCTTTTATTGCTACACGCCGCGGCTTGCCGCGCGCAGCGGCTTCAGCATCGTGCAACTTGCCGAAAATGTGCTGATGTCGGCAGCTTACACAAGCGGCCGATCCAACCTACTTTCGCCGAGCGCCGACCGCGCAGCCCCAACCGATCCGATCCGGAGCGAGACCCATTCCCCAACTCATCTTCGGCCTGATCAGCCTCCTGATCCTTGTCCGTTTCATCTGGCCGCTCGACTGGCCGCTGCCGGCAAAGCTCGTCGCCGCGCTGTTCGTGCTGCTCGCCTTGCAGTTTCACCGCTGGAACAGATGGTCGTCGGGATCGGAGTTCTCGCCGGAGTTTCCGCGACCGGTGGTCGCGCTGTTCAACTGGGCGTTCGGTGCGGTCGTGCTGCTGGCGCTGCTGCAACTGGCGCTCGATGCCGGGCTGATCGTCGCAGCAGCGATCCATGGCGGCTTCGTCGGTGCGCCGGACGGCGTGCGCTACGCGGTTGCCGGCGTGGCGGCGATCGCGGCCGCGATCGGCGTCCATCAGGCGATGCGGATTCCGCCATTGAAGGATGTCGAGGTTGCGATCCGCGGACTGCCGCGAGCGTTCGACGGCTACACCCTTCTGCAACTGACCGATCTGCACATCAGCCGGCTGTTTCCGGCGTCGTGGGCACGCGAAGTCGTGTCGCGATCGAACAAGCTCGGCGTCGACCTGATCCTGATCACCGGCGACCTGATCGACGGCACCGTCGAGGCGCGGCGCAACGACATCGCACCGTTGCAGGATCTCGTCGCCGCCGACGGCGTCTACGTGGTGTCGGGCAATCACGAATACATCTTCGGCTACGATGTCTGGATGGCGCATTATGCGTCGCTCGGCCTGCGCTCCCTGGAGAACCGGCACATCGTGCTCGAACGCGGCGGCGGCCGCCTGGTGATCGCGGGAATCACCGACCGCGCCTCGCGCCGCAGGAAGCATCCGGTCCGCGACCTCGCCGCGGTGCTCGCCGGCGTCCCTGAGGGCGCGCCGATCATCCTGCTCGACCACCAGCCGAGCGATGCGCGCAACTCCGCGGCACACGGCGTCGCCCTGCAACTCTCCGGCCACACCCATGGCGGCTTGATCGTCGGCATCGACCGCCTGGCCGCGCCCGCCAATGCCGGCTTCGTCTCGGGCCGCTACGACGTCGACGGGATGACGCTCTACGTCAACAACGGCACCGCGCTGTGGCCGGGCTTTGCGCTGCGGCTCGGCCGGCCGTCGGAATTGACGCGGATCACGCTGCGGATGGCGGGGGACGCCTGAGTGATGTGTCACGCACGCGATGATGCGAGCGCGGTGCTATCTGTTTCGTAGGATGGGTAGAGCGCAGCGAAACCCATC
>NZ_DDOP01000108.1:18300-34390 GCF_002341725.1 Bradyrhizobium sp. UBA2491
GCGCAGCGAAACCCATCATTCGCGCCGCGGGCAGAGATCGATGGGTTTCGCTTCGCTCTACCCATTCCTACGCTTGCTTCGGCATCGTCTCGTTGACGTCCAGTTTTGGTGCGTTGCTGAAGCTCGCCCATCCGTCGGTATGTCAGCTAGATTAGGATGCAGCCAGGTTGAATCGGTTCGGCCACGAACACGATTTACCTCTCCCCGGCGGGGAAAGGTGAACCGAGGGTGCGTCAGGCCGATTCAATCAAACTCATCTCGCTCTAGTTAGGGTATCGCCGCGCCCTTCGAAGGGGATGATCAGATCAGCCTGAAGGTGACTGCGATCCAGAAGAACACGATCAGCCCGATGCCGACCATCTTGAAGATCTGAACGTCTTCGTCGAGCCGCGTGATGGGCGGCCACCCCCACAGGATCGTTGTGACGAACCCCAGAACAAAGAGCGTGATCGACAGGATCGTGGAGGCGGTGTCGCCAATCGAGGTTCCCATCTGGACACTCCGCCCGTTGGATGTGGTTGAGCAGTTTACAACATCTACGGGTTGAGGAAGAGTTTCCGACGTGCCGCAATCCCGGCAGCAACACGTAGCCCGCATGAGCGAAGCGATATGCGGGACTTGCTTGCGAGTTGTGTGCCGGTCCCGGATGTCGCTTCGCTCATCCGGGCTACGCTTGCTGCCGTAGCTCATCAAGCGAAGGCGGAAGCGTAACCCTTCACCGATTCGTAGGATGGGTAGAGCGAAGCGAAACCCATCATTCGCACCGCGCAGAGATCGATGGGTTTCGCTGCGCTCTACCCATCCTACGCTTGCCATTCAGCGGAACGACCAGGCGATGCCAACGCCGATTGCGGTGAGAAGTCCGAATCCGACCAGCCATCGATGATACTTCTCGATCCACCGCACGAATTGCGGTCCCAGGATCAGGACGAGGGCGGCCACCATCGCGAAATGCAGGAGACGGCCGACCACGGCTGCGACCGTGAAGGTGAGAAGGTTCATCGATGCAACGCCCGCTGCAATCGCGATGAACTTGAACGGGATCGGTGTGAAGCTCTTGGCGATGATGATCCAGAGACCCCACTCCTCGACAAGGCTCTGGTAGCTTCGGAAATTGTCCGACTGCCCGTACATCTCGACCAGCGTTTGTCCGACTGCGGCCCAACCGAGATGGCCGATGCCGTACCCGACCAGGGCGCCGGCCGACGAAGCCAGGACGCAGACGGTGCACAGGAAAAGGCTCCGCTCGGGCCGTATCAACAGCATCGGCACCAGCAGCAGATCGGGCAAGACCGGCAGGATCGAGCTATCTGCAAATGCGATCAGCGCGAGCAGGGCGGGGCCCCATCGGCTATCCGAGAACGCTTCAGCGCGGCGCCGCCAGACGTCACGGCTTGTCGAAAAGAGAAACATCTTCATTGACCGACGCGTAACGGGCAGGCCGGGCGAGCCATCGAACCAGGCTGGTCCACCTTATGTCCAATCGCGCTTGCAGTGAAGTCGCGCGCGAATGCGTCGACTTCGCGGGCGACCGGAAGCTTGCAGGCGTTGCGCGCAATGCTCGGATTGGTGAGGACATCAGGGGTCGTCGGACCATAGCTTGCTCGCCTTCGCCAACATTGCGGCATTTGCGCGCACGATCGCGCATTTCGGATCGCGCGACGAAAATGTCCGCTGGATGTAAGGACGGTGTAAGTCGCCGATCGTATGACGATGTCGGCGGCCGCAGTCGACGACGCGAAGCGTGCGAAGGCGCGCTGCGGAGCATGGACCCGCGATCTCTTTGCCAACGCCCGCAATGGTCCAAATCGGGAGCCCATGCGGCGAAGTTGCAATGCGAAGTGTCATGCAATTGGCGTGCATCACGGTCTTGGTCTGGTCGGCATCCGGCGCCTCCGCGCAAGCGGTGGAATGGCGCTATTGCCTTGCGGTGTCGCAAGCCGAGCAGAGGGTTTACATGTCGCACCCGTTCCAGTGCGCCACCGACGACTTTCCGAAGCTGGAGCGCGTGCTTCGGGAGTCGCTGACCCGTGCGGGCGTTTCGGTCGACACCGTGCAGTGCCCGAGGGGCAGCGATGAGCGCAGCATCCTGGCGATGCGCGACCACGCCATCGCGTTCAATCGACAAACCCAGATCACCGCGGTCGATGTCAAATTGCGTCCCGGCGCGCGTCTTTGCGAATGACGGTGCCTTGCGGCTTTCGAACTCCGGCTGAGATGTCCACGAACGCGCGCGTGACGTGCGGACAGCATCAGGAAGCCGACTGATCGGCGCAACGAACAGGTACCAATGGCAAGCACATGCACGCAGGGAATCGACACCGGCTTCGTCGCGCTCGGCTACGGAAAGGTTGCGGCGCTCGGGGTCCTGCAAGGAATAACCGAGTTGTTGCCGATCTCGTCCACGGCACACATGCGCCTGGTGCCGGCCGTGCTGGGTTGGCCGGATCCGGGATCGGCGTTCTCCGCGGCCATGCAGCTTGCCGCGGTTGCAGCCGTCGTCAGTTATTTCTGGCGGGACGTGCGTGCGCTGGCGACGAACTCCATTGTCGCAATGGCGCGCGGGCAATTGCAGGACCCGTGGTTTCGTCTCGCGTTGTGGATCGTGCTGGCAACGATCCCCATCGCCGTCGCGGGATTGTCGGCGTCCAAACTTCTGAACACCTGCAATTCGCCGCTTCGCGGCGTCGTGGTGATCGGATGGGCTTGCGTTGCGATGGCGATCCTGCTCGGTGCGGCGGAGATCTATGCCAGGCACCGGCGGACGATCGGCGAAGCCCGCCTGCTCGATGCGATGCTGGTGGGACTGGCCCAGGTGGGCGCCCTGATCCCTGGCGTCTCGCGTTCGGGTTCAACCCTGACCGCGGCGCTTGCGCTCGGCTTCAAGCGGGATGAAGCGGCGCGCTTCTCGTTCCTGCTGGGTTTGCCCGCGATCACCCTGGCCGGGCTCAAGGAACTGTGGGAACTGTACCATCTCGATCTCGATCATCACGCCTGGTCGGTGTTGATCGTCGGCCTCGTGGTTGCTTCCATTTCGGCATTCGTGGCGATCTGGAGCCTGATGCGCGTGCTCGAACGCTTCTCCAGTTGGCCGTTCGTGATCTATCGCTTCGTCCTCGGCCTCGTCATCCTCGTGGGCGCAATGGCCGGGGTGCTTTGAGCCGGGGCAGGCCGAGCATGTAGCCCGCATGAGCGAAGCGACATGCGGGACTGACCTTGCAAGTTGCGTGTCGTCCCGGATGTCGCTTCGCTCATCCGGGCTACGCTTGCCGTGCATCATTCCCTTGATCTCATTTCGGACGCTTTTATGCGGCGATGGTTGGCGAAAGACGCCAGGCAAGATGATTGGGACATGGTGATGCTTTCGCGGACGTCTGTCGTTGTCGCGGCGATGCTCATGCTCGGGACGTTACCGGCCCGCGCGCAGCAAAGCGCCGAGTTCGATGCGTGCATGGACAAGGCCGAAGGGGTGTCAACCAAGATGCTCGATTGCGGCAAGGCCGAAATCGGCAGATGGGACACGCGGCTCAACACCGCCTATCAAGCCCTTCTCGCCAGCTCAAAGGGCGAGGCGCACGCGCAATTGCTCGGAGAGCAGCGGGCCTGGCTGAAGCACCATCTCGGCGAAACCCATCGCCTCGCCGCCGACCCCAACAACGGCTCCGTCGCGTTCCTCGACTCCCAGGCGTTCGAATTGAAGGACATCGCCGACCGCACGCTGCTTCTCGAAAAGCGCGCGCAGGGCTCCCGGTAGACGGACCCGTTTTGATCGTCAGCCGGGTTAGCGACTTGTCCGCCGTAGCTCATTGAGCGAAGGCGGAAGAGTCACACGCCGAGAATTTTTTCTTTTTGCTATCGAAGCGGCGGATTACGCCTATGGCTAATCCGTCCTTCGATTACTAACGAAAGTATTTATCGAGCATTTTGAGAAGCTCGTCTCTCTCTATGCCGCGGGCCTTCAGGCTGGCGACAATATGCTCTAGCGTGCTCGATGCATGCTTCTTTGATGCCTCGGACGGCGCTTGTTGGATTGTACCTACAATCGCGTCGGCCGAATCGCCGGCCTGTTTGGCGGAACGGAGCAAATGCCGTGCGAGTGCTTCTATCGAAGATAAAGCAACGGTCCAGTCTATATCGGAAGGCTTACGAAACGATTGGTTTGGGTCTAAGTCTACGTAGAGGGTGGCATTTCGAGGGAGAGCACCAAAGTTGGACAATAGATCTAAGCCAGAAAGAGCTAGCTCGTGATTCTCAAGCTTCTCGTCTCTTAGCGGGATACGAGCGCGAACTTCGATGTGCGCGAGCTTGGAGTCGTGGCTTCGGAGCCGTTGCCAAAAGCGCCGCCAGTTGGGCGGATTGCCTAACGCAATTCTTTTCCCCACAGCTTCAAAGATGAAAAACTTGGCCAGTTCCTCGCTCGCCGTATAATACAAAAAGAAGGCTCTCGCAGTGTGCCCCGCTTTGACCAGGAGCGTGGCCTCCTCAAGAAGCTCTTGCGAATTGGCAAGGCACGATTCCATAGCGGCCGAAATTTCCGCGATCGATAGGGCTTGATCTTTTGAAGCGGTGTTCATGATGATTGTATCTATCAGCGGAATCTGCAAACTCTGTACGCACTAAGGTTGCGGGCGTGCATGGTCAGTGAAGCGTTCTGCGCGTTAGCTTGCTCCGGTGCGCCTATGATGGGGCATGTCAGCGACGATAATTTGCTGGGTGGCCGCATCCCACGCATAGTAGATGCGGAGGCAGCGAGTCGGATCTCTGGTGTTCCCGCCATTTTTGATGTGCCAGTCGGCCGTATATCGATTGCCTTGCCAATCGAAGTCGAAGGCATCATTTCCGCAGTGGGCGTTGCGAACGCCTTCCTCAACAGGTTCGTCTCTGATCGAGCCTTCTCCTCCGTTTATTCGCGCGGACCTGCCCTCGTTGGCTAGCCAAAGCAAGCAGCGCGCGGCTTGCGAGTAATCGTCAAAGGACGGAGACTTGACAGACCGCCTTGCTGCTGGACTAAGGGCGACTCTGCCTGCTAAGTCTACATCACACCAATTTGCAAATTCTGCCCATGACACAGGCATCGGCAAATTGGCGTCAACCGTTCCGCCCCTCGCCTTGATCTGATCCAACAGCTGTTGAATTCGAAATGCAGAAGCCCGCTGCTGCTCCTCAGCAGCCTGAGCTCTTTGCTCAGCTCGCGCGTGTTCGCTAGCAAAGTAATCAAGCGACGTTTGCTCGTCCTCTACCTGCTTCTCGAGGATCGCGATACGAAGCTCCGCTGCCTTGAGCTGTTCGATGTCACTTGCGCCTTCCGTGGCCAAGCGCTGTTGCTTTAGCTTCAGACTGGAGCTTCTGATTGCCGCGAACGCGAGTATTTCGTGCCCAATCCGAGCATGACGGATACTTTCGCCTGCAGCGAGTGTACGCATCCACCGAGCACATTGAGTTGGGCCGTCCTCCGAGAGGAGATGGTCGGCAAGTGCCAGCCGATGTTGGTAAGGACTGGCATCCTCCGTAAATCCCGGAAGATAGGCCCTTGCCGCGCCCCCGAATACCGACCGCTGCTTGCCAAAGCGCTCGGTCAAGACCCATGTGAGTACGGCTGGAACGATTACTACCAGCGCCATCCCAAGAGTTGCGCGGGCGAGAGAGTTGGCGTCGATAAGCGGCTGCGTCTCATTCGCCGCGCCGTCCGGAACAGTGAGCACAAATAGGGGCAGCTTGCGATTTGGATCGACCATCATTTCGCAAAGCTGATCCGCGTCGACGTAGTTGTCGATCAGTTGGGGCTGACGTTCGAGCGCGTATCCGCCGCGCGTCAGGCCACATTTTGTTGCCACTTGCTGGACGAACCCAGGAACGTGCGGCTCTATATCGAGTTCAGTCTCGGGGGAGTTCGCCAGCAGCCGTGCGCTGAATCGCGGGAGTTGATTCTCCAAAACGCCGACCACTACTTCAGTAGTCCAGACCCTGCCGGGAACCTGCTTGTCTGGGTCTTCAGCTCGAATGGCCCAGATATCTGCACCGTCTCGTTCCAAACGGACCGCGATGCTGTTTCGTCCACCCGAAAAGTGCTCGAAATCTTGATGTTGCCACGCCTCCCGTGGAAAGCGGCCGCCGCTGCGCTTTTCTGCCCAAGCGAGTACTTCTCGACGTGCTACGCTTGCGATGTCCTCCGCGAAGTCGTCACCCACGGTAGCTGCAACGCGAAGTACTTCATGCTCGCGTACTGGGCGTTCTAGCCGTGCGGCCGCGGGACGTAATGCGTCCCAAATTGGCGTTGATGCCATTGGTCATCCGAAACGAAAAGCGATCGATTGTGAGGTGTGGCTCACAAGTGGTTAGGAATAGGCGTGTTCTACCGCAGATTGCTGTACATAAGAAAGGGGCCGTTACTCTAAACGGCCCCCTCCAATAGTCTCACTGGTGGATAGCTCGGCCGAGTCTCACGAACACCCTGTCGTGCTGCCGCAAGTATCACACTTCATGCAGGTCCCATTCCGCACCAGCGTGAAGTTGCCGCACTCCGAGCACATCTCGCCTTCGTAGCCCTTGGCTTTCGCTTCGGCGCGACGCTCCGCCTTGGACGGGGCGGCGGCTGCGGCGGTGCCGGGCTTGCTCCACTGTTGCAGGGCCTCGAGCTTCTCGGTCGGCGAGAGGTCGTGGCTGACTTCCTGCTTCAGGGCGACCGCGCCTTCGATGGTGTCGGAGGCGCCGCGGGCGGTGGCGCCGTGCGAGGCCAGCGAGGTGACGCGGTTGCCGCCGGCGGGGGCGTTGTCGGCGTTGGCGCTCACTGCGGCGGAGCCGCCGCGCATGATGACGAGGTTGTCGGTGCGCGAGCGGGTGAGGCCCTTCGACAGGTACTTCGTCGCCTGGTGGTGCGGCGCCTCTTCCGGCTGCTCCTTGCCTTCCTCGACGCCCTTGCCGAGCGCGTCGAAGCCCGACTCGTTCGGATCGACATGGGCGAGGTCGAAGCGCGACATGTAGCTCACCGCGAGCTCGCGGAACACATAGTCGAGGATCGAGGTCGCATACTTGATCGAGTCGTTGCCCTGCACCGGACCCGCGGGCTCGAAGCGGGTGAAGGTGAAGGCGTCGACATACTCCTCCAGCGGCACGCCGTATTGCAGGCCGAGCGACACCGCGATGGCGAAGTTGTTGATGAAGGAGCGCAGCGCCGCGCCTTCCTTGTGCATGTCGATGAAGATCTCGCCGAGCCGGCCGTCGTCATATTCGCCGGTGCGGAGATAGACTTTGTGACCGCCGACCACAGCCTTCTGGGTGTAGCCCTTGCGGCGATCCGGCATCTTCTCGCGCTCGCGCATCACGACGATGCGCTCGACCAGCTTCTCGACGATCTTCTCCGAGACCTGGGCGGCGCGCGCGGCCATCGGCTTCTCGTAGAGCGCCTCCACCGCATCGTCCTCGTCCTCATCGTCGGAGATGAGCTGCGAGTTGAGCGGCTGCGACAGCTTCGAGCCGTCGCGGTACAGCGCGTTGGCCTTCAGCGCCAGCTTCCACGACAACAGGTAGGCGGACTTGCAGTCCTCCACCGTGGCGTCGTTCGGCATGTTGATGGTCTTGGAGATCGCGCCCGAGATGAACGGCTGGGAGGCCGCCATCATCCGGATGTGGCTCTCGACCGACAGATAGCGCTTGCCGATCTTGCCGCAGGGGTTGGCGCAGTCGAACACCGGATAGTGCTCGGCCTTGAGGTGCGGAGCGCCTTCCACTGTCATCGCGCCACAGATGTGGACGTTGGCGGCTTCGATCTCGCGCTTGGTGAAGCCGACGGCCTGGAGCAGGTCGAAGCCGGGGGCCGCGATCGCTTCCGCGCCGATGCCGAGCTGGTCGCGGATGAAGTCTTCGCCAAACGTCCACTTGTTGAAGGCGAACTTGATGTCGAACGCGGTCGGCAGCGCCTTTTCGACCTTGGCGATGGCTTCATCGGTGAAGCCCTTGGCCTTCAGGGTCGAGGCGTTGATCGCAGGCGCGTTGGACAGCGAGCCGTGGCCGACGGCGTAGGCCTCGATCTCGGCGATCTCGCTCTCGCGATAGCCGAGCGCGCGCAGCGCAGACGGCACCGCCTGGTTGATGATCTTGAAGTAGCCGCCGCCGGCGAGCTTCTTGAACTTGACCAGCGCGAAATCGGGCTCGATGCCGGTGGTGTCGCAATCCATCACCAGGCCAATGGTGCCGGTCGGCGCCACCACGGTGGTCTGGGCGTTGCGATAGCCGTTGACCTCGCCGAGCGCCAGCGCGTCGTCCCAGGCCAGCTTGGCGTGTGCGACGATGTCGGCCTGCGGGCAGGAGGCATGATCGAGCGGCACCGGGTTGACCGCGAGCGCCTCGTAGCCACCGGCGTTGCCGTGGGCGGCGCGGCGGTGGTTGCGGATCACGCGCAGCATGTGGGCCGCGTTCTTCTTGTAGCCCGGGAAGGTGCCGAGCTCGGCCGCCATCTCGGCCGAGGTCTTGTAGGAGATGCCGGTCATCACAGCGGTCAGCGCGCCGCACAGCGCGCGGCCTTCCTTGCTGTCATAGGGCAGGCCCATGGTCATCAAGAGGCCACCGATATTTGCAAAACCGAGGCCGAGGGTGCGGAACTCGTAGGACAGCTCGGCGATCGCCTTCGACGGGAACTGGGCCATCATGACCGAGATTTCCAGCACGATGGTCCAGAGCCGGCAGAGATGCTCGTAGGACTCGACGTCGAACCGCTTGGTCGACGTGCTGTAGAAGGTCAGCAGGTTGGCGGAGGCGAGGTTGCACGCCGTGTCGTCCAGGAACATGTATTCCGAGCACGGATTGGAGGCGCGGATGTCGCCGGACGCCTTGCAGGTGTGCCAGTCGTTCATCGTGGTGTTGAAGTGCAGGCCGGGATCGGCCGACGCCCAGGCGGCGTAACCGATCTTCTCCCAGAGGTCGCGGGCCTTGAGAGTCTTGGTGACCTTCTTGGTGGTGCGGCCGACCAGGTTCCAGTCGCCGTCGGTTTCCACCGCGCGCAGGAAGTCGTCCTTCAGCGACACCGAATTGTTGGAGTTCTGGCCGGAGACGGTGAGGTAGGCCTCCGAATCCCAGTCGGTGTCGTAGATGTCGAACGTGATCTCCTTGTAGCCCTGCCTGGCGAACTGGATCACGCGCTTGATATAATTGTCGGGCACCAGGCTGCGGCGCGCGAGCTTGATCTCGCGGCGCAGGGCAGGGTTCTTTTCCGGATCGAAGCAGTCGTCGCCAGAACCTTCGCAGTTGACGCAGGCCTTCATCACGGCCTTAAGGTGCTTCTGGTTGATCTTGGAGCCGGTGACGAGAGCTGCGACCTTCTGCTCCTCCTTCACCTTCCAGTCGATATAGGTCTCGATATCGGGATGGTCGGCATCGACCACCACCATCTTGGCCGCACGACGCGTGGTGCCGCCCGACTTGATCGCACCGGCGGCGCGGTCGCCGATCTTGAGGAAGCTCATCAGGCCCGACGAGCGGCCGCCGCCGGACAGCTTTTCGCCTTCGCCGCGCAGGCTGGAGAAGTTGGAGCCGGTGCCGGAGCCATATTTGAACAGGCGCGCCTCGCGCACCCAGAGGTCCATGATGCCGCCCTCGTTGACGAGGTCGTCGCCGACGCCCTGGATGAAGCAGGCATGCGGCTGCGGATGCTCATAGGCCGACTTCGATTTGGTCAGCTTGCCGGTCTTCCAGTCGACGTAATAGTGGCCCTGGCCGGGGCCATCGACGCCATAGGCCCAATGCAGGCCGGTGTTGAACCATTGCGGCGAGTTCGGCGCGACCATCTGCTTGGCGAGCTGCCAGCGCAGTTCGTCGAAGAACGCCAGCGCGTCTTCTTCGGAGGAGAAATAGCCGCCCTTCCAGCCCCAATAGGTCCAGCAGCCGGCGAGGCGATCGAACACCTGCTTGGCGGAGGTCTCGCCGACGATGCGCTCGTTCTCGGGCAGCGACGCCAAGGCGTCAGTGTCGGGCACCGAACGCCA
Source organism: Bradyrhizobium sp. UBA2491 (assembly GCF_002341725.1). NCBI lineage: Bacteria > Pseudomonadati > Pseudomonadota > Alphaproteobacteria > Hyphomicrobiales > Nitrobacteraceae > Bradyrhizobium > Bradyrhizobium sp. UBA2491. The sequence continues at coordinate 28,278 of NZ_DDOP01000108.1, forward strand.
CAGCCACGACGGCACGGTCTCTTCCTCGACCTTCTTCAGGCGCGCGGCGACGCCGGCCTTGCGGAAATACTTCTGCGCCAGCACGTCGGAGGCGACCTGCGACCAGAACTCCGGAACCTCGACGTTCTCGGCGCGGAACACGACCGAGCCGTCCGGGTTGCGGATCTCCGAGGTGGTCAGGCGGAAATTGATCCCGGCATAGGGAGATTGTCCGCTGGTGGTGTTGCGTCGTTCGATTCGCATGGTCGAGCCCCGTCTCTTCTTCTGCCCGGCCCCACGTTTCTCGCAGGTGCCGGAATGTTATCTGTTCGCGGAGGTCGGGGAATACGCGGCAAGCACGCCTCCCGTCGTCCGCAGCTCAGCCGGTGGATCCGGCCTGTTTTCTCTGCACCGCGCGGCGCCGGTGCGACCCGGCCCTGCGGCGGCACGATCCCTGGCGGGTTACCCGACTGGGTCGGGTCCTCCGGGTCATGCATTCAACGCCCCAAAACGCTTTACGCGACACGTCACGCGTAGGCTTCTTTGCGGGCCGGTTGCGGCCTCTGTTTCCGGGTCCTTCTTGGCCCGTTCCGTCGTCCCGACGCGGCCCAAAATCAGGGCAGAAACGCCCTTCACCCGCGGCCCGAAGGCCTGGCGGAGTGGTCAATTTTGGAACCCTTGTGGGAGCGACCGGCGGGACCCAAACACACTCGCGCCGAACAGGTTGGAAGCTAGGCCATGTCCGTCACGCCCGTCAAGGACTAGTACGAGTTTCTGAATCAAACACTAAATATGGTGGAAAGGTTGGGATAACAGGGGTCGGTGCCGCGCCTGTGATCGAGCCAACTATCGGTGAGTCCTCAGGGATTCCCAAGCCAAAAAAATTCGTCTCGCCTGTGGATCAGAGCTTCGCCCCGCTGTTCACAGGCGAAGGATTTATTCGCGCTCCCGGGATTGAATTTTTGGGACTCACGTAAGCCTACGGGCAAACTACGGATCAGGCATGTCAGAGCCGTGATGGTCGGGCGACAAAATCGCGGGCAAGCTGTGCCCGACTCACATTCTCGCCCTTGCCGGGTTCCATGACAGACCAGACGCCTCACGCGCGGACGCGCCTTGCGCCCGCCGGCCTGATGTTCCTCGCCATCACCTCGGTGGGCTGGGGGTTCAACTGGCCGTCCACCAAATTCCTGCTCAGCGAGTTGCCGCCGCTGACCCTGCGCGGCATCACCGGAGTGATCGGCGCGGTGCTGCTGGCGGCCCTGGCGCTGCTCCGCGCCCAGAGCCTGCATGTCGAGCCCAGGCTGTGGCCGCGCCTCGTGCTGTATGCGGTTCTCAACGTCACCGGCTGGATGGTGCTGATGGGGCTCGCGCTGCTGTGGCTGCCGGCGAGCGAGACCGCGCTGATCGCCTACACCATGCCGGTGTGGGCCTCGCTGTTGGCCTGGCCGGTGCTCGGCGAGCGGCCGACATTGCTGCGGACCATCGCGCTCGTGATGGCGTTCGCCGGGCTTGCCGCGATCATGGGCGGCAACGGGATATCGGCGAGCAAGGAGAAGCTGCCGGGCATCCTCATGGCGCTCGGCGGCGCCATCGGATTTGCGCTCGGCACCGTGCTGGCGAAGAAATATCCGCTGGTGATGCCGCCGATCCCGGCCGCGGCCTGGCAGATCGGCATCGGCTGCGTGCCGATCGCAATCGTCGGGCTCCTGATCGAGACCACGCATCTCGATCGCGTCACGACGGTCGGCTGGTGGCTGCTGGTCTATTCGACGCTGATCCAGTTCTGCGTCGCCTATGTCGCCTGGTTCGCCGCACTGGCCCGGCTGCCGGCCTCGGTTGCGGCGATCGGCACCATGGCGGTGCCGGTGATCGGCGTGATCGCCTCGGCGATCGCGCTGCACGAGCCGCTCGGACCGACCCAGATCATCGCGCTGGCGTTCACCCTGATCGGCGTCGCGCTGGCGACGCGGTAGCTGCGGATCACTCGCCGAGTGCCTGTTGCAGCATGCTGGCGAGCTGGGCCTTGCGATAGGGTTTTGCCAGCAGCAGCACGCCCTCGTCGAGACGGCCGTGATGCACGATCGCGTTCTCGGTATAGCCCGAGGTGTAGAGCACCTTGATGCCGGGCCGCCGCTTCCTGACCTCGTCGGCGAGCTGGCGGCCGTTCATGCCGCCGGGCATGATCACGTCGGTGAACAGCAGGTCGAATTTCTCGCCCTTGTCGACGAGGGCCAGCGCCGCGCGGGCGTCGGGGACGGCGATGGTCTTGTAGCCGAGATTGGCGAGCTGGGTGACGACGTAGTTGCGCACCAACTGGTCGTCCTCGACCACCAGGATGACCTCGCTGCCGCGCCGCACCGGCTCCGGCGGCGGCGCTTCCACCTCGACCTGGCCGCGGGCAGGGGGCAGATAGAGCTTGATCGTGGTGCCGTGGCCCTGCTCGCTGTAGATCTTGATGTGTCCGCCGGACTGCTTGACGAAGCCGTACACCATGCTCATGCCGAGACCCGAGCCCTTGCCGACCTCCTTGGTGGTGAAGAACGGCTCGAACACCTTGTCCTGCACCGCCTGCGACATGCCGGTGCCGGTGTCGCTGACCGCGAGCAGCACGTAGCGGCCCGGCGCGATGTCGGGATTGGCCGCGGCATAGGCGTCGTCCAGCACGACGTTGCTGGTCTCGAACAGCAGCTTGCCGCCGTTCGGCATCGCGTCGCGGGCATTGATCGCCATGTTGAGCAGCGAGTTGGCAAGCTGCGAGGGATCGATGTGGACGCTGGCGACGTCGGGCGCGAGCACCGAATTGATCTCGATCTGCTCGCCGAGGGTCGGCCGCAGCAGCTTGGCGATATCGACCACGGTGCCGTTGATGTCGACGGTGCGCGGCTCCAGCGGCTGGCGGCGGGCGAAGGCCAGCAGATGCTGGATCAGCTCGCGGCAACGCTCGGCGGCGCGGTCGATCAGTTCGGCGGTCTTGGCGAGCTGCGGCTCGGCGCGCAGGCTGTCGACCAGCGTCTCGGTGGTGCCGGTGATCACCGTCAGCATGTTGTTGAAGTCGTGCGCCACCCCGCCGGTCAGCTTGCCGATGGCGTCGAGCTTCTGCGCCTGCTGTAGCTTGTGCTCGGTTTCGCGGGAGGCGGTGATGTCGTGATAGATCAGCGCCGCGCCGGTGATGGCGTCGTTGTCGTCACGCAGCGGCCGGCCCGACACCACGAGGTGAATCGGGGGAGCGCCGCGGACCGGCTTGGCGACGAATTCCAGCCCGTCGAATTCCTCGCCGCGCAGCGCCCTGGCCGAGGGCATGTCGTCGACCTGCATCGGCGTGAGGCCGTCGGCCTGGAACACGTTGCTCTGCGCGCGCAATTGCCGGACCGTCATGCCGGGCTTGTAGCGCAGCATCTTCTCGGCGGCCGGGTTCGACAGCAGCACGGTGCCGGTGCCATCGATCACCAGCACTGCCTCGGCCATGCTGCGGAAGGTGGTCTCCATGACCGCGGTGGAACGGCGCAGCCCCTCGAGCGCGGCGCCGAGGTCCTTGGTGCGCTCGGCGACCTTGCCCTCGAGCGACAGGTTGGTCGCCTTGGTCGCGCTGAGCGCGCCCTGTAGTTCGCGGCTGGCGCGCCGCGCGGTCAGCGTCAACGCGATCGCAAGCAGCAGGATCAGCACCACGCCGGCCAGGTCGATCAACAGCAGCAGCCGCCCGTTGCTCTTCGACCGTTCGGTGCGAAGGCCGAGCAGGCGGCGTTCTTCGGTGACCAGGCGGTCGAGCGCAGCCCCGAGCTTGTCCATCAGCGCGCGGCTCTCGCCTGCGGAGATCAGCGCCGCGGCACCGGCCGAATCGCCCGCGGTGCGCAACCGGATCAGTTCGGCACCAAGCGCAATGGCGCGCTCGACGTCGCCCCTGGTGCCGGCCAGCAGCTGCGCTTCCTCGGGAGCCGACTTCACCGCGGTCATCAGGCCGTCGAAGGCGGACGTGAGGGCGGTGCTCTGCTCGCGGAATTCGTCGGCAAAGGACGCATCGCCGGTCAGTGCGAATCCGCGTGCCGCGCTCTCGACGGTGCGCGGCAGCGAGCGCGCGTCCGAAATGCGCTTGAGGATGCTCAGCGTGCGATCGACCGAATCAATCTCGCTGCGCGACTTGACGTCCAGCCCGATCGACGCCGCGCTGATGACCAGGAGGATCGCAAGGCCGCTGCCGAGGATGAGACGCTGGGAAGCCATCGACGATTAGTACGTGCAATCATTTCGAAAGACGAGCGGAAGGCGCCGACTTCGCAATACATTCGTTAACGGCCGCGATCAGCGCCTGCGGGGTAAACGGCTTGCGCAGGCAGGCCGACGCGCCGAGCTCGATCGTCATGCGCAGGAAATCCGGGCCGCGGTCGGCGTTGGCAAAGGCGTAGCCGGACATCGCGATGACGGGAATATTCGGGGCGCGCTCGTGGAAGATGCGGATCGCTTCGAACCCGCGCATATGCGGCATGAAGACGTCGACCAGCATCACGTCGAAGGTCGCCTTCTCCAGCGCGCGCATGCCCGATTCACCGCCGTCGGCGACGGTGACCTCGAAACCCTGGCGCTGCAAGCACACCTCGATGGCAACACACACCATCGGGTCGTCGTCGACCACGAGAACGCTCGGCACGATGCATCCTCTTTCTACGGTCTCGCGTGCCGCCGCCTCGCTTGGACCGCTCGCCACTTAAGGCGGAACCTGGACGGAAAGTCTGTATCATAGAATGCATATGCCGTTTGCTGACAAGCGGATTTCCGGCTAGCCCTGCCACATCACTTGTATTTGTCCATTTCCCTTACGACAGGTCCATGACCGCAGTTCCAGTCGCCGGCCGCACCCCGCAGTCACCGCTCGGCCTCGCATTCCTGGTGGTCGCATCGACCGGCTGGGGTCTCAATTTCCCGATCATGAAATTCCTGCTGACGGAGTGGCCGCCGCTGTCGTCGCGCGGGCTGTGCGGCGTGGCCGGCGCGATCGCGCTCGGCGTCGTGGCGGTGGCGCGGCGACAGTCCCTGCGCGTCCCTGAGGGCATGTGGTTGCGGCTGGCCCTGGTGTCGACGCTGTCGATCGGCGGCTGGGTCGCCTCGATGGGCCTGGCGCTGATCTGGCTTCGCGCCAGCGAGGCGGCGGTGCTCGGGATCTCGATTCCGGTGTGGGTCGCGCTGGTGGCCTGGCCGGTGCTTGGCGAGCGGGTGTCGATGCTGCGCGCGCTCGCGCTGGCGGTCGCGCTCGCCGGGATCGCAGCGCTGATCGGCGGCGGCGGCATGGACGCCAGTGTCGGCAAGCTGCCGGGCATTCTGTTCGCGCTCGCGGGCGCAGTCTGCGTCGGACTGGGAACGGTGCTGACCAAGTACTTCAAGCTCGCAATGCCGCCGCTGTCGCTTGCGGCCTGGCAGCTCGCGATTGGCTGCCTGCCGATCGCGATTGCGGGCGTGCTGATCGAGCAGCCGCAATTGGCCGCGCTGTCGCAGCTCGGCTGGGCGTCGATGATCTACATGACGCTGATCCAGTTCTGTCTTTGCTATGTCTGCTGGTTTGCGGCGCTCGAGCGGCTGCCGGCGGCAACCGCGTCGATCGGCACGCTGCTGGTCCCCGTCGTTGGTGTGATCGCGGCGGCGGCAATGCTGCGCGAACCGCTCAGTGCGAGCGACATCGCGGCGCTGCTGGTGACGTTCGCCGCCGTTGCAGTCGCCTTGCGGACATGAAAAAGGGCGGCGTTGCCGCCGCCCTTTTCATGCTCCAATACGCACGATCCCTTCGGACCATGAGCCGGTCGTCAGGCCTTACGGGCAGGGGTGCCGCAGGCCGTCATAGCCGAGATAGGTTCCGGAGCGCACATCATAGGACTTGTAGCGCTGCGCGCAGTAGGTCGCATCGCCGCCGCCCGGCGCGACTTCCACGGCGACAGGCGCGCTGTCGTCGTAATAGCCGTAGCTGTCGTCATAGTATCCGGGGCCATAATAGCCATACGCACCCGAGGCGAGGGCGCCGCCGACCACTGCACCGGCAACCGCGCCCGGCCAGAACCCGCCGCCACCGCCATGCCAACGGCCGCCGCCGCCGCGCCAGCCGCCACCACCGTGCCAACCGCCGCCGCCACCGGCCCAGTGGCCACCGC
>NZ_DDOP01000009.1:0-51698 GCF_002341725.1 Bradyrhizobium sp. UBA2491
ATTTGAACGCCGATTGACATTGCCGGATCGATGGCAAAATCAGTCTTGGTGCCTGCGATGATCTGGGTCATGCCGCCTGTTCCTTGTTCGCAATGGTTGGCGTCTTGTTTTGCGCGAGTTTGGCGAAGGGGCAGCCGGCGCTCGCATTGTTGTCGTCGTGCAGGAAGTACTGCTGATATTCCCGGCCATCGGTCGCGCCGTAGCGGCCGAGGAGCGGGGAGGGGCTCGCGCTGTCATAAGGGACTAGGCGCTTGCGCACCTCTGCGAATGCGGCGGTCGCCGCTTTCTCCGTCCCGAGGATCTTCTCGAACACCCAGCGCGGCTGGAACGTGAGCATGAAGGCACTGGATCGGCGGCTCTGCCGCATCACATGCGCAGGCGTCGTGCACACGACGAAGATCGGCTCACCCGCAAACGAGAACTCCCACATCGGATGGTCGATCTGTTCGGGAATCTCTGATGGCCACGGGTTCTTGTCGAGGCGCGCGAGCTGATCGAGCGTCAGCCACATCTTGCGATAATAGGCGTCGAGCGTCTGTACGGGGCGCGGCCGCGTGAACACGATCAACGAAGTGTTGGGACCAAACGAGCGCGCCTCGGAGACATATTGCGCGAGCTGTTCGCCGAGCACGGCGACGTCATACGGATCGAGGAAGAGGTAGCGGAGCTGGTCCTGGCGATGTCCGGTGACCCCGAACACGCAAGGGAACGGCCGTGCTTCGCTGCTCATCTGTGCTTCAAACTCGGAGAACATCACGCTCTGCCAGCTGCTGACCGGAAAGCTTGACGCAACATCGCCTTTTCTCAAGAACAAGCGCTCCATAACACCCCCTGTACTCATAACGACACTAACGGGCTATCAACTTACTTCTCATCAGCAGCGGTCCGGCAATGCCGGGCAGCGACATGAGGAGCAGAATGACAATCAAGGCGCAGTAGCCGCCGTCACCGATCACGGCTGCGTTGTGCACGGCGTCGGTCCCGGAGCCATGGCTCGCAGCAAGCATCGCGAAGCCAATGATGGGTTGCGAGATGCCGGCGAAGATTCCGGCGGCCGTGGTGTTGACGGAAGCGCCCACGCCGATGAGATCGGCTGTGTAGAGCTTCTTGACGCATTTCAGCACCAGCGGGACCGTGCCGCCGGCGACGAGGCCCAATGCGGTGAACACGACGGTGACGTAGACGAGCCCGAATGTCTGAGCGATCGGCGGCAGCAGCAGCGCGATCAGCAGCATGCGCAATGCGCAGATCTGGATCAGCGCGCGGTCGAGTGCAGCTGCCGCGCGATCGGCGACATGACCCAGGAAGACCGAACCGAGCGCATTGCCGATCATGAAAGCGAGCAGCGGCGTGCCGGCGGCGGTCGGGGAAATATGGAAGAAGTGCGCAACCATCGGAATGCCCCAAACGCCCGACAGCGTCGTCACGACCGCAAAGTGCGAGGCGAACGTCATTGCGCAGCCCCAGTTCGCGACGTGGGCAAGTGATCGCCGCGCGGCACCCACGACGCCTTTCAGCGTCTTGTTGCTGTGCGAGACCGGATCGGGCTTGAGCGCAAGCTTGGCGAAGGCGAGATTGGCAAGTCCGACACAGGCGATGAACAGGAAGCAGGCCCGCCAACCAAAGCCGGAGACTGCGGCGGCCAGCGGCGTGGTGGCAATCACGCCTCCGACATAGCCGGAGACCTGCGAGATGCCCGACATCATACCAAACCGCTCGTCGGCGAAGCTCTGCGCCACGAGCTTCAGGAGCGCGGTGAAGACCAGCGCATCACCACAAGCGACGATCAGGCGCGCGGCAAAGACGTCGAGCAAATTCGGCGCGAGCGCGAACGCCGCGCTGCCGAGCGACGAGGCGATCATGCTGGCGAGGACGACGCGCTTGACGCCGAAACGGTCGACCAGAAGGCCGGCCGGAATCTGCATCAGGGTGTAGCCCCAGAAGTAACTCGAGGCGAGCATCGCAACACCGGCGGCGTCGGTGTTGAAATCATGCATGAAGCTGAGGCTGATGGACTGCGGCGACACGCGCTGCAGAAACGCGATGGCGTAGGCGATCGCCACTGCCGTCCAGGCGAGATAGGCGCGATCGGTGAAGCGCGACGTCGGGGCGTAAACTGCTTGCTGTCCGAGCATCGTCATCAGACCCTCGCGTAACCGACTGAGAAAAGGGCGTCCGCTGAATTTGGAATCTTGCGCGACATCGCGGCGTCGACCAGCGACGCGGTGCCATGATAGGCCTGTCGATGGTGTTTAATGTGGCCGTAAGCGCCACGCATGATCATGTCGGGCAATTCGAGCGGCTTGCCCGGATAGAGCGAGGTGCACATCTCGACACAGGCAGCCTGCAGTGCAGGATCCTGTGCATCGTCGAGCAACGATGGTGACACTTTTTCGCAAATTTTAGCGTTCGCGGCCCAGACGATCGGATTGCGGGTTCGCCAACCATAGAGCACGTTGCCGTCGGCTCGCTCGGCCGCGCCCGAGCACCTCAGCACTTCCGATGTGAAGAAGCCGTAGAAGCCGCGGCCCTGATGCGCCGGTAGCACTTCCGTGCCACTGCGATAGATTCCAAGTCCCGCCGACATCTGCAGGATGCGGTAAACCGAGAAGGCCACAAGGCCCGCGCCGCCATAGACGAGGATCAGGCTGTACTTCTTGTCGAAGGGTGAGGAAGTGGCGGTCCAGTGTGGTTCGCGAGCCTGCCAGTTGATGGCGATGATGCCGTTCATGGCATCCATCAGCGGTTGACGGTCGCGGATTTCCATCCGGGAGGCATCGGGTAGACTGTAGACCGCGTATTCCGTCCACGGCGATTTGATCGCCTCGTACTCGCTGCCCAGATGTCGCGACATCGCAGAACTCCAGCATTCCATCGCGAGCTATACAGGGGGGGCTCGAATGGCTTAAAGGACAATATGCCCTCGAAAACTGCCAAACCGTCCTGGTCTGAGCCGCGCGACAAGAAAGCGACGCGGCGGATCGCGATCGTTGCCTTTCCGGGCGTGACCTTGCTGGATATCTCGGGGCCGGCGCAGGTGTTCGCCGAGCTGGAGGCGATCGAGCTGCCGGGGCCGGACTATTCGCTGGCCTACTTGTCAGCCTCGGGCGGGTTGGTGCCGACCGATGTTGGCATGATGATCGATACCGCGCCGATCGACGGTATCGCGCCTGGCGAGGTCGATACGCTGGTGATCCCCGGTGGACCGGGCATCTGGAAGATCCGCAACGACGCCAAATTGATGGCCTGGATTGCGGAGGCGCTGCCGAAGGCCCGTCGTATCGCGTCGGTATGCCTCGGCGCATTCGCGCTGGCGTGGACGGGAATCCTGGATGGCAAGCGTGCTGCAACGCACTGGCGCTATTGTCCCCGCCTGCAGGACAGCTTTCCCAACATCCGCGTCGAGCCCAATGCGATCTTCGTCAAGGATGGACGGGTCTGGTCGTCGGCCGGCGTCAGCGCGGGCATCGATCTCGCGCTCGCCATGATCGAAGAGGATTTCGGCCACACCACAGCGCTCGATGTCGCGCGCCGGCTCGTGGTGTTTCTCAAGCGGCCGGGTGGTCAGAGCCAGTTCTCGACCGTCCTTGCAGCCCAGGCGTCGGACGTCGAGGGACGTTTCAGCGCGCTGCATGCGTGGATCATTGAGAACATCACGAGTGACCTCAAGGTCGAGACGCTGGCGGAGAAGGCCGGAATGACGCCGCGCACCTTTGCCAGGACCTATGTCAGCCGCACCGGCATGACACCCGCGAGCGGCGTCGAAGCCTTGCGCGTGGAGACCGCGCGCCTGCTGCTCGAAAGCCGGCAGATCGGCGGTGTGGTCGAGGTCGCCAAGCGCGCGGGGTTTGGCGATGACGAGCGGATGCGGCGAGCCTTCCTGCGTCACCTCGGTGTGTCGCCGACCGAGTACCGAAACCGGTTTTCGGGCAGCTAGCTCGCCTCGGCCGAGCTCAGACCGGCCGCTTCGAAAAATCGATCTATCTCACGAGCGAATAGCAGGCCTTCGCGAGCGGGATTCGGCGTTGAAGGTGGTAGCTTTTCCGGTTTGTCTGCGGCTAATGTGCCGGCCAAATCGGGAGAAGAAACACCATGAATGACGGGACCCCCATTCAGCAGGCGCGCAATGTCGAGCTCGGCGCCAGTGGCGAGGAATACCAGAACCTGCACGAATTCGCGCGAACGGCCCGCGCCAAACTCAACCAGAACGCCTGGGACTACATCGTCGGTGCCTCGGAGACCGAGACCACGATGCGCCGCAACAGAATGGCGCTGGATGAGATCGCGTTCCGGCCGCGCGTCCTGCGTAACGTCATCAACGTCGATCCCTCGACCGAGGTCTTCGGACGCAAGCTTCGGCTTCCCGTGATGATCGCACCGGTCGGCGCGCTCGAGATCTTCGATCCGGATGCGGGCGCGGCCGTCGCGCGCGGGGCTGGCAGATTCGGCGCGGCGCATATGCTGAGCTCGGTGTCCGAGCCTGGCCTCGAGAACACCGCCAAGGCGGCGCCTGATGCGCTGCGCATCTTCCAGCTCTATGTGCGCGGCGACGATGCTTTCGTCGAGGACGTGGTCAGCCGGACCATCGACAATGGTTACGCTGCCTTCTGCCTCACGGTGGACACCGCCCATTACAGCCGGCGGGAGCGCGACATCGCCAAGCGCTATGTCCGCGAAAGCCGCATTCGCGCCACCGGTGGCGATTTCCAGAAGGGACTGGAATGGCGGACGGTGAAGCTGATCAAGGACAAGTTAAAGATTCCGCTGATCCTCAAGGGGATCGCCACCGCCGAAGACGCCAAGATCGCGCTCGATCACGGGGTCGACTGGATCTACGTCTCAAATCATGGCGGACGGCAGCTCGACCACGGCCGTGGCTCCATGCACGTCCTGCCCGAGATCGTTCAGGCTGTTGCGGGCCGAGCGAAGATCATGGTCGACGGCTCGATCTGCCGCGGCACCGACATTGTGAAGGCCATCGTCTCGGGGGCCGACCTGGTCGGGATCGGCCGCCTGCAGTGTTTGGCGCTCGCCGCGGCCGGAGAAACCGGCATTGTCCGGATGCTTGAACTGCTGGAGGATGAGGTGATCCGCTGCCTCGGTCTGCTCGGAGCGACTCGCTTCGCCGAACTGGACAAGTCCTATTTGCACCCGGCGATGCCGACCAATCTGCCGAGCGTGTTCAGCGCATTCCCGCTGCTCGATATCGAGCCGTACCGCTATTGAGCGGTTACGAGAGACGCTTGGAGCAATGAGGCGATCAGGGCGCGCGGCACCCTGATCGCTTCAGCTCGCCATCAATCTGTGGTGTCCTTGAAGCTGCCGCGGCAAAGACAAAGTCTGATCCAATTGCCGCACTAGTCGATGCGAATGGCCAATAATCCATTTGCTGAATTTGCACTCGAACGCGCGATCGCCTTGCGCTGGACCTTGCGGGACATCCAGGCCCGACGACTCAAATTGTCACCGGTCAGCGACGAGGATCTGCAGGTGCTCACGGAGCTCGGTCTGGTCGAACTGCACGACGACGAGCCGGTGCTGACAGAGGCGGGGGCAGCAGTGTTGAGCGACTGAACAGGCCGATGGGCTAGCGCGCGTTCAGAAAGCTCTCGCCGGAATTGCACGGCGTGCACTGGTAGGTCAGCACGTCGTAGACTTGATCGCGCGGTTCGATCAGGGCCAGGCGCATGTGCTTGCCGCACTTCATGCACGGCATCTCTATGCTGGTCTTAAATCGGGTGCAGGTCGGTGTCGGCCGAAAGGCGCGCAGCATCGTATCCCCTCATTCCCCAAGAGACGCGAACGCGACCCAAACGAAGTGCTCGAATCACTATGCCACAGTGCTGACATGATTGGAATCGGCCGGCGAGCTGGCCACGTGGTGCAGGTATTTTTTCCTCACGGCAGGAACGGGCGGGGACCGCCGTTGTTGATGATCCGGCGCTGACGCCGTCACAATCTATGCTAACGTCGGGCGGACGATCTTTCAGGGGGCGCGATCATGATTGAGCCGAAGCTTGAAGTTCCTGCCGAGTTGCGCGATCTCGCGGAAAAGACCATCGATCAGGCCGAGCAGGCCTTCAGCCTGTTCTTCGATGCTGCGAGCAAATCGATGACGGCGATGCCCGGCACCGGGACCGAGATTTCCAAACAGGCGCTGTCGTTCACCGAGCAGAATATGCGGGCAGCGTTCGAGCACGCACGCAAGCTGGTGCACGCGACCGACCTGCAGGAAGCGATGCGGATCCAGTCGGAGTTCTTGCGCAGCCAGTTCACCAATGCCGGCGAACATATGCGGCAGATCAGCGGGAGTGTGATTTCCGCGACCAAGGACGCCACCAAAGGCAAGTTCTAGGGCAGGCCTTCGGCAAGCTGTACCTAGCGTCGGCGGGCTGCGGCGACGCCGAGCAGGAAGGCGACGAACAGGCTGGCAAGCGGCGCCTCGCGCGTCACCGCACTCAATGTTGCAAGCGCGCCGCCTGGTCGGCGCGAGGTTGCGATCGCATCGCTGAGGCGATCGGCGGCTGCTCGAAGTCCCTCCGACACCTCGGTGATGGTGCGTGAAACGTCCGTCGCAGCGTCAATTGCTCGCTCGCCGAGGCTGGGCTGTACGAGGCTGGGCTGAAGTGGGGATTCAGGTGTTTCGGAACTCATGTGCGGTGCCGCGATCTCACAGAAGGCAAGGTGGCCGCCACCTTTGGCTATCCGCGCGTGCGCGTGTTCTGAACAGCGGGTCGATGACCTTTGGCTATCCGCGACAGGCGCCGTTATGAACGGCGGGTGACGGCCACACGTCGTAGCAATGCCGCAGCCATGGATTGGTTCCACCAACCAGCCTTTCTTTCTGAGTGGAATGCGGAAACTTGCGTGCGGGTCGCGGCTTGTCTCCGTGGAGGAGACGATCATGGCAACGCACGCGCGCGGGATGACGGAAGGCAGTTCGGCCGGGCATCGAAATCGGCACGGCGGTACGCCGCTGCTGGCCGCGTCCGTGGTCGCAATCCTCGGTGTGCTCGGCATGCTGATCGTCGACCACGGTCCGTGGAGTAAGCCGAAGTTGCAGCCGGCGGCATCCGCCAATTATTCTACGACAGGGGAGGCGGCGCGTGCGGCTGGCGCAAAGGTATTGCCGACCGAGCCCAAGGCATCGATTGAGCCCGTTCCGCCCGGCCCAAGGCCGGCCGAGCCGGCGAACCCGAGCACACCGCAATAGATGGAGCTCGTGCGATTGCATCTCGACGCAGGTGCCTGGATTGAATTGACGCGTCGGGGCACCTCAACGGCACGATACGATCATCGGCGAAGGTTGAGGTGATCAGCGAACGCTGACGAGCATGCCCCACGCTGCGGCGAGCCCCGCACCGACGAGCACCAGCACCGGGCTGTCGCAGAAGATGCCGCCGTACTGGCACATGGTGGTGCCGAGCGAACCGATCTGATGATGACCCGCGGCGTAGAACAGGCCGGACAGCACCGCGAGCACGGCAGCAACGAAGTACATCGGCGCTTCCTCCTTGCAATGAACGTGCGGCTGCGGGTCTGTCTGACCTGCGCCAGCCAAATCGCATCGATGTGGATCCAAATACATGCGCCGTTGCCCCCTTGACGCGTCGGGCAACTCAGCAGCACACCGCCACCATCGCAACAAGCATAGGACGCCTGACCTTGGCTTGCGTTGCGATTCCGGATCACGCGCGAGAATTTCGATTGGGGCGGTTTCCCACCGTCGAAGCCGACGCATCCAATTTTACCGATCGCGTTCAGCTTGTGAAAACGGTTGACTCGTCGGGCAACTCATGAGCATAATCTGAAAATCAGAAATTGTTGAGCCCGCGCGGAGCCATCCGCGACGGGCTTTTTGTTTGCCGTTTCACCAATTGGACGGCGGCCGCAACGTCACGACGCCACATCCTCCCAACCGTCGCCTGAGCGTCGTCTGCGCCGCCGTCCGAACCGTTGAAACGAGTACGAAAATTGGCCGGCGTGCGCGAACGCGCCGGTCCTGCGGCGCGGCGCAAGCCGGCGCCGCCCGCGGCCCCACTCGTCAGGGATAAGGTTCGCGCCCCAAAGATCGCCGCCCGCTGCGCGATCTGCCGCAGGTTTATTTCATCGTCGCATCGCGCGTGATTGGCCAATCAATGGGGGTTACATGACCGCTCATCTGATGTCGCTCCCGCTCTTCTGCACAAAAAATCCTAAACCATGCGCAACAAATGCTCGGGTCGATGGACGCTACCGGCTGCACTTTCTCGTATAACTTTTAGAGGGCAGATATGCACCCCTGATTTGCTTCCGATGACCCTCGAGTATCCTCCGAACTCGCTTGGTTCAATAACGAGCAGTTGAGTGGTGATGGCTTATCTAAATGCTTTCGCGGGGACGATTCATGGACGCCGAGCAGATTTTCAACGCGTTACCGATGATCAATCATCTCTCTACGATTGCTGCTATCGGATGCGTGTTTCCAACGTATTTTCTTCATCTCCGTTCGGCGACTTACAGATTGATCCTGTGTGTGGGGATCGTCTTCGGACTTTCGACGTTCGCGATCGGAATCATGGTGGCGTTCGTTGGCCCGTTGGACGAGTTCGCACGGTGTATTGCAGTCGTTACACTTGCGTCGTTCTCGCCGCTCGTCGTCGTCCTGACCGCAATTCTTGTGGGGATCAAGCGGGTCTCTCGCGTCGTCTTGTGGAACACGGTTGTCTTGACGTGCGTCATTTTAGACTGGGCGGGAGTTTGTGCCTACTTCTGGGCTCTCTCGTAAACATTCGTTCACTGACTTGAAGCTCGTACCCAAAGAGTTTGACCATGGCCTCCGCTCCGTCCTACGGCAAGAAAACTCTGGCCTTGGTCCAATCCATGGCCCCCCAGATCACCGCTGCGGCAGCGAGGTATGGAGTACCAGCAGAAGCCATTGCCGGAGCTTTGGCTCAAGAGCAGTTCGATCAGACCGCAAGCTACGAAAACGAGATGAAGGCTTATCTCTCGTCTCTCTACGCAAATATGTCTCTTGGTAAAGTGTACGCACGGGGCCTGGCAAAGAGCCCATTTAATGCGGAGCGGGGAGCTTCGGACCTCATTCTTGGAGAGTATCGTGCCAATCCCAACGCGATAACGGTTGGATCGGATGTCTGGACGAAGTTGGTCAACCCGCTGCTGGTCGATTACGGCCCGGCCGGCATGAAATTTCACAACGCTATTCAGGCAATTCTGAAAAATCCAGGTGATCCCGCCTTCACGCCCTATACGGAGAGTCTATATTCGGCGGGCGTCGCCTTGCAGAATGGCAGCGACAAGGCGCTGACAGCATCAACGATCGCTGCCTATTTGCAGCATGGTCTTGGCGTTTATCAATCCAACATGAGCGTCGACGGCGATCCGACGACGGGAATCAACGCCTGGAACGGCTTGAGCCCGGAACTGCAACGGGCGTTGCTTGTGCAGTTTTACAAGCAAGATCCGACCCCGGAGCGAGTGCTGAGAAGCAAGTCGAGTGCTGCGCAGCATGGCATTCCCTACGTTCCGCAGATTGGCGCTGACGGAGCTGGCGCGACATATCTGGCAAACCAGGCCGCAGGCGTTAGCTGACGGACCGGCCGACTTTGCGGACCGCTGGAGCGCGGCGCCGGCATCTGCGTCGAGGGGCGTCGCGGCTCGATCATTCGCTGCGCCACCTGATGATGCATCGCAAGAGGAAAGCAGCAAGAAAGCCGCTATTCGGCGCCTGGTCCGTGTGCCGATCGCAGGTGAGGGGCAAACTGCATTCGACGCCGGAGCGCCGGCCGTGCCTTTCGTTCCGTCGGCATCAATCGCGCCTCCCGACAGGCCCGCGACATTCGACGGACGGTTTCCCGCGTCTTATCCGCCGGCCGGCACGCCTTCGGCCTCGACGAGATCGCCGAGCCCATTCAGCGGACAGCCTATGCGATATCTGCCGCCGTCGGTGTTTGGCATTCCGGACAATTCCGGTGTTCCGGAGACGGATTCTAGTGATTGGCTGGCCAGCCTGATCCGGCCACGTCCTCGTCAGTGACCGTCCGGGCCGACCATCTCGGCAAGGCGGCGGCTCGGCGAGTATGCGGTCTTGCCCTATCGGCAGCAGCTTCGTCGATCTTGAAAATTTCCACTGCAAACATCTACGAACCGCTGCAGGTGCTGGCGTATCGCATGTTACCGATCGCACTTAGTTTGTAAGAACAGTTGACTCGTCGGGCAACTCAGGGGCATAATCCGAAAATCAGAAATTGTTGAGCCCGCGCGGAGCCATCCGCAGCGGGCTTTTTGTTTGCCGCTTCACCAATCGGACGGCGGCCGCAACGTCACGACGCCACATCCTCCACCTGCGCCCGAGCGTCGTCAGCGTGCCGCCGTCCGAACCCATTGAAGCAAGCACGAATTGGCCGGCGCGCGCGAACGCGCCGGTCCTGCGGCGCGGCGAAAGCCGGCGTCGCCCGCGGCCCCACTCGTCAGGGATAAGGTTCGCGCCCCAAAAGATCGCCGCCCGCTGCGCGATCTGCCGCACATTCATTCATTCATGGCCGCGTCGCGCGCTGTTGGCCGACTAACGAGGTTTGCATGACGGCCTATCTGATATCGCTCGCGGTCGTGAGTCTGATCGCCATTGCATTGCTGGAGGCGGCATGAGCGCCGAGGTCATCCAGTTTATCCCACGACCGCGCCGGGATCGCGACCAGACGGACTTTCCCACGATCGCATTTCGCGCGGCGTTGCCTGATCCCGATACGGATCGCGCGGACACGGCGCCAAGTGAATATCTCCCGTCCGATTGGCAGGAGAAGTGAGGTGGCGAAGACGATTACACAGCTGCGCGCTGATTTCCAGCACCTCCGGAGGTGGCGACGGAGCGTCGAGCAGGCGCAAAGCTATACATTCAAGGCGGTGATCACGGTTATCGCGACGGGCTTTCTTGGGGCTGTCTGGCTAGGCATCAAGGCCACGCTGGGAAAGTGAATTGCCGATGACAGGTTGCAAATCCGATTGAAGTGCAGGCGACCATGAACCTCGGCACCGTGGCCGAGATTGAGAACTCTCGAGGCGTGGCATGTACCGGATACGTGAAGTCGATACGCAGGACGACGAGGTTACTGACTCGCTTGCCGAGCTTCATGACGTGATATTCTGCGACGGGACCCGCGCACCGGATTTCGAGCAGGGGCACTGGTGGATTGCCTTCCGCGGAGCGGCGCCGATCGCGTTCGCGGGCGTCGTTCCCTCGACCCACGTTGCAAACGCTGGATATCTATGCCGCGTGGGCGTCGTGATGCCGCACTGCGGTCACGGTCTGCAGGTGCGACTTACTCGCGCGCTGGAAGCACGGGCTCGGCGAACCGGCTGGAGTACGATCGTTTCGGACACGACCGATAACCGGATCTCGGCGAACAACTTCATCAGACAGGGATATCGGCTGTTCGAGCCGGTCTCGCCCTGGGCATGGCAGCACACGCTATATTGGCGGAAGGAACTCGTCTGGAAGTCCCCCGGGTAGGGTAAGCTATCTCGAGCAGTTCGATCACGTAGATCGCCCGGTGGCCGAACAGCCACCGGGCCGTTTGCGTTTCAGTAGTCCTGAATGGGCGCCCGCCGGCAGCCGTGGGTTCTGAGCATTGAATTCGCAGACGCGGGCCTGTGCGTCTTGATCTCCGGTGATCGATCGATAAACTCAGCCGCACGGGCCCGATGGATCGCCTGTGCAAACGTCCTGAAGGTCGAGCGAAGGAAGAGACCATGGTTGAGGTTGACCGCGGGCTCGGCGCGGCGGCGCTGCCAAGGCACGATCAGGATCGCTATTCGGCTATGGTCGCGCGAGCGAGGTCGCTCGTGCCGGCCTTGCGTGAACGAGCGACGCGGACAGAAGAGTTACGCCGTCTGCCACCGGAGACCGAGCGGAATCTTCGTGATAGCGGGCTGTTCCGTCTCCTGCAGCCAAAGCGCGTCGGGGGAAGCGAGCTCGACTATGTTGCGCTGGTCGATTGCGCTGATGCGCTCGGGCAAGGCGACGCGTCGGTCTCATGGAATTTTGCCAATCTTGCGAGCCACCACTGGATGCTGGCCATGTTCGCGCCGGAGGCGCAGAACGCGGTGTGGGGCGAGGACCCGGACGCGTTGATCGCTTCGTCCTTTGTCTTTCCCGCAGGCCGTGCGAGGAAGACAACGGGCGGATACCTGCTCAGCGGTCATTGGCCGTTTTCATCCGGGGTAGAAGCATGCGGCTGGAACATGCTCGCGAGCGTGGTTGCCTCCGATGACGAGGCCGACGGTGTCGAGTATCGGTTATTCCTGTTGAACAGGCGGGACTACAGCATCGATGACACCTGGAATGCGACAGGGCTCTGCGGAACCGGATCGAACGACGTTCGCGTTACAGAGGCTTTCGTTCCCGAGCACATGACGGTCACCGTCAACGACCTCGCGGGCGGCCCAACACCAGGCAGTGTGGTCAATCCGAATCCGCTCTACATGCTTCCTGTGTTCTCGTTGTTTCCCTATGTATTGTCCGGAGTGGGCTTGGGGAATGCCCAGGCATGCCTCGATGATTATGTCGAGATCGCGCGACACCGCGCCTCGACGTACAACCGTGCGAAGATAGGAGACTTGCAGAGCACGCAGATCAAGATCGCCGAGGCGTCGGCCAAGATTGATGCTGCGCGGCTCATTATGCGCA
Source organism: Bradyrhizobium sp. UBA2491 (assembly GCF_002341725.1). Taxonomy (NCBI): domain Bacteria; kingdom Pseudomonadati; phylum Pseudomonadota; class Alphaproteobacteria; order Hyphomicrobiales; family Nitrobacteraceae; genus Bradyrhizobium; species Bradyrhizobium sp. UBA2491. Next base: position 12,686 of record NZ_DDOP01000009.1, read on the forward strand.
CCAACTGCGTCGAGGTGCTTGCAGAAGTCCGGCGCGGCGATGTCCCGAACATCGCGGCCAAGACCAAGCTGCGGCGTGATGGTGCGTTTGCCGTCAATCTGTGTACTGAAGCGGTTTCTCTTATGTTTGCAGCGAGCGGGGCGCGCAGTCTGTTCACCTCAGGAGCGTTACAGCGCCAGTTCCGTGATGCACATGCGGTGAACTCGCACCTCGCGTTCAATTTCGACGCGGCGGGCACCAACTACGGCCGGGTGGCGCTCGGACTACCGTCCGAAAACCTGACGCTTTGAGGTTAGCCGGATGTCTGATTCACCCAAACATCCGCCGGATCCGGCCAGCGAACTCGCAAGCGACAGTTCGGCGGTCGATCCACGTGATTTCCGCAATGCTCTTGGTACGTTTGCGACTGGCGTGACGATCGTCACCGCGATGTCTGCCGAAGGTCGGCCGTACGGAATTACATGCAATTCGTTTGCGTCGGTATCGCTCAATCCGCCTCTGGTGCTGTGGAGCCTGGGGATGTTCTCGCAGGGGCTGCCGGTCTTCCAGAACGCCAGTCATTTTTCGGTCAACGTTCTTGACGCATCACAGCAGAAGCTTGCGCTGCAGTTCGCCAAATCATCGGGCGACAAGTTCGCAGGGGTGAACTGGACGCCAGGGCTCGGGGACGCGCCCGTGCTTTCCGGTGTAGTCGCAAACTTCCAGTGCCGTGCCGTCAACCGCTACTACGGGGGAGATCACGTCATTTTCCTGGGAGCCGTGGAGGCCTACGCCTACGGCAGCAACGATCCGCTGTTGTTCGCACGGGGAGGGTTTGGCCGGTTTCTTACGGACGATGGTGAAAAGACATCATGAGCCGAAAGACGCCAGTCAAGCGAGCGCGTACCAAGCAGAAACGACTATCGGCCGATGATCGTCGCAGCGAGTTCGTCAACCAGGCAACCGAGCTGTTTGCGGAGGAAGGATTTGCCGGCGGCACACGTGCTCTGGCGCGCAAGCTCGGCGTGACGCAGCCGCTGCTTTATCGCTATTTTCCAAGCAAGGACGATCTCATCAAGGAGGTGTATCGCAAGGTATATCTCGAACCGCTTGAAATCGGCTGGGAGAAGCTGCTCTCGGATCGGTCGCGTCCGCTTCGCGTGCGGCTGCAAGAGTTTTACGAGATCTATACCGATGCGATCTTCAACCGGAAATGGCTGAGAATCTATCTCTACTCCGGCTTGAAGGGCCTCGACATCAATCGCTGGTATGTCGGCATGGTCAAAGACAAGATCCTGACGCGCATTCTCAGGGAATGTCGCCACGACGCCGGCCTCGCGACACAGAGCCGGCTCAGCGCCGCTGAACTGGAACTTGCTTGGGTGTTTCATGGCGGCATTTTCTACTACGGGGTCCGAAAGTACATCTACGAAGCGCCGGTTCTCGAGGACAAGGGGCAAATGATCAGCGACGCATTAGATATCTTTCTCGCTGGATTTGAGAGGATGGCGGAGGGCGCGACCGATCGCCGACGCGCGCCGATCAAGGTCGCCGGCTGAGCGGCACTACCTCGTCGCCATCTGACCTCGATACCAATCTCCGATCTCGCTTGCCGTCATCAGCGCAACGCCGTCATGGCCGATCACATAATCGAGCAGGGCCTCCAGGTATTTGATGCGGTGGGGCACACCCGTGATGTAGGGATGCACCGAAATTGCCATCACGCGGGCATTCTCCGCGCCTTCGAGATACAGCCGATCGAACTGATCGGTGCAACGGGTCAGAAATTGCTCTGACGGAAGGTGGTGCAGCGCGTGAATGACGATGTCATTGGTCTCGACGGAATAGGGAATCGTCGTCACGGTTCCATGCGGTGTTGCGATGTCCTGAGGAAGGTCGTCGATCACCCAATCCGCTACGTATTCAATCCCGTTGAAGCGCAGGAGATCGAGCGTCTCCTCGGTCTCGGTCAGGCCCGGGCTTTCCCATGATCGCGGCGGCTTGCCGGTAAATCCGGAAATGGTGTCGACGGCGCGCTTGATCGCGTCTGCCTGGTTTTCGACCTTGTGCATCGGGCCTTGGACGAAGCCGTGTCCCATGAATTCGAAGCCGGCCTCAAGCGCTGCCGACGCGACGCGCGGATAGCTGTTGCAGACGTTGGCATTGGCGGCCAGCGTCACCGGTATGGTCCGATCGGTGAGCGCCTTGAATTGCCGCCAGAAGCCAGAGCGCATGCCGTATTCGTGCCACGACCAGTTTGGTACGTCGGGCAGTAGAGGCTGGCCCATCGGTGGGCTGAGCACGGTGCGCGGCATTGCGCTTCCGATGCGCCATTCCTCGACATTGAGGATGACCCAGACGGCAAGCTTTTTGCCGCCAGGCAATGTCAGTTTGGGCCGATCGACCTGCGCCTGGTAGGGGATACGATCAGTAAAGGCCATGCCGAGAACTCCCTGGATCATGCCGATGGACGAGGTGCGGCTGCATTGATCCGTGGTAGCACCTTCTCGGCCATCAGGATCATCGATCGACGGCCAAGCTCGCGATCTTTCCAGTCCTTGCCGGCATAGAGCAGGGTTCCGAAGGAGCCGACCTCTTCGTGGAAGGCGAGCAACTGGTCGGCCACGCTGTCGGGCGTGCCGTAGATGATGAGCTTGTCGCAGATCGACTCAAGAGTGACCTCCGCGTCAGGCTGATCACGCCGCGTCTTGAACAGCTCGAGCCGGCCGCTGCGTTTCAGCTTCGTGAACAACTGGTGATAGTAGTAGACGTAGGGGCTGTCGGGCGACGTGGCATAGGCCTTGGCGGTTGCCGTATCCTTGGCCACGAACACGCTCTTGGCGACGCGCCAATTGGCGGTGTCGACCGGCCGGTTCGCACGTTCGCAACCCTCGGCATATTTGGGCCAGTGGCTCTTCACCCAGGCTGGCATCAGGAAGTTCGCCGAGATCGGGTCCCAGCCGCGGGCAGCGGCTTCCGTGACGCCCTTTGAAAACGGTGCGACCGCGGTCACCACGATCGGTGGATGGGGAGTTTGCAAAGGTCGCGCCACGATGCCTTGGCCGATGTCCTCGATCAGAGTCCGCTTCACCGAGACGTTCCAGTGCTTGCCCTGTAGATCATAGGGCGGCTTGCCGGCCCAGATATCGAGAACCAGGTTGATCGCTTCGAGGAACATCGCGTTGCGGTCGGCATCGAGATTGCCGAAAATTTCTGCATCGGACAGCAACCCGCCAGGGCTGATCCCGAGGATGAAGCGGCCGTCAAGCATGTGATCGAGCATGGCCACGGATGCAGCGACCGCTGCCGGATGGGTGTTCGGCATGTTGATCGTGCCGGTTCCAAGCTTGATCTGCCGGGTTGCGGCGGCGAGCCAGGCAATGAAGGCGATGCAGGACGTGATGTTCTCGGCTTTGTCGGTGACGTGCTCGCCGACATACGCTTCAGTGAATCCAAGCTCATCCGCGAGCAGGAAGGCCTCGCGATCCTCACGGAGCGATTGCCGCCAATCCTTGTCGAGCGGATGGATCGGCATCGTAAAGAACCCGAGCTTCATGATCCGCCTCCCTGCGAGTAGAACTTTAGTTGGCTGGGAACCTGCGTCCTTCCCAACATGAAGACAAGCCCCGCCGCATAAATAATCACTCGATAAACAAACTTGACGTGCGGGGAGGGCCGCCTTCTAATCGGACAAACCCAGATTGGGCCCGGGAGGCCACGCCTATATGAAAGCTGCGGCTTTCGCCTATGCCCGTGCGACTAGCGTCGTCAATGCGCTGGAACTGCTCGCTGCGCATGGTGACAGGGCGAAGGTTCTGTCGGGTGGTCAGAGCCTGATGCCGGCGATGAATCTGCGGCTCGTTTCCCCTGATGTACTGGTCGATATTGGCGGCCTTGCCGAGTTGCGTGGCGTCGCAGCGAAAGGTGATGTGCTGGTCATCGGCGCGCTGACCCGCCACGTCGATTTGCTCGGTTCGCGAGAAGTTGCACTGCACGCGCCTTTGTTGCGGGATGCCGTTGCCCATGTCGCTCATCCCGCAATTCGCAATCGCGGTACGATTGGCGGTAGCCTCGCCCATGCAGATCCCGCATCGGAGCTGCCGGCTTGTATGGTGGCACTTGATGCCACGATTGTGGCTCGCGGTCCGCTTGGCGAGCGCCGGATTTCGGCGACCGCGTTCTTCAAGGGAATCTACGAGACGGCGCTGTCGCCGGGAGAGTTGCTTGTCGCGGTCGAGGTACCGGTCGCAAGCCCAGGCTCCACGTTCTTCTTTCAGGAGTATGCCCGGCGCCACGGTGACTATGCGATCGTTGGCCTTGCCGCTCATGCTGTTGTCGAAGCCGGCCAGTTCGCCGATCTGCGGCTCGGCTTCTTTGCGGTCAGCGATCGACCGGTGCTCGCCTCGGCCGCGGGAAAACTGATCAACGCGTCCATCACGCCTACCTTGCTGCGGGAGGCCGAGACGACGCTCGCCGGTGAACTCGATCCGCAGGAGGATCAACAGGCGACGGCGGCCATGCGCCGATACCTTGCCACGGTCCTGCTCCGGCGCTGCGTGGCCACACTGCTTGCGCGGGACGAACTCCAAGCGGGAGTGGCCAAGTGAGCGCTACGGTGCCGGTCTCGCTTCTGGTCAACGGCGAATCCATCGATGCGTTCGTCTTGCCCCGGCTCAATCTCGCAGATTTCCTCCGGGAGAATCTCAAGCTGACAGGAACTCATGTCGGATGTGAGCATGGCGTCTGCGGCGCTTGCACCGTGCGAGTTAATGGCGAGATCGTTCGCGCCTGCTTGATGCTAACGGTCCAGGCGCAAGGCGCGTCGGTCGAGACAATCGAAGGGGTGTCCGACAGCGGCGAGATCGCCGACCTCCAGGCGGCATTTCGCGAACGTAATGCACTGCAGTGTGGCTATTGCACGCCCGCGATGCTGATGACGGCCCAGGATTTGCTGAGGCGCACCTCGAACCCCGACCGTCAAGCGATCCGGGAGCATCTTTCCGGCAATTATTGCCGCTGTACTGGCTATCAAGCCATCGTGGACGCCGTCGAGGCGACGGCCAGGGCGCGCGGGGAGCGGCTGGCATGATGATGGTCCACGAGGTGACAGACACGCTTTCGGTGCTCGACCGTCCGAATTCCTACATCGGCAAGACGGTGCCGCGGCCGAACCTCGACAGGCTGCTGCAAGGGCGCGGACAATATGTCAGTGATCTCGAGTTGCCGCGAATGGCGCATGTGGTGTTCCTGCGATCGCCCTATGCCCACGCCAGGATCGTCTCGATCGATGCTGATGCGGCAAGGCGCGTGCCGGGTGTCATCTCCATCGTCACGGGGCGTGAGCTTGAGGCCGTTATCACGCCCTGGGTCGGTGTGCTCTCGCACCTGAAGGGATTGAAATCGGCGCCGCAGCACGCGATCGCGGTCGACCGGGTCTGCTGGCAGGGTGAAGCCGTTGTGGCGGTGGTGGCGACCAGCCGCGCGGCCGCCGAAGACGCTGTAGAGCATGTTACGGTCGACTACGAAGAGCTCGAGCCGGTCACGGATATGCGCACCGCGCTCGACCCGACGACCCCGATCATCCACGCTTCGCTCGGTGATAATCTGGCTTTTGAGCGAATTCTCAATGCCGGCGATGTCGACCAGGCATTGTCGAACTCCGAGGTCGTCGAAGCCGACTTCGTGTTCGCGCGCCACACCGGCGTGACACTTGAACCGCGCGCCGTTGTAGCCGACTGGAATGCAGCGGAGGCACGGCTGACGATCTATCAAGGCACGCAGGCGCCTCATATGGTGCAGAACATCGCAGCCCTGCATCTGGGGCTCAAGGACGTGCAGGTCCGGGTGGTCTGCAAGGATGTTGGCGGCTCGTTCGGCATCAAGGTCCACATCTACGCCGACGAAATGGCGACCTACGCGCTCTCCAAGCTATTGCGCCGCCCGGTCAAATTTGTGGCCGACCGCGTCGAGAGCTTCAACACCGACATTCACGCTCGCGATCATCGGTGCAGAGGACGGATCGGCGTCAGGCCCGATGGCACGATCACGGCTTTCGAGATCGATGACCTCACGGGGATCGGTCCCTACTCGATGTATCCGCGCACCAGCGCCATCGAGGCGAACCAGGTGGTCAACCTGGTCGGTGGGCCATATGCCACCCCGAACTATCGGGCGCGGGCGCGGGTCGTCTTCCAGAACAAGAACGTGATGTGCCAGTATCGGGCGGTCGGACATCCAATCGCCTGCTCGGTAACCGAAGGTCTGGTCGACCTTGCCGCGGCGAAGATAGGCATGGATCCGGTAGAGATCCGCCGGCGTAACCAGATCGCCGACGATGCCTATCCGTGTGCCTCACCTTCGGGCATGAGGTTCGAACAGCTTTCGCATCACGCCTCGTTGGCCAAGCTGCTTCAGATGATGGACTACGACGCGTTGCGCGCTGAACAGGCGGCGCTGCTGGCCAGAAACGTTCACCGGGGTATCGGAATTGCCAGCTTCATCGAGGTAACCAATCCCAGCGCGGCCTTTTACGGCGTCGGCGGGGCGCGGATCTCTTCGCAGGACGGCGTTGCGATTCGGCTCGATGCCCAAGGCTCGGTGATCTGTCAGACCAGCATCACGGAACAGGGGCAAGGATCGGAGTCGCTGACCGCCCAGATCGTGGGCAGTGTGCTCGGTGTGCCGATGGAACGCGTCCGCGTGATCCTGGGCGATACCGACAATACGCCCTATGGTGGTGGCACCTGGGCCTCGCGCGGCGCCGGTATCGGCGGAGAGGCCGCCCTGCAAGCCGCCAAGGCCTTGCGCAAGAATATTCTGGATGTGGCGGCGGCCATCCTGCAATCGACCGCGGCCGGTCTCGATATCGTCAACGGCAGCATCGTCAACGCTGACGATGGTGTGCCGCGTATCGAACTGAACGAGCTCGCGCGGATCGTCTATTTCCGACCGGACACCCTTCCGCCAGGCATCCAGCCCGAGTTGATGGCAACGCGACATTTCGTGCCGCGCCAATATCCCTTTGCGTTCACCAATGGCGTGCAAGCTTCATGGCTTGAGGTCGACACCGAGACCGGGTTCGTGACGCTGCTGAAGCATTGGGTTGTCGAAGATTGCGGTACCATCATCAACCCGCAGCTGGTTGACGAGCAGATCCGGGGTGGGGTTGTGCAGGGGCTGGGCGCGGCGCTGTTCGAGAAATGCGTCTATGACGAGCGCGGCCAGCTGACCAACGCCAACATGGCGGACTATCTGGTCCCGATGTCCGGCGAGATGCCCGATATCGAAGTTGGCCATGTGGTGTCCCCGACCTTGGAATCGGAGCTGGGGGCCAAGGGCGCGGGCGAGGCGGGGACGGCAGGTGCGGCCGCGGCGGTTGCCAACGCGGTCAATGACGCGCTGCGGCCGTTCGGCGCAACAATTACCGAGATTCCGCTCACGCCTCAGGTTATCCTGACGGCCTTGGGACGGATCTGAGTGGAGACGCTCCGGGCAAAGACAACACGATAAGCAGATCACAGACAGTTCTTGGGGAGGAATAGTCATGACGAACAAGGTCGCCAATGCTGGATCGATATCGCGGCGTCGTGTGCTGACCACGGCAAGCGTCGGCGCCGTTCTCGCCGTCTCGCCTTTTCGCATCAATCTCCTCCAGGCAGAGGAAGCACCCATCAAGATCGGCTTTCCGGTTCCCTTGACCGGTCCATATGGCGCCGAGGCCCAGGACCAGGTGCGGGCGGCTCAGCTGGCTGTCGCCCAGTTCAACGATGCCGGTGGCCTCAACGGCCGCAAGGCCGAACTCGTGGTCCGCGACGACAAGCTGAATCCCGGCGAGGCGGCGACGCGAACGCTGGAGCTGGTCGAAAAGGAGAAGGTCAACTTCGTCGTCGGCAGTCTGTCCGCTGCAGTTCAGCTCGCGATCAACAACGTCACAAAGGAGCGTGGCGTCATCTTCAATTCGATCAGCCAGTCCGACGCCATCAACGAGGCGGCGGATTTCAGCAAATATACATTCCACGAAGCGCTGAACCCACACATGACATCGGGCGCAGTCGGCCGCTACGCCTTCGCCAAGTTCGGCAAGAAGGTCGCATTTCTCACCGCGGATTACGCCTACGGACACGAGATGGTTCGCGGCTTCCTCGAGGTCGGCAAGGAATTCAACATCGAGAATCTCGGTGACATCCGTCATCCCTTGGGAACGACCGATTTCTCGACCCTGCTGCCTCGTCTCCAGGCGCTGAAGCCGGACATCCTGTGCATCAGCAATTTCGGCCGCGACCAGCAGATCGCGCTGAAGCAAGCAACCGACTTCGGGATCAAGAAGTCGATCCAGATCATTGCACCGCTGCTCTCGCATGCCAGTCGCGTTGCAGCAGGCCCACAGGCGTTTGACGGCGTCGTCGGCGGCTGCTCGTTCTACTGGGGCATCGAGGACAAGTTCGCCTCGACCAAGGCGTTCAACGACGCATTCCGCAAGATGTATGACGGCAAGTTGCCGACCGATTACGGTGCGCTCGGTTATGGCGGTGTCCGGACCGTGCTCGAAGCGGTCAAGGGCGCCGGCAGCGTGGAGACGGACAAGGTGGTCGCTGCGCTAGAGGCCCTGAAGTATGACTATTACAAGGGGCCGCAATACTATCGCAAATGCGATCATCAATCGGTGCAGTCGGTGCTCGTGATCAAGTCGAAGTCCAAGGACATGAAGAACGAGTCCGATGTGTTCGAGGTCCTGTCGACCGAGGAGCCCAACGAGAAGTACCTGCGCACCTGCGAGGCACTTGGTCATAAGAGCTGAGCCATGCGCCGGCGCGCGCCGCAGGACGGTGCGCGTCGTGCCGAGGGGGACGAATGGCGGGCCTGAGCTTTGACCTTATCGCATTGCAGTTGTTTGCCGGGCTGGCGCTCGGCGCGATCTACGTGCTGTTTGCAATCGGCCTCTCCCTGATCTTCGGGATGCTGACCGTGGTGAATTTCGCCCATGGCGCGTTCTACATGGTCGGGGCCTATGTTGGGCTCTACCTGATTTCGATCGGGGGCAATTTCTGGATCTGCCTCGTGGCCGTGCCGATCGTGATCGGTCTGTTCGGCCTTGCTGTCGAGCGCGTGCTGATCCGGCCGCTTTACGGCCGCGGCATCGACTATCCGTTGCTGCTGACCTTCGGGCTCAGCTACGTCATGGTCGAATGCGTGCGCATTGTGTTTGGCAAGACCGGCTATCCGTTCGACACGCCGGAGGTGCTGCAAGGGGCCGTCAACATCGGCGTCGGCTATTTCCCGCTCTACCGCCTGTTCGTGATCGGGGCGACGGCGGTGGTCCTGCTGGCGCTCTGGTTGTTCCTGGAGAAAACCAGCTTCGGGCTCATCATCCGCGCCGGAGCGCGCGATCCGCAGATCGTCCGCGTGCTTGGGGTCGATGTTTCCCGGGTCTGGTTGATCGTGTTCGGCATTGGCACCGCGATCGCGGGTTTCGCCGGCCTGTTGGCGGCGCCGCTTCAGGGCGTCATTCCGGAGATGGGCGGCACGATCCTCGCCGAAGCTTTCGTGGTGACGGTGGTAGGCGGTATGGGGTCGATCGGCGGCGCCGTATTGGCTGGTCTCCTGGTTGGCGTGGTGGTCAGCATGACCTCGCTGGTCGCTCCCGAAATGGCCAAAGTATCGATCTTTGCCCTGATGGCGATCGTTCTCATTGTTCGCCCTCAGGGCTTCTTTGGCCGCGCCGGATTGATGAGCTGAGCCCGGCATGACCGAAGCTGCTGATACGATCAAACATCCCCGTGCCCCGGCAGTCAGCTGGTACGACTTCGCAACGAAGCATCGCGCCAGCCTCGTTGCCGTTGTGATCCTGGTGTTCCCGCTGGTGATGCCGTTCACGGCGCTCGCCGTGAATATCCTGATCTATGGGTTGTACGCGCTCGGGTTCAACCTGGTGTTTGGCTATCTCGGTCTGCTGTCCTTTGGTCATGCGGCGCTGTTCGGGACCGGTGCCTATCTCTGCGGCATCGCGATCGTGCACTTCGGCTGGCCATGGTATGCGGCCATCGCGGCCGGGATCGGCGGCGGGCTTCTGATGGCGTTGTCGATTGGCGTGCTCGCGATCAGGACCCGCGGCATCTACTTCGCCATGGTAACGATGGCGCTGTCGCAATGCATCTACTACCTGTTCTATCAAGCGGTGGACCTGACCGGCGGTGAGAACGGGCTTCGCGGCATCAATGTCCGTACCATCGATCTGTTCGGCTTGCGGGTCGACTTCATCAACCCGATGATCCGATACTACGTCATCGCGGCCTTCGTGATCGCAGCATTCTTCGTGATGTCGCGCATCCTTGCCTCGCCGTTTGGCGCCGTCATTGAAGCCATGCGAGAAAACGAGATGCGAGCGCGCGCGTCAGGCTATGATGTCACCCTGACGCGATTGCTGACCTTTGTCTTGTCCGGTGGCTTCTGTGGCCTCGCGGGTGCCTTGCAGGCGCTGCATCTGTCGATCGTTCCGATCGAGATCCTGCACTACGAGACCTCGGGTCTGGTCGTGATGATTGCGTTGCTGGGCGGGATGGGGACGTTCTTCGGGCCGATGGTCGGCGCCGCTGTTTTCCTGGTACTGGAGAATATCGTCTCGGTGTGGACCGTCCACTGGCAACTGATCGTCGGCGCCATCTTCATTGCGTGCGTGCTGTTCTTCCCGGCCGGCATCTGGGGCACGCTGATCGCGCGGGGCAAACGATGACCGCCGCGGCAAGACAAGCGGGCGAGGTCATTCTGCGCACCAGGGGCGTCGGCAAGACGTTCGGAAGGTTTGTCGCGCTCAACAACATCTCGGCCGAGTTTTCCAAAGGAGCGATCACGTCGATCATCGGTCCAAACGGGGCCGGAAAGAGCACCTACTTCAATTTGCTGTGCGGCGCCTTTCCGCCCACGAACGGTCGCGTGGAATTCGAGGGCAGGGACGTCACCGGCCTGCCGCAGCACCGCTTTGCCCATATGGGCATAGCAAAGTCGTTCCAGATCACCAGCGTATTTCCGCAGCTGTCGACGCGCGAGAACATCCGCGTCGGTTTGCAGGCCATGGTATCGCGATACGACATCTGGCGGCCTCGCGCGCGCCTGACCGAACTGGTCGAACGGGCCGACGAACTGTTGGCCCTGGTCGGATTGTGGGAATCTCGGGAGCGCGCCGCCAAGACGTTGGCGCATGGCGAGCAGCGGGCGCTGGAGATCGGCATGGCGCTCGCGAGCCAACCCCGCTTGCTGCTGCTGGACGAGCCGACCGCCGGCATGAGTCCCGAGGAAACCCGGACCATGATGGATCTGATCGTGAAGCTCGGGCAGGAGCGGACGGTCATCCTGGTCGAGCACAAGATGAAGCTGGTGCTCGGGATCAGCGATCGCATCCTCGTGCTGCACCACGGAGAGCTGCTCGCCGAGGGGACGCCGCAGGAGGTCCGGCAGAACGAGGCGGTGAAGCGCGTCTATCTCGGCCAGCGGGAGCACTGAGGCGATGCTGCAGATCAGCAAGCTCAATGCCTGGTATGGCGCAAGTCATGCGTTGCAGGACATCAGTCTCGAGGTCACCAAAGGCGAGATCGTTTGCCTGATCGGCCGTAACGGCGCCGGCAAGACGACGACGCTGAAATCGATCATGGGGTTGATGGGGCGGACGCGCGGCTCGGTCAATTTCAAGGGCGAGGAGTTGCTGCGCCAGCCGGCGCATGTGCGCTTCGCGTTGGGGCTCGCCTATGTGCCCGAAGAGCGGCGGATCGTGCAGGGCTTGTCCGTTCGTGAGAATCTGCGGCTCGGGCTGGTCGCATCGAAGCACAAGAAGCGGGAAGCCGAGCTGATCGCCGAGATCGCCGCGATATTTCCGCGACTGGCCGAGCGCATGGACCAGGAGGCGGTCACGATGTCCGGCGGCGAGCAGCAGATGCTGGCGATCGCGCGGGCGATGATCGCAAAGCCCGACCTGATCATGCTGGATGAGCCCTCGGAGGGCATCATGCCGGTGCTGGTCGACGAGATGTTCGAGCTGTTCCGTCGCATGAAGGCACAGGGCGCGACCATCCTGCTGGTCGAGCAGAACGTCGAACTGGCGCTCGGTATCGCCGATCGTGCCTATGTCCTCGATCAGGGCGCGGTGGTGCACCAGGCGTCGGCGCAGGCGCTATTGGCCGACGACGAGATCAAGGAGCGCTATTGCTCGGTTTGAGCGATCTGTCGAGAACTGCATCCTGTACACAGCCCAAACCGCCTTACTCCGCGGCGCTGGCGATCGCGTCGGCCGCGCGATTGGTGACGACGACCTTGATTGCGTCATCGACGCGGTCCCGCGCATATCTGAGTGCCGTCGGCAGGTCGGCCAACGGAAATGTATGCGTGTGGATCCTGGTGGCGTCGAACCGCTTCGCCGCCATCAGTTCCATGGCGCGGTGGGTGGCGCTCTTGCCTTCGCCGCGGATGCCGTAAGCGTAGATGTTGTTCCGCACGAGATGCGCGATGTCCAGCGTCGCGGCCTCGTGCGGGAAGGCGGCGAGACAGATCTTGCCGCCACGATTGGTCATGTGAATGGCCTGGTTGAGTGTCGCTTCGGTGCCGGCGCATTCGACGACATAGTCCGCACCGATCCCCCCTGTCAGTTGCTTCACCACCGCAACGGCGTCTTCGTCGTTGATGTTGATGACGCGGTCGGCCCCTAGCTCCCGCCCGATCGAGAGCCGCTTGTTGCGGGTTCCGGTCAGGATCACCGGGCTGGCGCCCAGCGCCTTGGCGACCGCCACTGCGAGCAGTCCGATCGGCCCCGGGCCGATCACCACGACACTCTCGCCGGCAACCAATCCCCCCAGTTCCGTCAAGCCGTACATCGACGTACCGGCGGTCACCACGAGCGTTGCCTCGGCATCGCTCATGGTGTCGGGTACGCGCGCCAGCGTGTTGATGTGATTCACGGCGTACTCCGCGAATCCGCCGTCGGTCGTGAAGCCGTTGGCGCGATGACCCTTCTCGGGTTTTCCATAGTTGAGACACGACGTGTACATGCCCTGGCGGCAGCGCTTGCATTGGCCGCAGCCTGCATGGATCTCGACGCTGACCCGCTCGCCGATCCTGAACTCGTCCACGTTGGGGCCGAGCGCCGCAACCGTGCCCATGTATTCGTGACCCGGCGTGAAGTTCTTGTTGAAGGGCAGGCCGCCCAGAATGCTCGCCGGCGAGCCCAGATGGATGATCTCGAGATCGGTCGCGCAGATCGCGACCGCGTCGATGCGCACCAGCACCTCGGCGCGCGACGGGACCGGCGTTGGCTTGTCGCGTAGCAGCAGCTGGTCCGGATCACCGAGGACCCAGGCTTTCATCAGATCGGGCACGGGAAGATCGAGCGATATCGTGACGCCGGGGGGCTGGTACATGGGCGCTTCCTCTTTTGGCTAGCAGCCTAGCGCGAAACGCCGCGCTGCCGCGAGCATCCGATGGCCGGCGCGCGCCATTTGCTGCATGGCAACAAGCGCGTCGCAAAACATTCATACGCGGCCTATACTTGGTCGCTCCGTTGATGTTGAAGTCCTCATTGCATCCTCTCCCAGACCGGAGCCTCCCATGAAGAACGTCCGCCTCGTCCTTGCGTTGCTGGCGCTGACACTGATCGCGCCGTGGCAATCTGCCAGGGCGGCCGACGTGATCTGCTACAATTGCCCGCCGGAATGGGCCGACTGGGCCTCGATGCTGAAGGCGATCAAGACGGACCTCAACTACGATATCCCCCACGACAACAAGAATTCCGGCCAGGCGCTGGCCCAGATCCTGGCCGAGAAGAGCAATCCGGTCGGCGACATCGGCTATTTCGGCGTCACCTTCGGCATGAAGGCCAAGGCCCAGGACGCGCTCGAGCCCTACAAGCCGGCGCATTGGGACCAGGTCCCGGCCGGCCTCAAGGACTCGGATGGATATTGGACCACGATCCACTCTGGCACGCTCGGCCTGTTCGTGAACAAGGATGCGCTCGGCGGCAAGCCGGTGCCGGCCTGCTGGAAAGATCTGCTGAAGCCCGATTACAAGGGCATGGTCGGCTATCTCGACCCGTCGTCTGCCGCGGTGGGCTATGTCGGCGCCGTTGCGGTCAATCTGGCGCTCGGCGGCTCGCCGACCAATTTCGATCCCGCGATCAATTTCTTCAAGGAGCTTCGCAAGAACGATCCTATCGTGCCCAAGCAGACGTCCTATGCCCGCGTCGTCTCCGGCGAGATGCCGATCCTGTTCGACTACGACTTCAACGCCTACCGCGCGAAGTACTCGGAGAAGGGCAATTTCGAGTTCGTCATCCCCTGCGAAGGCTCGGTGGTGTTTCCCTATGTCGTCGGTCTTGTGAAGAACGCACCCGACAAGGAGAAGGCCAAGAAGGTGATGGACTATCTCCTCTCCGACAAGGGGCAGGCGATCTGGACCAATGCCTATCTGCGTCCGGCTCGTCCGATCGAACTGCCGGCTTCCGTGAAGGGAAAATTCCTGCCCGACAGCGACTATGCCCGCGCCAAGAGCGTCGACTGGGGCGAGATGGAAAACGTGCAAAAAGCCTTCGTCGACCGCTATCTCGCCGAGGTGCGCTGAGGCAATATGGTGCCCTTCGCGGGGCACCATTCTTCCGATGTCGCAAAAGTCATTTGTCTGGCTCTGCCTGCTGCCGCTTGCGGTCGTGACGACGGCATTCTTCCTGTTGCCGATGGCGCGGCTGGTGGTGGCGGGCGCGGAAGGTCCGCACGGGCTCGCCGGCTATCTCGCGATCCTGACGGAAGCCCGCTATCGCGCGACGCTGATCAATACCGTGCTTTTGGCGGCGGCGACCACGGTCGTCACGTTGATCGTGGCGACCATCGCCGGAATGTTCTTGCAGCGGCACCGCTTTCCCGGGCGGGCCGTGCTGATCGCGATGCTGACCTTTCCGCTGGCTTTTCCCGGCGTGGTAGTCGGCTTCATGATCATCCTGCTGGCGGGCCGGCAGGGGCTGATCGGCGATCTCTCGAACCGGATGTTCGGTGAGAAGTTCGTGTTCGCCTATTCGATCTACGGGCTCTTCCTGGGTTATCTCTATTTCTCGATCCCGCGCGTCATCCTCACCATCATGGCGGCTGTGCAGAAGCTGGATGTCGGGCTGGAGGAGGCCGCGCGTTCGCTTGGGGCGAGCCCCTGGGCCGTACAGCGCGACGTCGTGCTGCCGGCGCTGGCGCCGGCCTTCGTCGCGTCCGGCGCGATCGCGTTTGCCACCGCGATGGGGGCGTTCGGGACCGCCTTCACGCTGGCGACCAATATCGACGTGCTGCCGATGCTGATCTACACCGAGTTCACGCTGGCCGCCAATTTCGCGACCTCGGCTGCGCTGTCGGTGGGGCTCGGCCTGATCACCTGGCTCATTCTCGCGCTCGCCCGCACCTTCAGCGGCAGTGCGGTCGCGGCGGCCGGGTGAACGCATGCGCGATCGTCTGATCTTCGCCGGCCAATTCATCTTCACGCTGCTCGTTGCGGCGTTCCTGGTGGTGCCCGCCGGGCTTTCGATCTCCGCCGGCGTGACCGTCAATTACTTCAGGGGCATCCAATCCGGCGTGACGCTGCAATGGGTCGCGCAGGTCTGGGAACTCTATGCCGGCACCATTCTGCTGTCCTTCGTGATCGCGTTCGCGACCCTCGCCGTCACGCTGCTTGTGGGAGTTCCTGCGGCCTATGCCCTGCATACGCGCGGCGGCCGGCTCGCCCGCATCGTCGAGGAGATCATCACACTGCCGCTTGCAATTCCCGGGCTCGCGATCGCGCTTGCGCTGCTGCTCTCCTATGGCAGCTTCGGCAACTTCCGACGGTCCTGGCTGTTCATCCTGGTCGGCCACGTGATCTTCACCATGCCGTTCATGGTGCGCTCGGTCATGGCGGTGTTTGCGACCGTGGATATCAAGACGTTGGACGAGGGCGCGGCATCGCTCGGGGCGTCGCCATGGCGGCGATTTCGCGACGTCATCGTGCCCAATGCGCTGCCGGGCATTCTGGCTGGCGCATTGATGGTGGTCACGCTGTCGCTCGGTGAGTTCAACCTGACCTGGATGCTGCACACGCCGTTGACCAAGACGCTGCCGATCGGGCTCGCCGACAGCTACGCCTCGATGCGTCTCGAGGTGGCCTCGGCCTATACCTTGATCTTCTTCGTGATGATCATTCCGCTGCTCGTCGCGATGCAACTGCTGGCCGACAAGGATCGAAAAAGATGAGTACGTCCGGCCATGGTGCAGCGGTGCGGATCGAGGCGTGCGGCAAGACCTTTGCCGACGGCACGCGCGCCCTTGATCCGGCGACCCTCGACATCGCGCGGGGCGAGACGCTGGTGTTGCTTGGACCTTCCGGCTGCGGCAAGACCACGATGCTGCGCATCATTGCGGGCCTCGAGCTGCCTGATGTCGGCGGCAAGGTGCTGTTCGACGGCAAGGATATGACGTCGGTCCCGATCGAGCGGCGCAATGTCGGGATGGTGTTTCAATCCTACGCCCTGTTCCCAAACATGACGGTGGCGGACAACATCGCCTATGGGCTGAAGATCCGAGGTGTCGCCAGCAGCGAGCGTGCCGCGCGCGTCGCCGAGCTGGTGGCCCTCACCAACATCACGGGACTGGAGAACCGCCGCATCGACCAGCTGTCGGGCGGCCAGCGTCAGCGCGTCGCGTTGGCACGGGCGGTAGCGATCCGGCCCGGGATATTGCTGCTCGACGAGCCGTTGACCGCGCTCGATGCCGCCTTGCGCGACCGGTTGCGAAGCGAGCTCAACCGGCTGCTGCGCGCACTCGGCATCACGACGATCTACGTCACCCACGATCAGGCCGAGGCCATGGAACTGGGGGATCGCATCGTCGTGATGCGCAAAGGGGCGATCGCCCAGATCGGCACGCCGCGCGAGGTCTACTTCATGCCGAAGGATCGCTTCGTCGCCGAGTTCATCGGGGCGGCGAACATCGTGGAAGCTCCGATCGAGAACGGCATATTGATCCTGCCCGGCGGGCGATTGCCGATCGAGGGGGGCACGACGACTGCGAATGCGACCGTGATGATCCGTCCCGAAACCATTCGCGTGACGGAGACCGGAGCCGGAGCGCTCGCCGGAATCGTCGATGCCGTCAGTTTCATCGGCGACCGGCAGCGGCTTGTCGTCAGTGGTGTGTCGAGCAAGCCGCTCAATGTCGATGCTCCCAATACCATACGAGCTGAAGTCGGCGATCGAATCGGGCTTTCCATTGCGCCCGACGCGCTTCGTGTGCTGCCATCCGAACCCCGAGATTGATCGATGTCATCGAAGCCGATCCTGATCGCCCAGATCTCCGATCTCCACATCAAGCCGCCCGATGCGTTGGCGTATGGCCGGGTCGATACCGCCAAGGCGCTTGAAAGCTGTGTCGCTGCGCTGAACGCATTCGCGCCGGCGCCCGATTTCGTCGTCATCTCCGGCGACCTCGTCGATACGCCGTCGGTCGAGGAATACGACCATCTCAAGCGGTTGCTCGCGCCGCTGCGCGTGCCGTTTGCCGGCGTTCCTGGCAATCACGACTCGCGGGCTTGGATGCGCGCCGCGTTTCCATCGGCACCCTATGCCCACGCGACGGGCCCGCTCGATCAGAAGATCGAGGTCGACGGTATCGATCTCCTGCTGCTCGATTCGAGTGTCGCCGGGAAGCCGCATGGCGCGCTCGAGGCGTCGACGTTGCAATGGCTGGACGCGGCGCTGGCGACCGCGGTCGACCGGCCCGCGCTGCTCTTCCTGCATCACCCGCCGTTCAAGGGCGGCATCTGGCACATGGATCGGCAAGATCTCTTCAATGCCGAAGAGCTGGCGAGAATCGTCAGGCGTCACCCGCGCGTGCAGCTGATCGGGTGTGGGCACGTTCATCGTGCCATGCTCACCACCTTCGCTGGCATTCCCGTGACATTGTGCCCCGCCCCGAACCACGCGGTCGACCTGGATCTCGGGCAACTGCGAGAGCCTTCGTTCAGGGTGGAACCGCCTGCGTTTCACCTGCATACGTGGTTTCCCGGAGAAGGCTTTGGGCAGCTGGTCACGCACCAGGTCCCGATCGGTCAGTTTGACGGGCCGCACCCGTTCTTCGGGCCCGACGGCAAGCTGCTGTAGGCGGGGCGACCCCACAGATATGTTCCGCCAGACGGGATTGTCGCCGGTTGCTCAAATTGGGTGCGGCGACTGACTGCAATTGAGCGTTGCAACTAGGCGTTTATTTATTCCAAATTGTACTTTGCCGGATTTCGTCTGGCCGTGTGAGTGGCTGGGGCCTTGGTTGCTGTAGGGCCTCGCTGGGGCTATAGTTCTCTCCGCTTTCATTGATCGATGGCTTTGTCGGTGTCCACGCAGGTGGTGGGCCGATCGAACGCAACACAATCAGTTTGGATCACAATGACCGGTGCGCCGCCCATAGAACGAACTGCCGGCGCGTCGTCGTTCTCGAGCAACAAGCTGTCGGTGCTGCGCAAGCATCCTTACTTCGCCGATCTCGAGCCTGAAGCATTCGATCAACTCTGCCGCTACGCCAAGCACATCACGCTGAAGCGCGGCACGATGATCTTTTCCAAGGGCGATCCCGGCACGAGCCTGATTGCGGTCATCTCGGGCACCGTGAAGATCAGCATCTCGTCGCCGGAAGGCCGCAACGCCATTCTCAACCTGATCGAGGCTGGAGAGATCTTCGGGGAGATCGCGCTGCTCGACGGCCTGTCGCGGACCGCCGATGCCACGGCCAACACCAATTGCGAGCTGTTCGTCATCGACCGGCGCGAGTTCATTCCGTTCGTGCGCAGCCAGCCGTCGCTTGCGATGAAGTTCATCGAATTGCTGTGCGAGCGGTTGCGCCGGACCAGCGACCAGGTCGAGCAGGTCATCTTGCAGGATCTGCCCGGCCGCCTTGCCAGCGCGCTGCTCCGTCTCAGCGACAAGCACAAGCGTGAGCCGCAGGGGCGCACCATCTCGATCACCCAGCAAGAGATCAGCGAGATGGTCGGCATGACGCGCGAGAGCATCAACAAGCAACTCCGGGCATGGGCGACACGCGGTTGGGTGCGGCTTGAACATGGCGCGATTGTCGTGCTGAAGCCCGGGTCGCTTCAGGAATTGGTCGACGCTGGCGCTGACGATGGCGAGTAGTCATCCCGGCTGCGTGGCCGATCAGGCATTTCACGAAACGGTGAGCTGGCCAAGCCTGTGAAACCATTCACATCGGCCTTGCGTGCGCTGCGGTAAGTCACGCTTCGGGGGAGCGCATCCGCAACGTGGAGGAATCCATGCAGGGCTCTTTCGACAAGCGACAGCAGGACCCGGAAAGCAATTACCAGAGCTTCAGCATCAAGCTCATCGCCTTGCCGGTGCTCGTTGTGATTGCGTTGATCGGGATGCTGGTCAGTCACCCGGCCGCGGTCAAATGGATATCGGACGCGGCACAGGCTGAGTTCGCCTTGACCAACTCGGTCGACACCGATCCGGCGCCCGCGATTGCCGAGCCGGCGCCCGTCGCTCAACCCGGCAACCAAATACGCACAGTGAAAGCCTACTGAGGCTCGATAACAGCGGCGTACGCCGAGGCGCGACGTCGGCAATCGGATTGTTCGGCAGC
Source organism: Bradyrhizobium sp. UBA2491 (assembly GCF_002341725.1). Taxonomy (NCBI): domain Bacteria; kingdom Pseudomonadati; phylum Pseudomonadota; class Alphaproteobacteria; order Hyphomicrobiales; family Nitrobacteraceae; genus Bradyrhizobium; species Bradyrhizobium sp. UBA2491. The sequence continues at coordinate 32,296 of NZ_DDOP01000009.1, forward strand.
CGGCTGTCGTGGTTACGCGACAATGTCGAGCAGCTTTGCTGCGGTCCGTCCAAGAATGTTGGCTTTTTCGTCGTCGCTCAAAGACGAGCAGGCGAAGATGTGGTCGACCGGTGCCAGTTGCCATGGATAGGGATAGTCGCTTCCCAACACGATCTGGCCGGCGCCGACCTGGGCGGCAAGATGCCGGATGGCTTCAGGCGTGAAGATCAGGGAATCGAAATAGATCTGCTTCAGATACTCCGTCGGTGCCTTCCGGAGCTTGATCTCCGGATTGCATCCCTTCGGACCGACCAGGCAGGCATGGTCCGAGCGGTCGGAGGGGAGGTAGCCGCCGCCATGTGCGGCGATGATCTTCAATCCCGGGAAGCGGTCCAGCGTGCCTTCGAAGATCAGATGAGAGAGCGCGATCGTGGTCTCGAGCGGGTTGGCAATGGTGTTGCCCAGCCAACCATTGCCTGACAGCCGCTTGTTCAATTCGGGCATGCCCTGCGGATGGATGAACAGGGGGACACCGAGTTCCTCGGCCCTGGCCCATACCGGATGAAATTTCGGATCGGAGAACTCGACGCCATCGACGACACCGCCGATCGCCGCCCCTTTCAGGCCCTGCTTCTTGATCGCCGTCTCCAGTTCCTGCGCCGCGAGATCGGGCGCTTGCAGCGTCAGCGAGGCGAAAGCCGCGAACCGGTCGGGCTTCGCGGCGCAGAGTTCGGCGAGCTTTTCATTCTGGATTTTCACGATCTTCGCGGCGAGATCGCGATCGCGGTCGTACCAGAACGGATTGATCGAGAGCACCTCCATGTCGACGGCCTGCGCGTCCATTGCAGCCAGGCGCTTGTCGATCGCGATGAAGGCCTCCGCGGCGCCGTTGACCGGCGGCAATTGAAACCTTGCGGCGTCCGCGCCGAGCAGGGCTCCCGCCTCGCGGAAGTGGCAATGCGCGTGGATGTCGATCGTCTTGACACGCTTGCCATTGACGGTGACCGGCAGCTTTTGGCGCGATTGTTGTGCATTCGCATTGTGCATCAGCCCGCAACTGCAAAACACGATGCCGGCTGCTGCCTTCAGCACATCCCGTCTCGTCGCCATGACGTTCGTCTCCCTTGGTCTTGTTATGGACGGGGAGCGTAAGGACGGGGGTTGACTGCCGCAAGGCTACACGCGGTGCGTGTCGCGCAGTGTTGATCCGCTTGGTCCGGCGCAATCCCAGTCCTTGCGATGATGTTTTCCCCCAACTTTAGTCTTGTTTCTCCCTCAAGAGTCTCGCTGCAACCTGAAGCGTCCGTCGACGACGGACTCCGTCTTCACGTGTCGGAATAACGGCGGGACGACGGTGTACTCAACTTCGTCATCGCGTGCGGGGAACCATATGAGGAAGCATTCTGGGCTGTCGCGCCGCGATATGCTGAAGGGTAGCGGTGCCGTGCTGGCAGGGGCTGCCCTTTCGACGCGCGTAATGGCCGCGGCGCCGCCAGCCGAGCCGGTGACCCCGGCGCTGATCGAGGCAGCGAAGAAGGAAGGCGAGGTCGTCTATTACACTTCGACCGATCTGCCGGTCGCGGAGAAGTTGGCGAAGGCGTTCGAGGCGAAATATCCCTACATCAGCGTACGCGTCGAGCGCACCGGCGCGGAGCGCGTGTTCCAGCGGGTCGGCCAGGAATATTCCAGCAACATTCACGCGGTCGACGTCGTCAACTCGTCCGACGCCGCGCATTTCATCGTCTGGAAACGTGACGGCATTCTCGCACCTTATGTCCCGGAGGAAGTCGCAAAATACTATCCGGAGGAGCATCGCGATCCGGATGGTCAGTTTGCCAGCTTCCGGGTCTGGCTGTCGATCATTGCCTACAACACCAATCTCGTGAAAGCCGAAGAGGCGCCAAAAAGTTTTGCCGATCTGCTCGATCCGAAATGGAAGGGCAAGATCGTCAAGGCGCATCCCGGCTACAGCGGCACCATCATGACCGCGACTTATCAGATGCAGCGCGATCTCGGCTGGAGCTTTTTCGAGCAGCTCGCCAAGCAGAACATCATGCAGGTGCAGTCCTCGACGGATCCGCCGAAGAAGCTCGATCTCGGCGAGCGCGCTGTCATGGCCGATGGCAACGAGTACAACATCTTTCAGATGAAGGAGATGAGCCGCCCGGTCGAGCCGGTTTACGCCACCGAGGGGTCGCCGCTCATCGTCGGCCCGAACGGCATCTTCAAGGACTGTCCGCATCCGAACGCCGCGAGGTTGTTTCAATCCTTCGCGCTCGGGCGTGAGGGGCAGCAGCTCAATATCGAGATCGGCGGCCTCCGCTCGGTCCACGCGCAGGTCAAGGAGAAGGCTGGACGACGACCGCTGAAAGACATCAAGACGATGAAGGATGACCCTGCGGCGGTGGAGCGGGAAGGGGAATCGATCAAGGCGCGTTACAGCCGTATCTTCCGGGTCTGACGGAGGGGTTGGCCCAGCGGTTGGATCCGGGGCGCCTGCTGCATGGCTTCTGTCCGGTTTTCGCCCAGGCTGGGTCAATAATGCCCCTCGGCGGAGCCGGGATTTGATGGTACCAATCTGGCCATGAACCAGCATGCCAAGGTCGACATCCGCCATTCCACCTGTCCGCACGACTGCCCCTCGGCCTGTGCGCTCGACGTCGAGGTGATCGAGGGCCGCTCGATCGGTAGGGTGCGCGGCTCCAAGCTGCAGACCTACACCGCCGGCGTCGTCTGCGCCAAGGTCGCGCGTTACGCGGAGCGGATCCATCACGCCGAACGGCTGATGTACCCGCTGCGTCGGACCGGCGCGAAGGGGTCCGGCCAGTTCGTGCGAATTTCATGGGACGAGGCGCTGGACGAGATCGCGGCGCGTTTCGATGCCGCCGAGCGGGAGTTCGGTGCCGAGTCGGTCTGGCCTTATTACTACGCCGGCACCATGGGGCTGGTGATGCGCGACGGCCTCAATCGCCTCTCGCATGTGAAGAAGTATTCGCGCTTCTACGGCACGATTTGCTCGACCATCGCGCGCATCGGCTTTGCGGTCGGCACCGGCAAGGTCGCCGGCGTCGATCCCCGCGAGATGGGCGTCTCCGACCTCGTCGTGATCTGGGGCACCAATCCGGTCAACACCCAGGTCAACGTGATGACGCACGCGTCCCGCGCCCGCAAGGAGCGCGGTGCCAAGATCGCGGCGATCGACGTCTACAACAACGAGACCATGAAGCAGGCCGACATCAAGATCCTGCTGCGGCCCGGCACCGATGGCGCGTTCGCCTGCGCCGTGATGCATGTGCTGTTCCGCGAGGGATTGGCCGACCGCGATTATCTGGCGCGCTATACCGATTGCCCCGACGAGCTGGAGGCGCACCTGAAGACCCGCACGCCGGAATGGGCGTCGGCGATCTCAGGCGTGCCGGTCGAGGAGATCGAAGCCTTCGCGCAGCTGGTCGGCACCACCAAGCGCTCGTTCTTCCGCCTCGGCTACGGTTTCACCCGCAGCCGCAATGGCGCCGCCCAGATGCACGCCGCGCTGTGCATCCCCGCGGTGACCGGCGCCTGGCAATATGAGGGCGGCGGTGCGTTCTTCAACAATGCCGGGATCTGGCGCTTCGACGAATCCATCATCGAAGGCCACGACGCGATCGATCCCGCGACGCGCGTTCTCGATCAGTCCAAGATCGGCCGCGTCCTGACCGGCGATGCCGAGGCGCTGAAGGGCGGTGGCCCGGTCAAGGCGATGCTGATCCAGAACACCAATCCAATGACGGTGGCGCCCGAGCAGGCGCTGGTGCGACAGGGCTTTGCCCGCGAGGACCTGTTCGTCGCGGTGCACGAGCAGTTCATGACCGAGACGGCGCAGATGGCCGACATCGTGCTGCCGGCGACCATGTTCATGGAGCACGACGACCTCTATTACGGCGGCGGCCATCAGCACATCTCGGTCGGCCCCAAGCTGATCGATCCGCCCGGCGAGTGCCGCTCCAATCACGAGGTGATGCAGGGCCTCGGCCGCCGGCTCAACGCCGTGCATCCGGGCTTCGACATGACGGCGCGCGAATTGATCGATGCGACGCTGAAGAAGAGCGGCCATGGCGATATCGAGAAGCTCGAGGCCGATATCTGGCGCGACCTGCAACCAGATTTTCGCACCTCGCATTATCTCGACGGCTTTGCGCATCCTGACAAGAAATTCCACTTCAGGGTCGATTGGGGCAAGGTCCCGGTCGGTTCGGGAGGGTTGATGGGGGCGTGGGACAAGATGCCCTCGCTGCCCGATCACTGGACGATCATCGAGGAGGCGGATGCGCAGCACCCGTTCCGGCTTGCGACGTCGCCCTCGCGCAGCTTCCTCAACACCAGTTTCAACGAAACGCCGTCGTCGCAGGCCCGCGAGGGCGCGCCGACGGTGATGATCCATCCGGACGATGCGGCAGGACTCTCGATCGCCGACGGTGACGCGGTGACGCTCGGCAACATGCGCGGCGAGACCACGCTGACCGCAAAACTGTTCGATGGCGTTCGCCGCGGCGTGCTGATCGCCGAATCGATCCATCCGAACAAGTCGCATATCGGCGGCCGCGGCATCAACATGCTGACCGGGGCCGAAGCCGTCGCGCCGGTCGGCGGTGCTGCGTTCCACGACAACAAGGTCTGGATCAGGAAGGCGCCAGCCGCGGCATAATCCTGCTTGCAGTCGGCGCCGATCCTGCCGCAAATGTGGGCTGACAACGGCTCACAGCAAGAAACCGGGCAGGAAACATGACCGATAACAGCGTCCTCTTGGAAAAGCGCGGGCAGGCGCTCTGGATCACCATCAACCGCCCGGACAAACGCAACGCGCTTAATGCCGGTGTGATCGCAGGCATCGCCAAGGGCTATCGCGATGCCCATGACGACAAGGACGTGCGCGTCATCGTGCTGACCGGCGCGGGAGACAAGGCGTTCTGCGCCGGCGCCGATCTGCAGAACAGCGGCGCGGCGTTCTCGATGGATTTCTCGCGGCCGAATGTCGACTACGCCGACCTGTTGCGGCTGTCGCAGAACGCGACCAAGCCCGCGATCGCGCGGGTCGGCGGCGTCTGCATGGCGGGCGGCATGGGGCTGTTGTGCATGACCGACATGGCGGTCGCCGCCGATCATGTGATCTTCGGGCTGCCTGAGGTGAAGGTCGGCGTGTTTCCGATGCAGGTGCTGAGCCTGCTGCAATCGATCGCGCCGCCGCGCCTGGTCAACGAATGGGCGCTGACCGGCGAGCCGTTCGACGCCAGCGCCGCCCAGGCCGCCGGCCTTCTCAACCACGTCGTACCGGCGGCGGAGCTCGATGCCAAGGTCGATTGGCTGATCGGCCGCATCGTCGACAAGTCGCCGACCGCGATCCGTCGCGGCAAATACGCCATGCGCGCGATCGCCTCGATGTCGTTCGACGAAAGCATCGCCTACACCGAGAGCCAGATCGCGCTGCTCGCGATGACCGAGGACGCCAAGGAAGGCCTCAAGGCCTTCGGCGAGAAGCGAAAACCGTCATGGACGGGGCGATAGGCTGAAGGATTGAAACTCCTTTAGCTGAGAATAGGGCGCGTGCCTGGGCGATCAGAGGTCAGAAGTGTCCTTTACCGAATCGATCGGAGAAATAGGAGTGAGAGTACCACCTAGCAAAGCTCCCGTTCTGGTTCGCTCCTCCCGGCGCTTTTTAGCAGCAGCAATCAACTGTTTCTGCGTCCGCTTAGCGTAGGTCGGGAGCTGATGTCTCGAGCGATGACGACCGGCGGTACGTAGTTCAGCATCCGTGAGATCGCTGTCGGCCCCCTCCGTGAACCCACCATGCCGAAAGGACGTGAATGATAGCTCTTTTCGCAGTCCAGCTGCTATGATTATCTTTTTGACGACGTGCCGAAGGTATCGCAGATCCTTGCGCTCAGTAATCCACGGAACCAGATCGGATGACTTGCGATGAGCATGATCACGCCGAAAGACCAATCCAAAGGCAATTCTGTCCTTGAGAGCATCAAGCTCTGCCATCAGTTCAGGAAACAATGAATGCCGTCTCTCATCGAATAGCGGCCACCAGGCTTCTTCGCCGTTCTTTGGATGCACAATCTTCACGCTATCGGGCCGCTCTTTCGGCCGATAGTGCGCATTTTCGAAAGCGCCAAATATATGTTCTTCGCGTTGCAGCCATTCCCAGGAGAGCAATGCAGCGGTTGCGACCGAATGGTACCCCAATCTGCTTGCAGCTCGCCTGAACAGAACAAGTTCTTCCCACGTTGCCGTCGGCGTCTCGCGCACCGATTGGCCGGGGCCGCGCGATTTTAGACCCATCCGCGCGAACGGGTTGACTGGCGGCACAGTCGCCTCTTGAGCGCGCTGACCAACGTACCAAGCCCTCCTGCAAGCGGTCATGGCCGCATTTGCGAACCGACGACGCTCACGCTTGACGATCTTTCCCCATTTGTCTTTATGCTCGACGACGAGCAGGTTCGCGTAGATCGCGTCGACAAATCCTTTTGTGAAATCAGCGAGTTGCTTTGAGCCTGCGCGGCTGCCATCGCTCAATTCATGGCTTGCGAAGAGCGCTAACCCTTGGCCATATAATCGTTGGGTCTTGAAATCGATCTCGGCCCATTTCTGGTGCGCCTTGAAGACGCTGACCAGCCAATCGAACGTGCCAAGTGCAGGGGAAGCTGGGACCATATCGGTCAGACCGTTAGATCGCCAGCTGTCAAAGGCCGGCAGCAGAATATTCTCGGCTCTATCAACAGCGATCGCTTGGTCTTGCCCCAATGCTTCGGCATGGACAGGGCATCCCTCTTGGCGCGCCCATGTAGGCGGTTCGAAATAATATCCACATTGACCGCTTTTCAATGGCCTCAATCGGCAGTACCGGGGAAGCTTCAATGCTGCAAAGCTCGGGGTCTTACGAGGGAAGCTAGATCCTCACCTACGATTCCATCTCGATTGACGCCGGAACGCGGGCTTGTGAAAAGATCGATCGCGGCCTTGGACCAAACTGGTTGTCGGGCCCGCCCGATCCCACGATACGCGACTGGCGGTGGTGCCTCCCCGCGTCTTACGGCTCGCGCGAGTTCACGTGTGTTGGTGAAATCCAGATATGCTGCGGCCATGTCGGCCAGCATGAGGGCCGGCCACGCTCCGATAGGTGGATAGCGAGCCGGAATAATTACACGATGCGTCATGCCGTCTGTTATCCGATCACCTGAACATTCCAATCGGAGCTTGCAAAGCTGGCAAAACAAGGAATCAATTCTCGAACGAGGTGATTAGCGGCTTTGGCGTGCAAAAAGGTAGGTGGACGAGGTCTGCCTAAGTCAGACAAAGTTCCGCCATGGGCGAGTCTCGGAGAGCCGATTTGTCTAATTGATCGACGATCGCAAAACTGAAGGGCTATCCTCCGCCTTACGCTCGCGTTGTCATGCTGAGCCGCTCAGCGAGAGTCAGCTGAATCTAGCATGTTATGGGGGTTCGTTCTGACTGCCGTGTTGGAAAATCAGCGGATGTCACCCTGTTCGGACTCATCTTGTCGGAATAGCGCGTACTGCAGGTGAATTCACATCTGCGTATTGAGCAATGATCACCGCGCTCGTCGTCATGCAAGCCTGCGGTCTGTTTGGCAGGCAGCAGTGTGACGGTTCGAGCGCTTATCTGATTGATCCACAACGGGAACGCTTCGCTTGCAAGGAGGTCTGAGTTGGGGACGGTCACATGATGATCGTTCGCCGGAAGCTCAAAATGGTGGTCTCTTGGGCGCCGCTTGAAGCGGCCGGGCTCTCGTGAACCGTGCCGCTCGCTTTACGGCCCTCGCGAGCGTCGATCTCTCGCGCTAAGGAGTTCGATCACATTTTTCGGAAAAAGCGAAATTTAGCTGGACGTGATGACCAACTCACGCGTATCTTGAATGCTTAAGTATGAGGTGAGCCGTGATGACAGATCAGCAGATGAGATCGTCGGACCTCGTCGAAATCGCGCGTAGGAGCGGTGATTTTCGCAAGCACTATGGTGTTGCACTCGGAGCATTTCTATATCTCAGTTCGATCAGCGCCGCGCGGCCGCGCTCGATCTGGTGGGGTGGTGTGCTGACAGCCCTGATCGGAGCAGCGGCTGTGTGGCTGAAATCCCGAGGCGGTGGGACTTGACTCCCGGACCATCGGAAAGGGATCGAAATGTGTCGCTCGCCGGGGGCTCTCGCGTTAGGGGACGTCGGCACTGCATGCCAGCGCCGTTATCACTGCCCCAAACGCGGGTGCCCCTCTTGCCGGTCTTGCGACTGCAGTCGCCTCCGTGGGCGTGGGGTGATATTCGGAGGCGCTGCTGGCAGGTGTTGTCGAGCAATCGCTCTGCCACATCCTTCCAGACCGCGTTGCGGCCATACAATCGGACGGCGTCGGCGGTCTGGATTTCCACGATCCGCTCGCAGCGGCGGCAGGAGATTCGCAGCATGTGACTTTGAATCTCGCAAAGACGTCGCTGCCGCCTCTCGGCTCCGGTCTCGTCAGCGCGAGGGTCTTTCAGGATCGCGCGAACCCGCATCTTGGAGAAATCGTGCTGTTTGGAGGGGCGCCCGGCGGGCGGTACGCGACGCCAACGTTTCGCTTAACCTTCAATTATGCAGCCAATAGCGAGAGAGTAGGGCGCGTCCGCGAGCCGCGGACCGGGCTCTCGTGAACCCAGCCGCTCACGCGTCTCGGCCGTCCGGCTTCGATCCCTCGCGCGATACGGTGTCGCTCGCCGGAGGCACTCGCGCTAGGGGCCGCCGGCATTGCATGCCGGCGTCGCTATCACTGCCCCGAACGCGGGTGCCTTGTTGAACCGGTCTCGCGACTGCAGTCGTCTCGGTGCCCGCGGGCATTGCATGCCCGCGTCGCTATCACTGCCCCTTCGTCGGCTGCCTCTTTCTCTTGCCTCCGCTTCGCTTCGGCAGACATTTTCCACCCCTGATGGCGGGACGCACCGAAAATCGGCACTAGGCGCAGTCAGCACAATGTTCGCGGATGGGAGTTTCGATATGCTGGGTTTTGTCTTGCCAAAGATTCGAACGCAAGGTTGCACGATCCGGAGTTCGAGCGGCAGAGAGTGAGAGGAGTGCGGGTGTGTCTGTGACGGGTTTGGAGGTCGAGAGAGAGTCTTTCGGCCACCCGTCGCGGAGAATCCGATATGGCAAGCGCCGTTCAGAAGATCAAACTCAGCCCCTCCCGTGATATTCCCTTCAACAAGCTGGTGCTCAGCCAGTCCAACGTCCGGCGTATCAAGGCCGGTGTCTCGATCGAGCAACTGGCAGAGAGCATAGCTCAGCGCACGCTGCTCCAGAGCCTCAGCGTTCGTGTGGTTGTCGACGCCGACGGCCAGGAAACCGGTATGTTCGAGGTTCCGGCTGGTGGACGCCGCTACCGCGCACTCGAACTCCTGGTCAAGCAGAAGCGCATGGCGAAAACGCAACCTGTACCGTGCGTAATCAGGGATGGTGGCATCGCCGAGGATGATTCCCTCGCCGAGAATGACGAGCGGGTCGGCCTGCATCCGCTCGATCAGTTCCGCGCGTTCAAGCTGCTGTGCGACGGTGGCATGCGCGAGGAGGACATCGCCGCGCGACACTTCGTCTCGCCCGCGATCGTCAAGCAGCGACTGCGGTTGGCATCAGTGTCGCCGAAGCTGCACGACGTCTATGCCGACGATGGCATGACGCTCGAACAGTTGATGGCCTTCTCGGTCACAGCCGATCAGGCGCGCCAGGAGCAGATCTGGGACAACGTCAGCAGATCCGGCAATGACGAGCCATATCAGATCCGGCGGATGTTGACGGAGAACACCGTGCGCGCTTCCGACCGTCGCGCCCAGTTCGTCGGACTCGCTGCCTACGAGCAGTCCGGCGGGTCCGTGATGCGCGATCTGTTCGCCCACGACGATGGCGGCTGGTTGCAGGATGTGCCACTGCTCGATCGTCTCGCTACCGAAAAGCTGAAGGCCGAGGCGGAGACGATCGCGGCCGAGGGCTGGATGTGGATCGAGGTGGCCGTCGATTTCCCCTACGGCCACACCAGGGGCCTGCGCGAACTCGTCGGTGAACCGGTGGATATGACGGAGGCGGAGCGAGCGACGCTTGACGCGCTCAATGCCGAATACGCCAAGATAGAGCTGGACTACCAGGATGCCGACGAACTGCCTGATGAGATCGATCAGCGTCTTTCGGAGATCGAGGCGGCTCGTTCCGTCCTGGAATCTCGACCACTCGTCTACGAGCCGGCCGAGATCGCGCGTGCCGGCGTGTTCGTGAGCATTGATAGCGAAGGTCACCTGTCGATCGACCGCGGCTACGTGCGGCCAGAGGATGAGGCCCCCGCGGTCGTCGATCCCGAAGCCGAAGGACGGGACGACGGAGTGGTCGATGGTGCAACGAGGGCCAGCGGCACAGTCCAGCGTGGCGTGATCACCGTCGCCGGCTCGCCGGTCGAGCCTGCTGACGAGGACGAAGACGACGCGATCAAGCCGCTGCCGGATCGGCTGATCACGGAGCTGACCGCACATCGCACGCTGGCATTGCGCAATGCGTTGGCAAACGATCCGGCCGTTGCCTTCCAGGCAGTACTGCATAATTTCGTGCTGGCGGCGTTCTATCGCTTTGCGTCGTCGAGCGGTTGCCTCGAGCTCGCGATCCGTACACCTGTATTCCCGGCCCAGGCGCCGGGTCTGAAGGAAAGCGCGTCGGCGCAAGCCATCGATATCAGGCACGATGGTTGGAAAGCCCGCCTACCCAAGGATGAAGGAGATTTATGGGGCGCTCTCACTGCGCTTGACGGGAAGGAGCAGGCCGCGCTGTTTGCTCATTGCGCGTCATCCGCGGTCAACGCGCTCCATGAGCCAGCCAACCGCTACAATGAAGGCCGGATCTCCGCGCATGGCGTTCGCCAGCGGCTCGGCCAAGCCGATGTCTTGGCTCGTGCCGTTGGACTCGACATGGTGAGGGCTGGCTGGAAGTCGACCGTCGATAACTATCTCGGCCGCGTCACCAAGCCCCGCATCCTCGAAGCGGTGCGCGAGGCCAAGGGCGAGCAATCGGTGCAGCTCATCGACCACCTCAAGAAGGGCGACATGGCCCGCGAGGCCGAGCGGTTGCTCGATGGTACGGGTTGGCTGCCCGAGCCGCTCCGTCTCGTGGAGATCGATGCCATGGGGCAAGACACCGATGGGGAAGCGGAGGGGTTACCCGAATTCCTCGCAGCGGCCGAGGATGAAGCGGCGGCTGATGCCGAAGAGGAGCAGCCGCAGATCATTGCTGCAGAGTGATCTGCGCTTGCGGGGCGGCCTCAGTCGCCCCGCAAGCCATGTCCACTGCGAACACCGGCCCTGGAGAGGAAGAGGGTGGCCGGCAAGGATTTGAGCCGGCGCGGTCAAGAGAGAGCGCCCGGCGGCTCAATCCTTCCCGGCTCTTTCGAGGTTATCCAGATGACACCGACTTCCACCTCCGTGACCGCTGTTGCGGCTGCGCCGCTTTCCGTTGTGTCCAGTTCTGTGGCGAAGGCCGGCGCGATCGCCGTGGCCGCGCAACATCTTCATCTGCATCTCGAGCGCGGGCAGCGCATCGACGCGCCCGCGTTGCGCGCGGCGATGAAAAACGCCTTTGGTGCCTCCGATATCGACGGCGGATGGGACTGGAAGACGGCTTACGACGCCTGTGAAGCAGCCACGGTCCTGTTCCTTCGCAAGTTCGGTCCGGCTATGCGCGCGCGGGCCGCTTCACCCGCCGCGATGCTGCCGATGCTGGCCAAGATCGCCAGCCTTCTTCCCACTCACACCCGCCGCTCCGAAGAGAGCGAGGCGCTTCAGCAGTTCAGCACACCTATCGTGCTTGGGCTCGCGGTCAGCACCGCTGCCGCGATCACCCCTGATGACATCGTGCTGGAGCCTTCGGCAGGGACCGGTCTACTGGCCGTCCTGGCTGAGTTGTCGGGCGCGTCGCTCGTTCTCAACGAACTCGCCGACACCCGCGCGGAGCTTCTTTCGCTCCTCTTTCCCCGGATCATTGCTACGCGCTTCGATGCCGCGCATATCGACGATCATCTCGGCACCGGTATCACTCCGAGCGTCGTGCTGATGAACCCGCCATTCTCGGCCATCACCAACGTCGATCGCCGCGTGGCCGACACCGCCATGCGGCACATCGCGTCAGCCCTGACGCGGCTCCCCGAAGGCGGCCGGCTGGTCGCAATCACCGGGGCGCGTTGTTCCGCGGACAATCCGGTCTGGCGGGATGCTTTCGTCCGATTGCAGGAACGCGGGCGCGTTGTCTTCAGCGCCGCCATTGCTGGCGCGGTCTTCGCCAAGCACGGCACTGCTGTCGAGACGCGGCTGACCGTCATAGACCGGTTGCCTGCGGACGATGCGACAGCGTTCCCGCCGTCGCCTGGCATGGCGCCGGATACTGCCACATTGCTCGGCTGGGTTACGGAACGCGTTCCAGCACGGTTACCGATCGCTACGGCTGTTGCTGCTCCGGCCAAGGCACGTCCGGTCATTCCGCGGACAGTCCGCGCCTGCGCTATGCGCCCGTCCACCATCGCGGCGCCGACATCGGATCTCCGAGCCGTTGAACTCGCCTATGAGGCCGTTGCTTGGACACCGGCTGAGGGTGGCCGGATCACCGAGGCGCTTTACGAGGAATACGCACTTCAGTCGATCCGTATTCCCGGCTCTCAGTCACATCCGACCAGGCTGGTCCAGTCGGCCGCGATGGCGTCGGTGGCGCCGCCGGTCCCGTCCTATCGGCCGCACCTTCCGGCTGAAATCATCACCAACGGTTTGCTGTCCGATGCGCAGCTTGAATCCGTCATCTATGCCGGAGAAGCCCACTCCCAGTTCCTTGCGGGATCATGGAGTGTTGACGAGACGTATGACTTCGTCTGCGCCGCGCGCGATGGTGCGGAGGGCGCCGTGCAATTCCGGCGTGGCTGGTTTCTCGGCGACGGTACGGGGGCAGGCAAGGGCCGTCAGGTCGCAGGCATCCTGCTCGACAATTGGCTGAAGGGCCGCCGCCGCGCCGTCTGGATCAGCAAGTCCGACAAATTGATCGAGGACTCCCAGCGCGACTGGTCGGCGCTCGGCATGGAACGGCTGCTGGTGACGCCGTTGTCGCGTTTTCGCCAGGGCATGCCGATCCGCCTGGAGCAAGGCGTCCTTTTCACCACCTATGCCACGCTGCGCTCCGACGCGCGTGATGAGAAGGTTTCGCGGGTCAAACAGATCGTGGAATGGGTGGGCGCCGATTTCGACGGTGTCATCATCTTCGACGAGTCTCACGCGATGCAGAACGCCGCGGGCGGAAAAGGTGAACGCGGCGATCAGGCTGCGTCGCAGCAGGGCCGCGCGGGGCTTCGCCTTCAGCATGCCCTGCCGAACGCCCGTATCGTCTATGTTTCTGCAACCGGGGCCACCACGGTTCACAACCTCGCCTACGCCCAGCGTCTCGGGCTCTGGGGCGGCGAGGACTTTCCGTTTGCGACGCGCAACGAGTTCGTGGAGGCAATCGAGGCGGGAGGCGTCGCGGCGATGGAGGTGCTGGCGCGCGACCTCAAGGCGCTCGGTCTCTACGCGGCGCGGTCGCTGTCCTATGAAGGCATGGAATATGAGCTGATCGAACATCAGCTCACCGTGGAGCAAATCCGCATCTATGACGCTTATGCCGGCGCATTCTCGATCATCCATAACAATCTCGATGCGGCGATGCGAGCGGCCAACATTATCGGCGCGACGGGAACACTGAACGCGCAGGCAAAATCCGCGGCCAGATCGGCTTTTGAATCGGCGAAACAGCGCTTCTTCAACCATCTCATTACGGCGATGAAGACGCCATCGCTCATCGCGTCCGTTGAGCGCGATCTGAGGGACGGTCATGCCGCTGTGATCCAGATCGTCTCGACCGGTGAGGCGTTGATGGAACGCCGGCTTGCCGAGATCCCGACCGAGGAATGGGGCGACGTTCAGGTCGACATCACACCGCGCGAATATGTGCTGGATTATTTGGCGCACAGCTTCCCGACTCAACTCTACGAGCCGTTTACCGATAGCGAAGGTAACCTGTTATCGCGTCCGGCCTTCCGGGATGGCCAACCGGTGCAATGCCGGGACGCCGTCGCGCGTCGGGACCACTTGATCGAGAAGCTGGCGTCGTTGACGCCGGTTCATGGCGCCCTCGATCAGATCGTGCAGCGGTTTGGTACTGACATCGTGGCCGAGGTGACGGGCCGCTCTCGCAGGATCGTTCGCAAGCGAGGGGGTGATGGGGTCGATCGATTGGTCGTCGAGAACCGCGTCGGCTCCGCCAACCTTGGCGAAACCCAAGCCTTCATGGACGACGTCAAACGCATCCTCGTCTTCTCGGACGCAGGCGGCACCGGCCGCTCCTATCATGCCGAACTGTCGGCGAAGAATCGAAGGTTGCGCGTGCATTACTTGCTCGAAGCCGGATGGAAGGCGGATGCCGCCATCCAGGGATTGGGCCGCACCAACCGCACCAACCAGGCGCAGCCGCCCCTGTTTCGACCCATCGCCACCAATGTGAAGGCTGAAAAACGGTTTCTCTCAACTATTGCGCGGCGTCTCGACACGTTGGGCGCCATTACCAAGGGCCAGCGCCAGACCGGTGGACAAGGCCTGTTCCGCCCCGAAGACAATCTCGAAAGTCACTACGCACGCGATGCGTTGCGTCAGCTCTACGTCCTGCTGGTCGCCGGCAAGGTCAGGGATTGTTCGCTTCAAGCGTTCGAAGACTCGACCGGGCTGAAGCTCACCGATCTGAATGGGATTCGGGATGAGTTGCCGCCGATCACGACATTCCTGAACCGCCTGCTGGCGTTGACCATCGATCTTCAGAACATCCTGTTCACTGCGTTCGAGCAACTGCTGACCGCTCGGATCGAGGGCGCAGTTGCGTCCGGTACCTATGATGTTGGATTGGAGACGTTGAAGGCCGAGAGTTTTGTGGTCTCCAGCCGGCAGACGATTTACAGCCATCCCGGCACGTCCGCCGAGACACGGCTGCTGACCGTTGTCCAACGCGAACGTAACCGTCCGGTTACGCTCAATGAGGCGCTCGATCGCATCTCCGATCCCCGCGCGGTTCTTCTGGTCAACGGCCAATCGGGCCGCGCCGCCGTGCAGGTCCCGGCCCGAAGTCTGATGCTGGACGATGGCGAAGTCGAACGCCGGGTCCGCCTCATCCGCCCGATGGATCACCACACTGTGTCGCTGGCAATGATGCCCCAGACCCACTGGGAGGAGACCGACCGGGACACCTTCGCCCGTATTTGGCAGGCCGAAGTCGCCGAAGTTCCGGAATTCACCGATAGCGAGATCCACATCGTCGCTGGTTTGCTGTTGCCGATCTGGAAGCGTCTGCCGAACGAGTCGACGCGAGTCTATCGTCTGCAAACCGACGCCGGCGAGCGCATCATCGGCCGCAAGGTGTCACCTGCGTGGGTAGCCACTGCGCTGGACGTCGGGTCATCGAGTCTTTCGCCGGACGCTGCTTTCACCGCCATGATCGATGGCAAGACCGTTCTCGATCTTGCCGAGGGACTTCAGCTCCGGCGCGTCCGCGTAATGGGTGCGAACCGGATCGAATTGACCGGTTTCTCAGAGCCGATGCGGGATCGACTGCGCGCCTACGGTCTGTTCAGCGAGATTATTTCGTGGAAGCTGCGCTTCTTTGTCCCGATCGATGGGACCGGCCCTGCGATCCTCGCCAAGGTTCTGGAGCGCTATCCGATTACGCGCGTCGCCGACCGCACGGCGGCATGACATGCCACGCAATGCGGCAGAACTGGCACACCGCCTTGCGCGCGAGGCCGAGGCGGTGTGCCGTCATTATCTCTCCAACGGGCGTCGCGTCGGCAATTACTGGCAGGTCGGCGACGTCCGAAACACGGCGGGTCGATCGATGTTTGTCCGCCTGAAGGGCGTCGACGCGGGCGGCCGCCCGGCGGGCAAATGGACCGACGCGGCAACGGGCGAGCACGGCGACCTACTCGACGTTATCAGGGTGAGTTGCGGCCTCGTCGATTTCCACGATGTTGCTGAGGAGGCAAGACGCTTCTTGAAACTGCCGCGATTCGAGCGGGGAGCGGATTATCGACCGCATTTGTCACCGGTACCGACCGGCTCACCGGAATCAGCGCGTCGGCTCTTCTCCATGTCGAGGCCAATTACCGGCACTGTCGTGGAAACCTATCTACGTCGACGCGGCATCACCGACTTGGACGGCATCGACAGCCTGCGATTCCATCCGCGCTGTTACTACCGTCCCGAGGTAGACGCCCCGACCGAAACCTGGCCCGCAATGATCGCTGCCGTGACCGACCTCCAGGGGCATATCACCGGCGCGCACCGCACCTGGCTCGATCCATCAGGGCGCGACAAGGCGCCAGTCGATACTCCACGTCGGGCGATGGGCCACCTTCTTGGGAACGCAGTTCGCTTCGGCCGAGCTAACGACGTGATGGCCGCGGGCGAGGGCATCGAGACAATGCTGTCACTCCGCTGTATCGCGCCCACCATGGCGATGGCTGCAGCGCTATCGGCAGCGCATCTCGGAGCCATCCTGTTCCCGGCATCACTGCGTCGGCTCTATGTCGTCCGTGACAACGATCCCGCGGGCGAGGGTGCAGTGACGGGACTGTTCGACCGGGCGCGGTCAGCCGGGATTGAGGCGATGGTGCTGTCGCCGCAGTGGGGCGATTTTAACGAGGATCTGCGGAACTTCAATACCAGCGCGCTGCATGCAGCTTTGCGACCCCAGCTCGCCCCTGAAGACGTGATCCGATTCTTGAGCACGAGCATTTGGACCGGAGCGGCTGACGAGGCCAACACGCCGGCCTGACGAGGCGCCGTCAATCCCGGGGCCTCTCCTCTTGCCGGAGAGGGCCGAGCCCACGGCCTTCTTGAGAGGGCGACCCTGCGGCAAGCGGTCCGGCCACGCAATGCCGGGAGCCGACTATTTTCCGTCGCGTCGCCAAGGCGGCGCTTTACATCGCGAGACAAAATAGCCGGCTCCCGGCATCCTTCGCTTCGCTACGGTCGCTGTCGCTACGCTCCGCGGTGCAGGTCCGGTCCGCCCGCCGCCTTTCGTCGCCACGAAGGCCGCGATGGGCGCGGCCGATCCGACCAAGGGAAATCACCATGACGACCGAGCACAACGAGGCAGACCACGAGTTGCCGCACGCCTCATCTCCGATCGATCACGTCCTCACCGAGCTCCAACTCCACGGCTACCGCCCCTTCCAGGACGAACCCGACCCGAGACCGCTGCCGGAAGCCCACATCGTCGCGGCCGCCGTCGCCGATATCTTTGACGCCCTTATCGTGAGCCTGAGCGACACTCGTCTCGAGCCCGACCTCAAGGACCTCTTATGGTCGACCGTCAATCTCTTCCACCGCGCCCACGAGCGCATCGAGCGCGAACTCGACGAGAACGAGAAAGCGCAAAAACGCAGCCAACGCGAGCAGGACGGCTCCGAAATACGCTCGGTCGAACTGGAGCGCCTCACCGCCGAGGGGACGACGCTGATCGAGCGGCGCAACAGCATCGAATACTTCCGCGAGCAGGCGGCCGAACACTTCGTTCGCCATACCGGATCGCACTGGCATCCCCGCAGCGGCTCAATGGTGAACCATCGCGTCTTGACCTCGGCAGTCATCGACAGCCGCGACTTCCTTGCCGCCAGACGCCGGACCGAGACTGAGGTGCTAATGCCTGCCGGGCCGAAGATCGCCTTCACGGGCGGGCTCGACTGCAACGATCACCGCCTGATATGGGACAAGCTCGATCAGGTTCATGCCAAACATCCAGACATGGTGCTCTTGCACGGCGGTTCGCCAAAGGGCGCCGAGCGTATCGCCGCTCGCTGGGCCGACCACCGCAAAGTTCCGCAAATCGCCTTCAAACCCGATTGGACCAAACATGCCAAGGCGGCACCTTTCAAGCGCAACGACCAGATGCTCGATGTGCTCCCCGTCGGCGTCATCGTCTTCCCCGGCACTGGCATTCAGGAGAACCTGGCCGACAAAGCACGAAAGCTCGGCATCCCCGTCTGGAAGTTGGGCAATGGTGGCGCGTAAGCGCCACCTCATCTGCGGTTGAAGCACGATCCATCGACCTACAGAGCGGCAATGTCCGCTTTGCACGCAATAGCGAACCGGCCACACGCGCTCGCTGCGCCTATTCGCCCCTAAGACTTGGCTGGCCAGTGCGACCCGTGATGGATTCCCAACGTCCGCGAGATCAGCTATTCCTAGAACTGCGCCGTGATGGTGGTGGAAAGCGTAACCCTTGCAACTATTGTTACGGGTCGTACCGCCATGATCATCATTGGAATCCTTCTCAATATTGTTGGGCTTGGTGCTGCCTGTTGGGCATTGTTTACGCTGGCGGTTTACGTGTTGCCATTTTTCATCAGCATGACCGCCGCGATGTACGCATATCAAGGTGGGATCGGTCCGATCACCGCCATCATCATCGGCTTCGTCGCGGCCGCATTCGGACTTTCGGCGGGGCGGCATCTCTTCTCAGTGACACGTTCTCCCGGTATCCGCCTTGTCGTTGCCCTCCTGTTCGCAGTTCCCGCGGCTTGGGCTGGCTACAATCTTGCTCTCAACCTCGCTCACATCGGCATTCCCTCAGAGCGATGGCACGAAGCGTTTGCGTTGGTCGGCGCCGTCGTCGTTGGAGGCACCGCATGGGCCCGTTTATCGAGTCTGGCAACTCCCACTCTCGGAGAGGGCGTCAGTGTTGGCTCGGCTCAGCCGCCTCTCAGATAGCCCTTGGGATCGCTGGCCAGGGACGGGTGACCGGATGGCGCTGCTTGTGTCCCTTGCTGGACTCGAGCGGAGGACGACCGACGCTGCGCGTGAACGAGAGATAGTCGCGGCCCTCGGTAGAGCGCTTCGGTTGGGTGACGACGACCTCGTCGCTGGACGGGAAGCCTGAGGCCTAAGCGTTTTCATTGGTCCAGTCGGTCTCGATAACGGTTGGCGGCCTTTCTGCACGCCAGGCGCTCTCCTTCTTCCCTTGGGGCTCAGAGCTCCTTGTCCGGGCCGATCTTTCGCTGGCACGTCTCGGAGATGCTGTTCAGCGCGCGCGAGCACCTTGCCTCTCATTGGCTTGATCTAGCCGAAGGCCGGCTACGCCTCGATCGCCTAAACCGCAATGGCGGCAGTGAGACTTTCTTCCCCTGGGCGTCGCCCATTCCTCGCGAGGCAAGAAAGTCTCCCCACCGCTATCCTCCGCTGCGCTGCGGCCCAAGAGGGTGCGGCGTCGATCGCCTTCGGCTTTCAGATCGCCATCGAGGTCGCGGTGGTCGCGGGCTCGGAAACAGCAAGGAGAAGTAACATGGCAAACATCTGTCATTCGGCCTGCAATA
>NZ_DDOP01000008.1:0-8294 GCF_002341725.1 Bradyrhizobium sp. UBA2491
AAGGGGGGAGGGAACCCTTCCATCTGCGCCTTCCTCACTGAAGCCTGCTCTATTGCGCTTCAGCCCGCGCAGCCGATCGGCTCGGACGCCCCGTCGTCCTCCAGTACCGCCACTGCCGCAGCGCGGCGTGTCAGCACGGCGCGCTGGTTGATGTAGCCCTTGTCGGTGATCTCGCCGCCGTCGACCGAGGCGGGCTCGGCCAGCAACAGCGCACGGGTGGCGTGGCCGGAGGAATGGCCGCCTTGCGCCTTCAGCCGCGCCAGCCCCTGCCCGATCGCGGAACGGACCGCCGCATGGCCGATCGCCTCGCGCGCGTCGGCGTTGTCTGCCAGTCCCGCGAGCGCGCGGCAGGCGGCAAGGTTCGGGAACACCAGGAAGCGCACCTCGTCGCGGCCATGACCGGTGATGACGATGTCCTGCGCGAGCGGCGCCAGCGCCGCGATGCCGGCAACCCTCAAAGTGCCGACGCTGACCCAGGTGCCGGAGTTGAGCTTGAAATCCTCCGCGACACGGCCGTCGAAGAACAGGCCAAGCTCCGGCCGGTCAGGATCGGCGAAGGTGACGGCGTCGCCGATCTTGTAGAAGCCCTCGTCATCGAAGGCCGCCGCGGTCAGGTCGGGCGCCTTCCAGTAGCCCGGCGTGACATTGGGCCCGCGCACGCGGACCTCGAGCTTGTCGCCCGAGGGCACCAGCTTCAGCTCGGTGCCGGGAATCGGCACCCCGATATTGCCGGAGCGCTTGGCCAGGAAATGACAATCGGTCGCCAGCGGCGAGGTCTCGGTCGAGCCCCAGGCCGATACCATCGGCAGCCTGCGGCCAACCGTTTGCAGCGACAATTCTTCCAGCGCATCCCACAGATTCTGCGGCAGCGCCGCGCCGGCATAGAAGGCGAATTTGGTCCCCTCGAAGAATTTCCGGCGCAGCTCGTCGTCGGTGCGCAGCGCCGCGATCAGCATGTCGAAGCCGCGCGGCACGTTGAAATAGACCGTCGGCACCACGCTGCGCAGGTTGGCGAGCGAGGTCGCAAACAGGCCGGGCGCCGGCTTGCCGCCGTCGACGTAAAGCGTGCCGCCATTGCGCAGCACCAGGTTGAAATTGTGGTTGGCACCAAAGGTGTGGCTCCAGGGCAGCCAGTCCAGGATGATCAGTTCTTCGCCAGCCTGCTCCAGGAACGTCCAGGTCTGCGCCTTGGCCTGCTGGCTCGAGGTCAGCATGAGCTGGGTGTTGATCACGGCCTTCGGCGTGCCGGTCGAGCCCGAGGTGAACAGGAATTTTGCGATCGTCTCCGGCGTCACCGCGGCGAAGGCCGTGGCGACCTCTGATGATTCCGGCGTCGCTGCAATGGTGCGAAACGACAGCGCGTCCGCGTCATCGGGATTGCCGCTGACGATGGTCGCCCGATGCAGCGGCGCGATCGCGGCAAGCGCGGCCGCGAACGGCTTGGTGCTCGCAACGTAGATTGCGCCGGGATCGAGCAGCGCGATCATGCTCTTCAGCTTGTCGAAGTCTTTCGACATCAGCGAGTAGGCCGGCGAGATCGCGGCCGACGGCACGCCGACATGCTGGGCGGCGAGCGCAAGCAATGCGTGGTCGATGCCGTTGTCCGAGAGGATGACCAGCGGCCGTTCCGTGCTCAGGCCCTTCGCCAGGATCCATGATGCGGCCCGCCGCACGATGCCGCGCGCGTCGCGATAGCTGACGGTGCTCCATGGCGTTTCGATGCTGGCGCGTTCGCCGAGGAAGATGCGATCCGGCGCCTGCCGCGCCCAGTGCTCCAGCCAGTCGCCGACGCAGCGGGCACTCGCTTTCAAGGGCGTCGTGGAGCGGATCAGGATGCTGCCGTCGTCGCGGCGGTCGGCGACGATCGCCGGCATCGCGAACAGCTTGCTCGGATTGTCTCCGCTGGCGGCGGCCATCGTCATGGTTTCCTCCACGCCCATGTCTGTTCGGGACCGCGGTCCCGGCCGGGCTGTTGGCCATAATGTTGCGGACACCAATTGTTGTCGTCAACAACAATCTTTCCTTCCCGCCGCGGGCGCGCTAGCCTTGCGGCCATGGCAGGCCCGCAAAAGACGTCGCGCAAGGCAGCAGGAACAGCGGCGGCAATCCGCCGCCCCCGAACGCGCGCGGCAAATGGCCGGACGCGCGATGGCGACGCCGGGGAGGAGATCGGCCTCGACGCGCTGGTCGGCCACGCCGGCTACGCGGTGCGGCGCTTCCAGCTCTGGATCTTTCAGGACTTCATCAAGACACTGGCGACGGTCGATATCCGCCCGACGCAGTATTCTGTGATGACCGTGATCGGGGCCAATCCGGGCCTGAGCCAGATGGCGGTCGCCAAGCGGCTCGGGATCGAACGCGCGCGGCTGGTGCATCTGCTCGACAGCCTGGAGGAGCGCGACTTCGTCAGCCGCATCCCCTCCGTCACCGACCGCCGCTCCCACGCGCTGCATCTGACCGCACGCGGCAAGACCGCGCTGGCGCAGTTCAAGCGGCTCGCCGCCGAACACGAGCGGCATGTCGCCGAGAAGATCGGCAAGGACAACCGCCAGCAATTGTTGCGGATCCTCGCCTGCTTCACCTGATCCAACGATCGGATTCCGGCTCGGTCAAACCTGCCTGTAAAATAGGCAAATGCGCTCGCAGGCCAACCCGCACCAACGCCTGGCGACCGTTTCAAGCAACTGATATTGTGCGATAATCTGGCGCACTGTCGGCGCAGGCGAATTGTACACAATGGCACATTGCTTGCTTCGATCAGGCTGCAATTCCCTCGCGGGCGGCATCCAATGCCTCACCGCGCCAGAGACGAGGCCAACCACGTGACTGAAACTGTCGCCGCGATCGTTGCCGCACACCGCACCAAGACCATGACGCCGGCGCAAACCGTGGCCCGCAGCTACCAGCGCATCCGCGAGCACAACGATCCCGCCATCTTCATCAGCCTGCGCGATGAGAAAGAGGCGCTTGCCGAGGCCGCGCGGCTCGCAGATCCGACGCTGCCGCTCTATGGCGTGCCGGTCGCCGTGAAGGACAATATCGACGTCGCGGCCTTGCCGACCACCGCCGCTTGTCCGGCCTTCGCATACACGCCAGCCCACAACTCGACTGCGGTCGCCAGACTGCGCGCGGCCGGCGCCATCATCATCGGCAAGACCAATCTCGACCAGTTCGCCACCGGCCTGGTCGGCGTGCGCTCGCCCTATGGCATTCCCAGCAACCCGGTGCGCGGCGATCTGGTGCCGGGCGGATCGAGCTCGGGCTCGGCGGTGGCGGTCTCCGCCGGCCTGGTGCCGCTTGCGCTCGGCACCGACACCGCGGGCAGCGGCCGCGTGCCGGCGATGCTCAACAACATCGTCGGGCTCAAGCCGAGCCTCGGGCTGATCCCGAATACCGGGCTGGTGCCGGCCTGCCGCACGCTCGACTGCATTTCGGTGTTCTCGCTGACCGTCGACGATGCGCTGGCCGCGCTCGCCGTCATGGCGGGTCCCGATGACGCCGATCCGTTCTCGCGCGACCGGCCGCTGGCTACCCTCACGGCATTTCCGGCGAAGCTGAAGCTCGGTATTCCCAAGTCCGGTCAGCTGATCTTCTTCGGCGATCGCGCGGCCGAGAAGGCCTATGGCGAGGCAGTGAAGCGCTGGCGGGCGCTCGGCGCCGATCTCGTCGAATTCGACCTCGAGCCGTTCTACGAGACCGCGCGGCTGCTCTATGAGGGCCCGTGGGTCGCTGAACGCTATCTGGTGATCCGCGACCTCCTGGCTTCGTCACCCGAAGCGATCCATCCGGTGACGCGCGAGATCACCATCGGCGGTGCGCGCCCCTCCGCCGCCGACACCTTCTCGGCGCTGTATCGCTTGCAGGCACTGCGCCGGGTTGCTGCGCGCACCTTCGCAAGCCTCGATGCGATCGTGCTGCCGACGGCGCCGACCGTCTATTCGACAGCGGACGTGCTCGCCAAACCGATCGAGCTCAACTCGCGGCTCGGCACCTATACCAATTTCGTCAACCTGCTCGATCTCTGCGGCCTGGCGCTGCCATCGGCGATGCGGCCCGACGGCGCGCCGTTCGGCATCACGTTGCTGGCGCCGGCCGGCCGCGACGCCGAGCTCGCCAGCATCGGCCGCGTATTCCATGCCGATACCGGATTGCCGATCGGAGCCAACGCACTGCCGCAGCCGCCGCTTGCCGCAACGCCGGCTCCGGCGCAGGACGAGATCACCATTGCGGTGGTCGGCGCGCATCTCTCGGGCATGGTGCTGAACCACGAATTGACGACACTCGATGCACGCCTGCTGGAAGAGACGCTCACCGCGCCGGACTACAGGCTCTACGCACTCGACACCACACCGCCGAAGCCCGGCATGCTGCGCATCGAGGCGGGCGCGGGCCATGCGATCAAGCTGGAGCTCTGGGCGATGTCGCCTTCAGCATTTGGAATATTCGTCGCCGCGATCCCGCCGCCGATGGCGATCGGCACGATCAGGCTCGCCGATGGGCGGCAGGCCAAGGGTTTCATCGTCGAACCGGCCGCGATCGCCGGCGCAAAGGATATCTCGGCCTATGGCGGCTGGCGGGCGTTCATGGCGGAGAAGGTGAAGGCATAGCCGCCCCCACCGTCATTCCGGGGCGCGCCTCCTGGCGCGAGCCCGGAATGACGATGCTGATGGGTTTCCGCGAACGCTACACCGACACCGCGTAGGTCTCGTATTCCCCGCGGACGTGCTCGATATGGTCGCGCATCGCGGCCGCCGCGCCGGGCTTGTCACCGCGCATGATGGCGACCACGACGCGGTCGTGCTCGGCGTGGGATTTTGCAAGGCGCCCGAGGTTGCGGAACTGGGCGCGACGGAACGGCTGCACGCGCACCCGCGTCGCCAGGGTGATCTCGGCGATATAGGCGTTCTGCGAGCCGGCATAGATCGCGTTGTGGAAGCGCTCATTGACCTCGTGGAAACGCTCGGGATTGCCGGTGTAGCTCAGCACCCGCAGCTCCTCATGGACCGCCTCCAGCGCGTGACGCTCCGCCGGTGTCATCCGTTCGGCGGCAAGGCCCGCGCACATCGCTTCCAGCTCGGCCATCGCCTCGAACATGCCGGTCAATCTTTCGAGCGAGGGCCGCGCCACCACCGCGCCGCGATGCGCGCGGGCATCGATCAGGCCGCTGGCCGCAAGCTGCCGCAGCGCCTCGCGCACCGGGGTGCGCGAAACGTTGAAGCGGCGCGCGAGGTCGGTCTCGTCGAGCCCGGCACCCGGCGGCAGCGTGCCACGCACGATCTCGTCGGCGAGTTGCAGCCGCAGCTCTTCGGCGCGGGTGATCTTGTCGACCAGCGACGACGGGCGATCGACGCGCGGCACCGCCGGCTCGGACTCGGTCGGCTGCGGCGCGCGGGTCGGAAGATCGTCCAGGCTCATGGTTCAAGCGCTCGTGTTCAAACGCCCTTTGGCTCGTCGATGACGCTGACATGGGCGGCGACGATTCTCCAGCCCTCGGGGAAGCGAATCCACGTCTGCATCTGCCGGCCCACCCTGCCCGGCGCGTTGTCCCGGTAGAACAGCGTCGAGGCGATCGCGGTGTCGCGGCCATAGCTCGTGATCACGGTGCGGTCGATCCTGCGCATCAGGCCGACCGGCGTGCGCCCGGCGCGAAACGCCATGATCTCGGCGTAGCCATACAGGTTCTCGCCGATGCCGTAGCGCAGCGTGCGGCTGTCGTCGCGAAACAGCTCGTCGAGCACCGCGACGTCGTTCGACACCAGCGCCTTCTCATAGCGCTGGAACTGCGCGGTCACTTCGGCGACCACGTCGGGAAGATCGATGTCCATGTCAGAATCCCCTCGGCGCCGGCGCGGCCGCGACGCCCATCTGTTCCAGTGCATAGGCGACCCGCAGCGCGATGTCCTCGCGCCAGGGTGCGGTGATGATCTGCACGCCGATCGGCAACGGTTCAAGCGGCACCGGCACCGCCACGACCGGCAGGCCGATGAACGAGATCGGCTGGGTATGGATGCCGATATTGGCGCGGACCGGAAGCTCGACGCCATCGAGCGTGAAATTGACCTGACCGAGCTTCGGCGCTGTGCACGGTGTCGCCGGCGCCAGGATCACGTCGACCGACTGGAACAGCTCCAGCACCCTGGCGCGGTACCAGCGGCGGAATTTCTGCGCCTTGTCGACATAGACCGCCGGCACCATCGCGCCTGCGATGAAACGGTCGCGCACCGCCGGATCGAAATCGTCGGGACGCTTGCGCAGCCGGTCGAGATGCAGCGCGGCGCCCTCGGTGGTGGTGATGATGTAGGCAGCGGCGCGGGCGCGCGCGGCTTCCGGCAGCTCCACGGTCCGCGTGGCGCCGAGCGCCTTCGCGACGCGCGCGACCGCTTCGACGGCCTCCGGAAACACGTTCTGCTGGAAATAGCCGCCGGCGATCGCAACCCGCAGCCCGCGGACATCATGGGCGAGCAACGGCACGGTCGGCTCGACCGACTGCACGATGCACGCCGGATCATCTCCATCAGGTCCCTGCATGGCATCATAGGCCAGCGCGAGATCCCTGACGCTGCGCGCCAGCGGGCCGAGATGATCGAGGCTCGCGACGAACGGATAGGACCGCGCGCGCGACAGCCTTCCATAGGTCGGCTTCAGGCCGAACGTGCCGCAGAACGACGACGGCACCCGGATCGAGCCGTTGGTGTCGGAGCCGAGCGCGATCGGCACCAGCGCGCCGCCGACGGCGCTGCCCGAGCCGCCGGAGGAGCCCCCGGTCATCCGCGTCGGATCGTGCGGGTTGCGCGACGGGCCGTCATGGACGTTCTCGCCGGTGAAGTCGTAGGCGTATTCGCCCATGTTGAGCGCGCCGACCAGCACGGCGCCGGCCGCCTCCAGCCGCTCGATCAGCACGGCGTCGCGCGGCGACGGCGGCAGGTCGCGGTTGATCTTCGAGCCAGCGCGGGTCGAGAGCCCCTGCACGTCGAACAGGTTCTTGACCGCGAACGGCACGCCGGCGAGCGGGCCGACCGGTTGCCCCGCCGCGATGGCCGCGTCGATCGCGCGCGCCTTGGTGCGGGCGCGATCGGCGGTGACGTCGGTGAAGGAATTGAGCACCTTGTCGTGCGCGGCGATGCGCGCGAGCGCAGCCTCGGTCGCGGCGAGCGCCGTGAGCTTGCGGTGCGAGACGGCCTGCGCGATATCGGCGGCCGACATGAAAGCGGGAGTTTCGGACATCGCGATCTCAGGTCGAATAGACCGCGGCCGAGACGACGTCGTCCGGCAGCGGGAAGTCGTCGACCAGCTTTGCCAGCCGCAGCGAGACCTCGAGATTGGCGCGCACCGCGGGACGCCAGGCGTCCTCCAGCGGCAACCCCATCGCGCGCGCGACGGCGTTCATGTAGTCGTCGAGATGATCGGCCATTTCGCTCCCAATGAGTTTCTCACGACACCGGCAACGGCGGATGCGGGATCGCCGTCAGCAGTTCCCTTGTATAGGCATCCTGCGGATTGCCCAAGACGTGTTCGGCCGTGCCCTGCTCGACGATGCGGCCGGCACGCATCACGATGACGCGATCGCACAGCAGGCGCACCACGTTGAGATCGTGCGACACGAACAGATAGCTCATGCCCATCGACTGCTTGAGGTCCTGTAGCAGATTGAGCACCACCGCCTGCACCGAGACGTCGAGCGCCGCGGTCGGCTCGTCGAGGATGACGAGCTTCGGGTGCAGCGCGATCGCGCGCGCGATGCCGACGCGAGCCTTCTGGCCGCCGGAGAGCTGGTGCGGAAAGCGATCCAGCAGATTGACCGGCAGGCCGACCAGCCGCGCCAGCTCCTCGCAGCGGGCGCGCAGCGCGTCGCGTCCCCTGGTGTCGCCGAGCTGCATGATCGGGTCCACGATGGCGCGCGCCGCGGTGAAGCGCGGGTTGAGGCTATCGGTCGGATCCTGGAACACCATCTGGATCTGGCTGCGCCGCGGCAGCCGCGCGAAGGCTTGCGGCACAATGCCGCCGATGTCCTCGCCGTCGAACATGATGCGCCCGGAGGTCTGGTCCAGCAACCGCATCACCATCATCGACGTCGTCGACTTGCCGCAGCCGGATTCGCCGACCAGCCCGACGCTCTCGCCATGGCCGACCTCGAAGCTGATGCCGTCGACGGCGCGGAAGATGTCTTCCTCGACCGGCGGCTTGCGGCCGAACAGCTTTGTCAGCACCGAGCCCGCGCCCTGGCGGGGATATTCCTTCACGAGCTTTTCGACCGACAGGAGAGACTCTATCGGCCCCCTCTCCCCGTTCTTCAC
>NZ_DDOP01000065.1:0-24124 GCF_002341725.1 Bradyrhizobium sp. UBA2491
TCGAGAGAGCAAGAGCCCTCACCGGGCACTTCGCACCGACCTCTCCCCGCCGGCGAGAGGTGGACCGAGACCGCGCCCAACCGATGCAACCAAAACTCAGCGCGCTTTGGCGTGCATGGCCCGATCGTGCATTCGGGAGCGGCAGCCGCTCCCGAATGCCTCGTCGTCGTCAGCCGGTCACAGCGTCATCTGCATCGGCTCGGGATAATAGTGGTAGCCCTCGCCGGCCTTGGCGACGTGGCCGTAGCCCGGCCAGGCGAAGTGATAGGACATGACAGGCGTCCTGTTCACGGCCAGCGTCTCCAGCAGCTTGACCCGCGAGGCCGCCGCCTGCTTCGGATCGGTGTCGTAGGAGAACTCCATCCGCGGCCGCTCCAGCAGCAGCACCGCGTGATGCGACAGGTCGCCGAGGAAGGCGAAGGATTTGCCGCCCGAGCTCACCATGAAGATGGTGTGGCCCACGGTGTGGCCGGGCGCCGCGATCGCCTGGACGCCGGGCAGGAATTCCTGGCCATCCTTGAAGAACACGATGCGGTCGCGCACCGGCAACAGGTTCTTGCGGGCGTGCACGACAAAGTCCTTCAACGGACTGCCCATCTTGCCTTCGTCGGTCCAGAAATCGAGATCGCTCTGCGCGATGTAGTACTGCGCGTTCGGGAACAGCGGCTTGTTGTTGGCATCGACGATGCCACCGATGTGGTCGATATGCGCGTGCGACAGCACGACGGCGTCGATGTCCTCCGGCCTGATGCCGGCTTCCTTCATGCTCTTCTGTTGCCGCCCGGTGGTCGGGCCGAACGCCTGCGAGGTTCCCATGCCGGTATCGAACAGGATCAGCCTGTCGCCCATGTTGACGATCGGCGAGTTCTGCTCGAGCACGACATTGTCGGGCGAGAGGAAGTTGTCGGACAGCATCTTCTTCACCTCTTCCTTCGGCACGCCGGTGAAGGTGCCGGAGGGATCGCCGAGCGGAAGCGGGCCGTCGGAGACGACGGTCACTTCGGCGTCGCCGAGCACGAAACGGTGCCAATAGGGAGTCTGTGTGCCGAGCTTCGGCGCACGCGCCTGCGCGGTGCCGCCGAGGAGTGTGCTGGCGCCGAGACCGGCGCCGAGCGCGAGCAAGGATCGTCGTGAGACATTGAGCGTCATAACGTTCTTCCTCCACAATTTTTATGAGATTGTCGCGTTGTCGCCCGCGTTGGCCCGCCGCTTGACCTGACGCAGGCAACAGGATGCTGCGCTCGCCGGCGCAAGCTGGCAAGTAGAATAAGGCGAACGAATGCGCGGTTGAAATCTAGGTGGATTTCAACCGACATGTGCGGCGCACAACAGAGCGGTTATTTGGCGGCGCGCTTCTTCTCGATGGTATCCCAGATCATCGCTGCGACGTCGGGGCCATTGAGCCGTTGAATGGCGCGGATGCCGGTCGGCGAGGTGACGTTGATCTCGGTCAGATTGCCGTCGATCACGTCGATGCCGACGAACAGCAGGCCACGCTCGCGCAGCGCCGGTCCGAGCGTCGCGCAGATTTCGCGCTCGCGATCCGACAGCTCGGTCGCCTTGGCCGCGCCACCGCGCACCATGTTGGAGCGCAGGTCATCCGCCGCCGGCACGCGGTTGACGGCGCCGGCGAACTCGCCGTCGACCAGGATGATGCGCTTGTCGCCATGCTTCACCTCGGGGAGGAAGCGCTGGATCACCCAGGGCTCCTTGAAGGTGACTGAGAACATGTCGAACAGCGAGCCGAAGTTCATGTCCTGCGGCATCACGCGGAACACCGCGGCGCCGCCATGGCCGTGCAACGGCTTCATGACGACGGCGCCGTGCTGGTCGCGGAAGGCGTTGATCTCGTCGAGGTCGCGCGAGATCAGGGTCGGCGGCATCAGCTGCGGGAAGTTCATCACGAACAGCTTTTCCGGCGCGTTGCGCACGCTAGCCGGGTTGTTGACGACAAGGGTGTTTGGATGGATGCGCTCCAGAAAGTGCGTCGAAGTGATGTAGGCGAGATCGAACGGCGGATCCTGCCGCAGCAGCACGACGTCGAAGCCGTTCAGCGCCTCGCGCTTTGCTTCACCGAGCGTGAAATGATTGCCGACCTCGTCGCGCACGGTGAGCGGCTGCACCGGCGCCACCAGCTCCTCGCCGCGCAGCGACAGCTTGTCGGGCGTGTAGTAGGAGATGCCGTGGCCGCGCTTCTGCGCCTCGAGCAGCAGCGCAAAGGTGGAATCGCCGCGGATGTTGATGCGCGCGATAGGATCCATCTGGACGGCGATCTTCAATTTCATAGGTGTGTCCCGCGAGGTCTGAGGGTAGCTTCAAGGGCTTGCGTCGAATGCCGCTAACAGATGGCGCGGCAGGCTCTTCGGCGCAATCAGCACGGCGTCGAATCTGAGATCAAATTCGGCATGTTCGGGATGCGCCATCAGCCAGGCCTGGGCGGCATTGACGATGCGCTGCTGCTGGCGCGGCGTCACGGCATAGGCGGCTTCATCGAGGCTGGCACGGGCCTTGACCTCGACGAAGGCGACGAGATTGCGCTTGCGTGCGACGAGGTCGATCTCGCCATAGGGCGTGCGGAAGCGCCTTGCCAGGATGCGATAGCCCTTGGCGATCAGAAGCGCCGCGGCGCGGCTTTCGGCCGAGATGCCGGTGCGGAATGCGGCGACGCGCTCGGGCGAGGCGCTGTCAGTCTTGGCACTACCAGGTTTGGCCATCACGGTCCCCGATGGCTTTCGCGAGCTCGAGCGCGCGCGCATAGACCTCGCGGCGCGGCCGGCCCGACAGCTCGACCGCGTGGGCGACCGCATCCTTGACGCTGCCGCGGGCGAGTTGCGCGCGCAGCAGATCGTCGAGCGAATTCTCGTCCATCACCCCGGCATCGTCGGCCGGCGGCCCGATCACCAGCACGAACTCGCCGCGGGTCTCCAGCGCGTCCGCGCCGGCTGCAAGCTCGGCGACCGGCGCGCGCTTGACCTCCTCGTGCAGCTTGGTGAGCTCGCGGCAGATTGCCGCATCACGCCCGGCCATGATCGCGGCGAGGTCGCGCAGCGTGTCCTGCACGCGATTGCCGGATTCGAACATCACGAGCGTCGAATCGATCCGGGCGAGCTCGCTCAGCCGTGCGCGGCGCGCGTGCTCCTTGGCCGGCAGGAATCCCTCGAAGAAGAACCGGTCGGTCGGCAGCGCCGCGACCGATAGCGCCGTCAGCACCGATGACGGCCCGGGCACCGCAATGACGGCATGCCCGGCGGCGCAGACCTCGCGCACCAGCTTGAAGCCGGGATCGGAGATCAGCGGCGTGCCGGCGTCGGACACCAGCGCGATCGCGGCGCCCTGTGCCAGCCGCTCCAGGATCTTGGGCCGCGCCTGCGCCGCGTTGTGCTCGTGATAGAGCGCGAGCTCGGCACTGATCGCGTAACGCTCGGTCAGCCGGCGGGTGATCCTGGTGTCCTCGCAGGCGATGACGTCGACGCCGGCCAGCGTCTCCAGCGCGCGCAGGGTGATGTCGGCGAGATTTCCGATCGGGGTCGCCACCAGATGCAGCCCGGGTGCGGCCCTTGGCACGGCCAGTTGCTGGCCGCCGATCGAAAAGGTCTTGGCCAAAGTCTTGGCCGCAGCGCCCGCCGTGGCGTCCGGATGGTGGAGGGAACTGGCTTTTGCGCGCATAATGCCAATCTAAAGGGATGGCAGCCCTTGCGCCACATCCGCATCGCGGCGGCGGACGGCTGCCGGTCGCGAGAAATGGAAGCCGCGGCAACGGCGCCGCAGGGACATAATCCTTTTGTTTTAGTTAACTATTCGCCGACAATATGCCTGAATCCACCCGCCTCATCCGAGCCGGATGGAGTCCTGGCCGATCCCGGTCGGCCAAGAGAAGAGAGACGATGGCAGGCCCGCATCACCGCACGTCACTGCCGTCGGGCACGACCCGGCGGACCGCGCTTGGCCTCCTTTTGGGCGCGCCGCTGCTGACGGCCTGTTCGGGCGTCCAGCAGAGCCTGAGCCAATTTTCCAGCGGTAACCCCGAGGCTGGTCCGTCCGGCCCGCCGCAACAACCGCAGGCGGTCGGCACCGGGCAGGTCAAGATCGGACTGATCCTGCCGCTGTCGGCCGCCGGCAATGCCGGGCTCGCCGCCCAGTCGATGCGCAACGCGGCGGAAATGGCGCTCGCGGAATTCCAGAACCCGAACATCCAGCTCCTGATCAAGGACGACGGCGGCAGCCCGCAGGGCGCCGGTCAGGGGGCCCAGCAGGCCTTGGCGGAGGGCGCGGAGATCATCCTGGGACCGCTGTTCGCTGCCTCGGTGCCTCCCGTTGCGCAACTGGCGCGGCCACGCGGAACCTCGGTGATCGCGTTCTCCACCGATTCGAGCGTGGCCGGCCACGGCGTCTATCTGCTGAGCTTCCTGCCGGAGTCCGACATCAACCGGATCGTCGATTACTCCGCCAGCATCGGCAAGCGCTCGTTCGCCGCGATGGTGCCCGACAATGCCTATGGCAACGTGGTCGAGGCCGCGTTCAAGCAGGCGGCCGGGCGCAAGAACGGCCGCGTCGTCGCCTTCGAGAAATATGGCGCCGATCGCGCGGCCGCGGCGCGGACGGTGGCGCAGGCGCTAGGCCAGGCCGACGCGCTGTTGATTGCCGACGATGGCGATTCGGTGGTCGCCACCGCCGACGCGCTGACCGCGGCCGGCGCCAATCTGCGCAACATCCAGCTCCTCGGCACCGGTCTGTGGGACAATCCGCGGGTGTTTGCGAGCCCCGCCTTGCAGGGCGGCCTCTATGCGGCCCCGGATCCCTCCGGCTTCCGCAGCTTCGCCGGCCGCTACCGCGCCAAATATGGCGGCGAACCGGTCCGCACCTCGACGCTGGCCTATGATGCGGTGGCGCTGATGGCGGCGCTGGCGCGCACCCAGGGCGCGCAACGTTTCGCGCCGGAGACGCTGACCAATCCCTCCGGCTTTGCCGGCATCGATGGTCTGTTCCGCTTCCGCTCCGACGGCACCAATGAGCGCGGCCTTGCGGTCATGAAGGTGGCGTCCGGCGGCGGCACGCCGGTAGCAGGCTCGCCGAAGAGTTTTGGGGCTTGATCGTCGTCCGGCGGTCGAGCTGCCTCGCCGAGCGCCGGCGCCCTGCTTTGCATGGGGTTGTTTTCGATATTTAGGCCGCGAGATCCGCGACCACGGCGTCGAGCACCGGAAATCCCGACTTGGTCACGCGCAGCCGGCCGTCGGCATCGACCGCGATCGCACCCTCCTCGCGCAGCAGCGTGATCCGCTGCGGATCGAGCGCGCGACCGGAGAGCTGCGCATAGCGCTTCGGATCGATACCCTCGACCAGCCGCAGTCCCATCAGCAGGAACTCGTCGGCGCGCTCTTCGCTGTTCAGGCTGTCATCGCTGACGACGCCATGGCCGCGTTCCTCGACGTTCAACAGCCAGGCTTCGGGACGCCGCTCGGTCGCGGTCGCATGCCTGACGCCATCGATGTCGAGCCTGCCATGCGCGCCGGGACCGATGCCGGCATATTCCTCACCGCGCCAGTAGACCAGATTGTGCTTGCACTCCGCGCCGGGGCGGGCGTGGTTGGAGATCTCATAGGCCGGCAAGCCCTCGCGGGCGCAGACCTCCTGCGTGACGTCGTAGAGTACGCGCGACGTCGCCTCGTCCGGCGTCTGCAATTTGCCGGCGGCGTGCAGTCCGAAGAACGGCGTGCCTTCCTCGATCGTGAGCTGATAGAGCGACAGATGCTCGGCGGCTTCCGAGATCGCCTGCTTCAATTCATCGGCCCACATCAGCGGCGTCTGGTCTGGACGGGCGTAGATCAGGTCGAATGAATAGCGATCGAACGCCGAGCGCGCGATCGCGACCGCGTCGAGCGCCTCGCGCGCCGTATGTAGGCGGCCCAATGCCTTCAGTGACGCATCGTCGAGCGCCTGCACGCCGAGCGAGACGCGGTTGACGCCGGCGGCGCGATAGCCGCGAAAGCGCGTCGCCTCGACGCTGGTCGGATTGGCCTCCAGCGTGACCTCGACGTCGCGTGCGACCGACCAGTGTTTGCCGATCGCATCGAGCACGGCGCCAACGGTCTGCGGCTGCATCAGCGAGGGCGTGCCGCCGCCGAGGAAGATCGATGTGACTTCGCGTCCCGGCACCCGCGCGGCGGTGGTCTCGATCTCGCGGGCGAAGGCGCGCACGAAACGATCTTCGTCGACCGGCGCGTGCCGGACATGGCTGTTGAAATCGCAATACGGGCACTTCGACAGGCAGAACGGCCAGTGCACGTAGACGCCGAATGCTGTTCGTTCAGCGTGGCTCAAGGCAGATCTCCGCGAGCTTCACGAAGGCGCGGGCGCGATGCGACAGGCCGAGCCCGTGCGGCGGCAGGCCGTGCTTCTCGATGCTGGTCATCTCGCCGAACGTCCGCGTATGGCCGTTGGGCAGGAACGCCGGATCATAGCCGAAGCCGGCGGTGCCGCGCGGCGGCCAGACCAGCGTTCCGTCGACGCGAGCCTCGACCTCTTCGAGATGATCGTCGGGCCACGCCACGCACAGCGCCGAGACGAAATGCGCCTTGCGCTGCTCGGATGTTGTGGCGCCGCGCTCCTGCAACAGGCGCTCGATCCGCGTCATCGCCGCCATGAAGTCCTTGCTCTCGCCGGCCCAGCGCGCCGAGTAGATCCCCGGGGCGCCGTCGAGCGCGTCGACCACAAGGCCGGAATCGTCGGCGAAGGCCGGCAAGCCGGTCGCCTTCGCCGCGGCGATGGCCTTGATCGCCGCATTGGCGCGAAAACTGTCGCCGGTCTCCTCGGGCTCGGCAAGGCCGAGCTCGCCGGCCGACACCGCCTCGACGCCGTGCGGCGCCAACAGTTCCCGCATCTCGGCAAGCTTGCCGGGATTATGAGTGGCGATGACGAGCCTTCCGGTGATTCGGCGATGCATGACCAATCAGACTACGCCACCGCGATCTTTTGCAAGTCGACCAGACGCGCGACACCTTTGCGCGCCAGCGCCATCAGCGCCAGCAATTCGTCCTGCGAGAACGGCGTCTTCTCGGCGGTGCCCTGCACCTCGATGATGCGGCCGTCGCCGGTCATGACGAAATTGGCGTCGGTGTCGGCCTCGGAATCCTCGGCATAGTCGAGATCGAGCACCGGCGTGCCCTGGTAGATGCCGCAGGAGATCGCCGCCACATTGTCGCGCAACACGTTGGCCTTCAGCATGTTGCGGGTCTTCATCCAGTTGATGCAGTCGGCCAGCGCCACCCAGGCGCCGGTGATCGAGGCGGTGCGGGTGCCGCCATCGGCCTGGATGACGTCGCAATCGACCGTGATCTGGCGCTCGCCGAGCGCTTCGAGATCAACCGCGGCGCGCAGCGAGCGGCCGATCAGCCGTTGGATCTCGACCGTGCGGCCGCCCTGCTTGCCGGCGGAGGCCTCGCGGCGGGTGCGTTCCAGCGTGGCGCGCGGCAGCATGCCGTATTCGGCGGTGACCCAGCCGCGGCCCTGGCCCTTCAGCCATGGCGGCAACCGCTCTTCCAAGGTCGCCGTCACCAGCACATGGGTGTCGCCGAACTTCACCATGCAGGAACCCTCGGCATATTTGACGACGCCGCGTTCCAGCGACACGGGACGCAGTTCATCGGGTGCACGGCGGCTTGGCCGCATGAAATCCTCCAAAAATCCCAGAGATATGGCTGGGCGTGCTTGTAGGAGGGGGAAGGGGCAGCGGCAAGGGTTTTTGGTCCCCGGGATGGACCGGTCCCGGAGCGCCGAATGCGCGCTTGTCACCGGCCTCCCGGAGCGACAAATTAGGCAGCAATTGCGAGGGACTGGAGTGTGACTCATCACGATCCGATCGGCCTGATCGCGCCGCATGCCGGGCTGGCCCAGCTCAACGAGCGGTCGCGCGACATTTTTCGTCAAATCGTCGAAAGCTATCTCGCCACCGGCGAGCCGGTTGGTTCGCGCAACATCTCGCGCCTGATCGCATTACCGCTGTCGCCGGCCTCGGTCCGCAACGTGATGTCGGATCTCGAGCAGCTCGGCCTGATTTACGCGCCGCACACCTCGGCGGGCCGGTTGCCGACCGAACTCGGCCTGCGTTTCTTCGTCGACGCCCTGATGCAGGTCGGCGACCTTACCGAGGCCGAGCGGCAGTCGATCCAGACCCAGCTTGCCGCCGTCGGCCGTGCGCAATCCGTCGAGGCGGCGCTTGGCGAGGCGTTGACGCGGCTGTCGGGCCTGACCCGCGCCGCGGCCGTGGTGCTGACGCAGAAGTCGAATGCGCGGCTGAAGCATATCGAATTCGTGCGGCTGGAGCCGGAGAAGGCGCTGGTCGTGCTGGTCGGCGAAGACGGCCAGGTCGAGAATCGCGTGCTGGCGCTGCCGCCCGGCGTGCCGTCCTCGGCCCTGACGGAAGCGACCAATTTCCTCAATGCGCGGATCCGCGGCCGGACGCTGGCCGAAGCGCGGCTCGAGCTCGAGACCGCATTGACGCAAAACCGCGCCGAGCTCGACCAGCTCACGCAGAAGGTCGTCGCGGCCGGCATCGCGAGCTGGTCCGGTGGCGAGAGCGAGGACCGCCAGCTGATCGTGCGCGGTCACGCCAATCTGCTGGAGGATTTGCATGCGCTCGATGATCTCGAGCGGATCAAATCGCTGTTCGACGATCTCGAGACCAAGCGCGGCGTGATCGATCTGCTTGGCCGCGCCGAGCGCGGCGAGGGCGTGCGGATTTTCATCGGCTCGGAGAACAAGCTGTTCTCGCTGTCGGGTTCCTCGACCATCATCGCGCCCTATGGCGACGCCCAGGGCCGGATCGTCGGCGTACTCGGCGTGATCGGGCCGACCCGGCTGAACTATGCGCGGGTGATCCCGACGGTGGATTATGCCGCGCGCATCGTCAGCAAGATGCTGGGCGGCTGACCGGAGGTGGATTTGGCTTGCATTTGACTGGTTTCCTGCACCCGCACCGGGGATCCCGGTGCCTCAAGCCGGTAGGTTACGCTTGATTTTCGCCGCCCAAAGCACGATATCCCGGCAAGCAATCCCCAAGATTTGAACCGACGCGAGTTTTCGAGAAGGCAAGCCATGACCGATCCGAACCGGGCCAATGACAACAGCGAGAATTCGGCGCCGACGGGTGAGCCCGTGGTTTCGAAGCCCTACATCATGCCCGACGATCCCGAGGCGGGATCATCAGAGGCGCTGGCCAAGGAACTCGCCGAGGCCAAGGACCGCACGCTGCGCACGCTGGCCGAGATGGAGAACCTCCGTCAGCGCACCCGCCGCGAGGTCGCCGACGCCAAGACCTACGGCATCACGGGCTTTGCCCGCGACGTGCTCGACATCGCCGACAATCTGCAACGCGCGCTCGATGCGGTGCCGGCCGAGACCAAGGAAGCCGCCGATCCCGGCCTGAACGCGCTGCTCGAGGGCGTCGAGCTGACCGAGCGTTCGCTGCTCAACGCGCTGGAGAAGAACGGCGTCAAGAAGTTCGATCCGATCGGCGAGAAGTTCGATCCGAACTTCCAGCAGGCGATGTTCGAGGTGCCTGACGCATCGGTGCCATCAGGCACCGTGGTGCAGGTCGTGCAGGCCGGCTACATGATCGGCGAGCGCATCCTGCGTCCGGCGCTGGTCGGCGTCTCCAAGGGCGGCGCCAAGTCGGCCCCCAGTGCCGACATCACGGTCTGATCCGTCCAACCTGCGAGTCATAAGCGCGCTGTCGTGGATTCACGACGGCGGCTTCTCATGCGCCTTCGGCCAATAGGTGCCGAAGTTCCAGAGATTTCCTTCCGGGTCACGGCAGGCAAAGTCACGGCTGCCATAGTCGGTGTCGCGCAGTTCCATTTCGATTGTCGCCCCCGCCGCCTTGGCCTTCGCATGCAGGGCGTCGGGATCGTCGACCGCGACGTAGATCGAATCGGTGCGGCGGCCGCCGATGTCCCCGACCAGCTTGCCATAGTCGTCGTCGCGGCTCTGGCCGAGCATCAGGATCGAGGAACCGTAGGCCAGCTCGGCGTGATGGATCACTCCATCGTGGCGGTAGACGACGTACTCGGTGAACCCGAATGCCGCCTTCAACCAGCCGACCATCGCCTCGGCATCCCTGCAACGGATCGTCGGGTAGATGCGGGGCGGTTCGATATTGCTCATGATTGCGCGTGTCCCATGTTGGTCGCCGATGGCGCCACCATGCGCAAGGCGATGCGTCGCCGGCTTGAAGGTTTGTTACCGGTCCGCCAGCAGATCGCCGGAATGCGCCAGCCGGCTGTCGGTCATCGCCAGCCGGCGCGCCCATGCCGTCGGCGGTTCCCCGGCGAATTCGACGAACTCGCGGACCAGATGGGCCTGGTCGGCATAGCCGGTTTCCGCCGCGATCGCCGCCCAGGCGCGCGGCCCGCCGCGCTGGGCGATCCGGCAGGCCTGGTGGAAGCGCATCATCCGCGCCAGCGATTTGGGGGCGAGGCCGAGCTCCGATCGAAAGCGGTCGACGAGGTGCTTGCGGCTCCACCCGATATCGGCGGCGAGCGTCGTGATCCGGATCCTGCCGGCGGATCGCGCCAGCCTGCGATAGGCGGAAGCGATCTCAGGCGATGGCGCATGGTTCGCGCGACGGAGCACGAAGTCCTCGATCAGGTCGAAGCGCCGCTGCCAGCAGGTCGTATTGCCGAGCCGTTCGCGGAGCCGCCGTCCCTCGTGGCCGAGCACGTCGCCGAGATCGACCATCCGCCCGGCGAGCTCGGTGATGGTGCCGCCGAAGAAGCGATAGGCACCGAGCGGCGTGAAATCCACCTGCACGCTTTCGGCGCGACCATCGGATTCGATATAGACCGGCCCCGTGTGCAGGCCCGCGGCGAAGCTGAGCTGCCGGTCCGACGCCTCGGGCCGCCGCGCAAGCGCGATCAAATAGGGCGAGCCGAAGCTGACAATGAAAGGCACGATCAGCGGCGCCGTCTGGCAGTGGACGAATCGGCCTGCAACCGTCTCACGATAGCCCGTGATCCCGACAATCATGCCCGCCATTCGTGGCGATGGCGGGCGCCGCACGAAGTCGAATTCAACGGGGGCCGCGGGCTCGGCCATGCGGACCTCGCGTGATATGCCTATGCGATGTCGGCCGACTGGATGCGCTTGACGCCGGCCTTGGCCATGTCGTCCCAGGCCTTGGCGAGCGATCCCTGGGTGTCGATGCCGCGGCAGGCATCCTCCACCACATAGGTCTCGAAGCCGGCCTTGCGCGCATCGAGCGCGGTCCACGCCACGCAGAAATCGGTGGCGAGCCCGGCCACGAACACCCGCTCGACCTTGCGCGCCTTCAGATAAGCGGCAAGTCCCGTGGTGGTCTTGCCATCTGCCTCGGTGAACGCCGAGTAGCTGTCGACGTCCTTGTGAAAACCCTTGCGGATGATCAGCTCGGCTTGCGGGATCGCGAGTTCCTTCGACAGCGAGGCGCCGTCTGTTCCCTGCACGCAATGGTCGGGCCACAGCACCTGTTTGCCATAGGCGAGGTCGATGGTCTCGAACGGCTTCTTGCCGGTGTGGGCCGAGGCGAACGAGACATGACCGGGCGTGTGCCAATCCTGCGTCATCACCACATTGGCAAAGTGCTTGGCGATCTTGTTGATGACCGGCACGACCTGCTCGCCGTCTTTCACGGCGAGGCTGCCGCCCGGCAGGAAGCAGTTCTGGACGTCGATCACGAGCAGCGCGGAGCCATCGTCAGGCTTGATCGCAGCGGCCCATAGGCTCCTTGGAACCAGCGTCGCAAGCGCCATTGTGCCGAGGCCTGCAACAACCTGTCGTCGATCCAACATCGCGCCCCTCCTCGCTTTGCGTGATATCGCGAGGAGGCTAGTTCCGTTCGCTGACCAGCGGAAGTCCGATTTTTTGGCGATCAGCCGCGCGGCTGGATGCCGTCGCGCACCGCGCGGAAACGTGGGAAGGCGGTCTCCCAATCGGTGCGCGGCGAGCTGCCGATGATGCGCATCGAGGTTTGCGCGCCGAACCGCAGCCACTGCACGATGGTCACCGGGGTGTTGTCCTTGCCGCTGACGGCGTCGATCCGGGTTTCGAAGCCGGGCTGACCCTCGATCCGGATCGGCTCGGACATGGTGATGCGGCCGTCGCGTACGCCGGGGATCGTGGTCGCGATCTGCTGGGCGAAGCGGCCACGGTCGTCGGGCGTGGCCGGAGCCGAACCGATGATGCCAAGCAGCATGAAGGGCTTGGCCTCGAGGCCCTTGTCGTCGCCGTCGGCCATCAGCAGCGCCGCGCCCGGCGCCAGCATGCGGATATTCTTGAAGCCGCTGAGCTCGGTGACCTTGAACGGCATCATGCCGAGCTGCTCGTCGACCGGCACGTCCTTGCGGACTTCGGCCGAGGCGAACATCTGTCGCACGGCGTCGTCGGTGTAGATCTTGCTGGCGTTCTCCGGCACCTGCACCGCGACGTAGCCGGAGAAGGTCGGTCCCGGCAGGATCATGGAATAGCGCCGCACATTGGTCGCGCCGTCGCGCGCGCTCTCCACCGTGTAGTAGGCAACGCCGGCGGCGGTCTCGAGGCTCTCGGGCTTGATGCCGCCGGTGCCGGCGGGGTTCGCCTTGAAGGCATTCACGACCTCGGTATAGGCATCTGCCGGCAAGTCGGCGATCAAGACCTTCACGCCCTGGTCCTCGGTCTCGAAGCCGATGAACGTCTTGGCGCGGACGAGACCCACCAGCGGTTTCATCCCGACATGCGCGCCCGGCGGAAACACCACGTCGGCGGCGAAGCCACGACAGGTGGCAGCAATCAGCAAGGCAACCGCAACGAGAACTCGAAAAGGCGTCATGGGGGATCTACCGGTTTTGCTTGGTGGCCGCGCAGCGGGGCCGGTGCAGGGCTGGATGGCCTCTTTCAGTCGGACCGCTTTTAGCGGTTTTGATGGCCCTGCAACAGGCCGCCAAATCTCCGCTCCGGGCCTGTCGGCCCGATTCCGTTGGCTTTTCGCCTGATTGGCAGGCACTTTGCAGTTTCCTGAGGTTTCCGTGAAAGAGGTCAGCTGCGGCCGGCAGCGGCCAAACAGCGCGCCCTCGACCTGTGCGCCGCTCTCGCATACGACGTTTGTGAGCGTTCACTCAACAGCCGTGACGTCGCGCGCGGCCGCTCGCGGTCGACGCCGCCCGGCATCATTGCCGATTTGTTAACTTGGCCAGGAGCTGGCTTGGAGCTGGCTTGGGGCTGGCTCGGGCTTGAACCGGTGCCGCAGGCGAACTGACACAATCTTTCAAACGTCAGTCTTTTCAGGCCTCAACGTTGCGTCCAGTCCTTGCGGGCAGGACCCTCTCTCCTATATCAGGCTCACCGTCGCAATATCGCGAGTATGTGAACGTCTGGGGGTCGGTACGGAGCGCCGTCAGGGCCCAACCAACCTGCCGTAACAAAGAGGATTTGAAAACCATGGGTAAGGTCATTGGGATCGACCTCGGCACCACGAATTCGTGTGTCGCCGTAATGGATGGCAAGAACGCCAAGGTGATCGAGAATGCCGAGGGCATGCGAACGACGCCGTCGATCGTTGCCTTCACTGACGATGGCGAGCGCCTCGTCGGCCAGCCGGCGAAGCGCCAGGCGGTGACCAATCCCGAGCGTACGTTCTTTGCGGTGAAGCGCCTGATCGGCCGCCGCTATGACGACCCGATGGTCGAGAAGGACAAGAAGCTCGTTCCCTACAAGATCGTCAAGGCATCGAACGGCGACGCCTGGGTCGAAGCCGATGGCAAGACCTATTCGCCCTCGCAGGTCTCGGCCTTCATCCTGCAGAAGATGAAGGAGACCGCTGAGGCGCATCTCGGCCAGAAGGTCGATCAGGCCGTCATCACCGTTCCCGCTTATTTCAACGACGCGCAGCGTCAGGCCACCAAGGACGCCGGCAAGATCGCCGGCCTTGAGGTGCTGCGCATCATCAACGAGCCGACCGCTGCCGCACTGGCTTACGGCCTCGACAAGACCAAGGCCGGCACGATCGCCGTGTACGACCTCGGCGGCGGCACCTTCGACGTCTCGATCCTCGAAATCGGCGACGGCGTGTTCGAGGTGAAGTCGACCAACGGCGACACCTTCCTCGGCGGCGAAGATTTCGACATGCGCCTGGTCGGTTATCTCGCCGACGAGTTCCAGAAGGAGCAGGGCATCAACCTGCGCAACGACAAGCTCGCTTTGCAGCGCCTGAAGGAAGCTGCGGAGAAGGCCAAGATCGAGCTGTCGTCGACCACGCAGACCGAAATCAACCTGCCGTTCATCACGGCCGACCAGACCGGTCCGAAGCATCTGACGATGAAGCTGACCCGCGCCAAGTTCGAGGCGCTGGTGGCCGATCTCGTCGAGAAGACCATCGAGCCGTGCCGCAAGGCGCTGAAGGATGCCGGCCTGACCGCCGGCGAGATCGGCGAAGTGGTGCTGGTCGGCGGCATGACCCGCATGCCGAAGATCCAGGAAGTGGTGAAGCAGTTCTTCGGCAAGGAGCCGCACAAGGGCGTCAACCCCGATGAAGTCGTCGCGATCGGCGCTGCGATCCAGGCCGGCGTGCTGCAAGGCGACGTCAAGGACGTGCTGCTGCTCGACGTGACCCCGCTGTCGCTGGGCATCGAGACGCTGGGCGGCGTGTTCACCCGCATCATCGACCGCAACACCACGATCCCGACCAAGAAGAGCCAGGTGTTCTCGACCGCCGAAGACAATCAGGGCGCCGTGACCATCCGCGTCTTCCAGGGCGAGCGTGAAATGGCGGCCGACAACAAGATGCTCGGCCAGTTCGACCTGATGGGCATTCCGCCGGCGCCGCGCGGCATGCCGCAGATCGAGGTGACCTTCGACATCGACGCCAACGGCATCGTCAACGTCTCCGCCAAGGACAAGGCGACCGGCAAGGAACAGCAGATCCGGATCCAGGCATCCGGCGGTCTGTCCGAGGCCGACATCGACAAGATGGTCAAGGACGCCGAGGTCAACGCGGCCGAGGACAAGAAGCGCCGCGAGGCGGTCGACGCCAAGAACCACGCCGATGGCCTGGTCCATTCGACCGAGAAGGCCCTGGCCGAACACGGTTCGAAGATCGCCGACACCGAGCGCCGCGCGATCGAGGATGCCGTCAGCGACCTCAAGGAAGCGCTGAAGGGCGACGACGCCGAGGCGATCAAGGCCAAGACCAACACGCTGGCGCAGGCTTCGATGAAGCTGGGCGAGGCCATGTACAAGCAGCAGGCCGAGGCCGATGCGGCCAAGGACGCTGCCAAGGATGACGTTGTCGACGCGGAGTTCACCGAGGTCGACGACGACAAGAACAGCAAGAAGTCTGCCTAAGCGGGCTTGCGATCATGACCCTCACACCAAAGAGCACGCGCCGCGTCTCGGAGGAGTGGGGGTCATTTTTCTTTAAGGCGATCGCTGCATCTTCCAGACAGGCGCAATCCTTGACGCGATCCTGAACGCAATCTTTTGGCGATCGCGATGAACTTCGGACGGAATTGAAGGATGTCCACCAAGCGCTGCTACTACGAGACCCTCGAGGTCGAACGGAACGCGGACGAGACCAAGCTCAAATCGGCTTTCCGCAAGCTCGCGATGAAGTGGCATCCGGACAAGAATCCCGGCGACGCCTCGAGCGAAGTCCGCTTTAAGGAAATCAACGAAGCCTATGAGGTCCTGAAGGACGGCGACAAGCGCGCCGCCTATGACCGCTTCGGCCATGCCGCCTTCGAGCAGGGCATGGGTGGCGGCGGGCCCGGCTTCGGCGCCGGCTTCGCCTCCTCCTTCTCCGACATCTTCGAGGATCTGTTCGGCATGGCCGGGCAGCGCCGCAGTAGCGGCGGCCGCGAGCGCGGCGCCGACCTGCGCTACAACATGGAGATCACGCTGGAGGAAGCCTTCCAGGGCAAGACCGCGCAGATCGAGATCCC
The DNA here is from genome assembly GCF_002341725.1 of Bradyrhizobium sp. UBA2491. NCBI lineage: Bacteria > Pseudomonadati > Pseudomonadota > Alphaproteobacteria > Hyphomicrobiales > Nitrobacteraceae > Bradyrhizobium > Bradyrhizobium sp. UBA2491. The sequence goes on from NZ_DDOP01000065.1 coordinate 15,942, forward strand.
GGTCTCGGTCACCTGCGAATCCTGCTCGGGCACTGGCGCCAAGGCCGGCACCAAGCCGAAGACCTGCTCGCATTGCGGTGGCGCCGGCCGCATCCGGCAGGCCCAGGGCTTCTTCACGCTGGAGCGGACCTGCCCCGCCTGTCAGGGCCGCGGCCAGATGATCGAGGACGCCTGCACCTCCTGCGCCGGTTCTGGCCGGGTGACGCGCGAGCGCACGCTGTCGGTCAACATTCCCCCGGGAGTCGAGGACGGCACCCGCATTCGTCTCGCCGGCGAAGGCGAGGCCGGCGTGCGCGGCGGACCGCCCGGCGATCTCTACATCTTCCTGTCGCTGACCACCCATCAGTTCTTCCAGCGCGACGGTGCCGATCTGCATTGCCGCGTGCCGATCTCGATGGTGACCGCGGCGCTCGGCGGTGAGTTCGAGGTGCCGACCATCGACAAGGCCAAGACCAAGGTGAAGGTGCCGTCCGGCACCCAGTCCGGCCGGCGATTCCGCATCGCATCAAAGGGCATGCCGGTGCTCCGGTCGCGCCAGACCGGCGACATGTACGTCCAGGTTGTGGTCGAAACCCCGCAGAATCTGACCAAGAAACAGCAGGAATTGCTGATGGAGTTCGAAAAACTCTCGTCCGGCGCAACCCAGCCGGAGGCAGCGGGTTTCTTCTCTAAGGTCAAGGACTTCTTCGGCAACCGCGCCGTCTAGTCGAAGTCGTTGCGCTTGACCGTAACGACTTCGATCTATACGTGTTTATGACTGTTTTCTGACAACCGCTCGATTGTGCGGTCCCCGCCTGGTAGCGACATGCCTTTGCAATCGTCCGTGCGTGCGTCGAAGAAGCCCCTCCGTCTCGACGACGAGGTTCGTTTTCTCCGTTCATGGATTGAGAAACCGCTGCACATGGGCGCGGTGATGCCGTCCGGACGGCTGCTTGCGCGCACCATGGCGCAATATGTCGATCGTGACGCCGAAGGGCCGGTCGTCGAGCTTGGACCAGGCACCGGGGCGATCACCAATGCGCTGATCGAGCATGGCGTCGATCAGAAGCGTCTCGTCCTGGTTGAGTACAATCCCGGTTTCTGCGCGTTGCTGCGCGAACGCTATCCGCAGGCCAAGGTGGTGCAGGGTGACGCCTACCGGTTGCGCGACACGCTGTGGGACGTCATGAAGTCTCCGGCCTCGGCCGTGGTCTCCGGCCTGCCGCTGGTCACCAAGCCGATGCTGACCCGCCTGAAACTGGTCCGCGACGCCTTCCTGGCGCTCGCCCCCGGCGCGCCCTTCGTGCAGTTCACCTATTCGGTGGTGCCGCCGATTCCGAAGTCGCTGCCGGGCGTGTCCACAGAGGCCTCGGAGCGGATCTGGATGAACCTTCCGCCCGCGCGGGTCTGGGTGTATCGCAAGGGCTGAAACGCGCCTTGCGTCATCGCGCCGGGCGGGTCCCAACCGCGATGTCCTGAATGTCCGCGCTGAAAATCCTCGTGATCCCGGGATCGCTTCGGTCCGGCTCGCTCAATGCGAAGCTCGCCGCCGTGCTGGCGCACGAGCTCGCGCAGCTGGGGGCCGACGTCGGTCGCATCTCGCTCGGCGATTTCCCGCTGCCGATCTATGACGGCGACCTGCAGGCCAAATCGGGCGTGCCGCAGCACGCCGTCAACCTGAAGCGGATGATCGGCGCCCATCACGGCGTGCTGATCGTGACCCCGGAATACAATTCCTCGGTGCCGGCGTTGGTGAAGAACACGATCGACTGGATCAGCCGCGTGCAGGATCCGCACGAGACGCGCGGCCAGGTGTTCCGCGAGCGGGTGTTCGCGATCGCCGCGGCATCCGGCAACCGGCTCGGCGGCAGCCGTGCGCTGGCGGCGCTGCGCCTGATCCTGTCGGCCTGCTACGCGAGCGTGATCCCGAACCAGCTCGCGCTGTCATTCGCCGAGCAGGCCTATGACGATATGGATCGCCTGAAACACCAGGCCGACATCGACGCGATGCGGGCACTGGTGCGGCAGCTGATCGACCATTCCCAACGCATGATGTGAGGTGACATGCAGCCAGCCAAGATCATTCCAGGGATCGCTCCGAAGGACCGGTTGATTGTGGCGCTCGATCTGCCGTCGGTCGCGAGCGCCGAGGCGATGATCGACAGGCTCGGCGACAGCGTCACCTTCTACAAGATCGGCTATCAGCTCGGTTACGCCGGTGGCCTCGCGTTGGCCAAGCAGCTTGCCGGCAGCGGCAAGAAGATCTTTCTCGATCTCAAGCTGCACGACATCGGCAACACGGTCGCGCGCGGCGTCGAGAGCGTCGCCGGTCTCGGCGCGACCTTTCTCACCGTGCATGCCTATCCGCAGACCATGAAAGCGGCGGTCGAGGCCCGCGCCGGCACCAGCCTGAAGATCCTCGCGGTGACGGTCCTGACCTCCTACGACGAGGCCGACCTTCAGGCGGCAGGCTATCGCCTCAACGTCTCCGACCTCGTCGAGGCGCGCGCCAGGCAGGCGCTGGCGCTGGGTGTCGACGGCCTCGTCAGCTCGCCCGAGGAGGCGGCTGCGCTGCGCATAATCGTCGGCGATCGGATGCACCTGGTGACGCCGGGGATCCGCCCCGCGGGCGCGGCGACCGGCGACCAGAAGCGTATCATGACCCCGGCCCGCGCCATCGCCGCCGGCGCCGACTATCTGGTGGTCGGACGTCCGGTGATGGACGCCGCCGATCCGAAGGCCGCGGCCGAAGCCATTCAAGCCGAAATCGCCCAGGCGCTCGCCTGAACCTGCAACAAGGGAGAAGACAGATGGCGAAGGGATACTGGATCGGACGCGTCGACGTTCACAATGACGAGGGCTACAAGCCCTACGCGGTCGCCAATCTCGCGATCTTCAAGAAGTTCGGCGGCCGTTACGTGGTCCGCGGCGGCCAGCTCAACTGCGTCGAGGGCCAGAGCCGCTCCCGCAATGTCGTGATCGAATTCCCCGACTACGCAACCGCGATGGCCTGCTACAATTCGCCGGAGTACCAGGCCAACATCAAGGTGCGGCAGCCGCATTCGATCGCCGACCTGATCGTCATCGAGGGCTATGACGGCCCGCAACCCTGACCGTCGGGCGGCCGGTTCGGTTGCCGGAACAGCCATGGCTCGCTATACGGCTTTGAGAGGTGAGCCATGGCTGACATGCGTCTGATTGTTGCGGGAGCCGGCGGCCGGATGGGCCGCACGCTGGCGCGGGTGATTGATGAAACCCCGGGGGCGGTGCAGGTCGGCGCGCTGGAAGCGCCGGGCTCGGAGCTGCTCGGCAAGGACGCCGGCGTGCTGGCCGGGCTCCCCGCCAATGGGGTCAAGCTGTCGGCCGACCTGTGGTCGATGTCGGCCAACGCCGACGGCATCCTGGATTTCACCGTGCCGGCCGCCACCATCGCCAATGTCGCGATTGCGGCCGAGCGTGGCCTGGTCCACGTCATCGGCACCACCGGCCTGTCGCCGTCCGACGATGCGGTGATCAGGAGCGTCACCAATCGCGCCATCGTGGTGAAGTCGGGCAATATGAGCCTCGGCGTCAATCTGCTCGCCGCGCTCGTCAAGCGCGTCGCGCAGTCGCTCGACCAGGGCTTCGACATCGAAATTCTCGAAATGCACCACAAGTCCAAGATCGATGCGCCGTCGGGCACCGCCCTGATGCTCGGCGAAGCCGCCGCTGCGGGACGCAAGATCGCGCTCGAGCAGCATTCGGCACGCGGCCGCGACGGCCTCACCGGCGCCCGGCGTGCCGGCGACATCGGCTTCGCTTCGCTGCGCGGCGGCACCGCCGCCGGCGATCACAGCGTGATCTTTGCCGGACCCTCGGAACGCATCACGCTGTCGCATCATGCCGAGGATCGCGCGCTGTTCGCACAAGGCGCGCTGAAGGCGGCGCTGTGGGCGCATGGCAAGAAGCCCGGCATGTATTCGATGACCGACGTTCTCGGGTTGAACGACTGAGATCGCTCGACGAGATCAAATCCAGCCAAAGCGAAAACGGAATCTGAAATGAGTGATCGTCTTCTCGTGCTCGTTCGTCACGGTCAGAGCGAATGGAATCTGAAGAACCTGTTCACCGGGTGGAAGGACCCCGACCTCACCGAGCAAGGCGTCGGCGAAGCGAAGGACGCCGGCCGCAAGCTCAAGGCGCAGGGCCTGTCGTTTGATGTCGCCTTCACCTCCGACCTGACGCGGGCCCAGCACACGCTGAAGCTGATGCTGGAGGAGATCGGCCAGACCGGGCTGCCGACGACGAAGAATCTCGCGCTCAACGAACGCGACTATGGCGATCTCTCCGGCCTCAACAAGGACGTCGCCCGCAAGAAGTGGGGCGAGGACCAGGTGCTGGTCTGGCGCCGCTCCTACGACGTGCCGCCGCCCGGCGGCGAGAGCCTGAAGGACACCCTGGCGCGCACGCTGCCCTATTACGTGCAGGAGATCCTGCCCGGCGTGCTGCGCGGCCAGCGCACGCTGGTCGCCGCCCACGGCAATTCGCTGCGCGCGCTGATCATGGTGCTGGAGAAGCTTTCGCCGGAGCAGATCCTCAAGCGCGAACTCGCCACCGGCGCGCCGGTGGTCTATCGGCTCAATGCCGATTCGACCGTGGCGTCGAAGGTCGATCTGGCGGGGTAGGACGGTAGGATGGGTAGAGCGAAGCGAAACCCATCATCTTCGTCCTCTTTTCGCGAGTGATGGGTTTCGCTGCGCTCTACCCATCCTACAATCGCTCAATGCAATCCCACCTGCCCGGCTTCCCAGCCGAGCATCGCCTGCTTGCGGGTGACGCCCCAGTGATAGCCGGTCAGCGCGCCGCTCTTGCCGAGCGCGCGATGGCACGGCACCACGAATGACACCGGGTTACGTCCGACCGCGGCGCCGACCGCGCGCGAGGCCTTCGGGTTGCTGATCTTGTTGGCGATGTCCGAATAGCTCACCGCGCGGCCCATCGGGATCCTGAGCAGCGTTTCCCACACCCGGACCTCGAAGTCGGTGCCGATCAAGACGACGCGCAGCGGCTGGTCCGCGCGCCACAGCCTGGTGTCGAACACGCGCTGCGCCAATGCGCTGGTGCCGTCGGTGTCCTCGACATAGGTCGCGTTCGGCCAGCGCCGTTTCATGTCGGCGAATGCGGTCTGCTCGTCGCCGGGATCGGCGAACGCAAGCCCCGCCAGTCCGCGATCCGTCGCGATCACGATCGCGGTGCCGAACGGCGAGGGATGGAAGCCGTAGCGCAGCGTCATGCCGCCGCCGCCGGTCTTCCATTCGCCCGGCGACATCGCCTCATGGGTGACGAATAGATCGTGCAACCGGCCCGGTCCCGAAAGGCCGGAGTCGAGCGCCGCGTCGAGCACGCTGGCCGAATCGCGCAACAGGTTCTTGGCGTGATCCAGAGTCAGCGCCTGCATGAAGGCCTTCGGGGTCAGCCCGGCCCAGCGGCGGAACAGATGATGCAGCTCATCCGGCGTGACGGCAGCGGCATCGGCCATCGCTTCGATGGTCGGCTGCGTGCGCCAGTGCTCCGAGATGAAGGCGATGGCGCGCCGCACCGAATCATAGTCGCGCAGCGCGGCGTGCTGGAGGCCCGGCTTGGCCAGGCGCTGATCGTGTATGGCGAGTGTCATCATGGTGTCTGATTTAGGAGCCATGGCGCGTCCAAACCACCCGATTTCTGACAAGCATGATCCGGAAAAGTGGGCACCGGTTTTCCGGCATGATCATGCTCAAGCAAAGCTCGATTAGATGATGGGGTTGTAGGTAGGGCCGCGTTTCGCGGCGTTCAACGCAGCGGTCAAGGCTTTGGAGAAACTGGCCTTTTCGTCCGGACCGAGGAAGCTGCCGACGCTGACCCGGCGGCCTCGCGAGACCAGATAAAGCCGCTCGATGCCGAACTCCTCATGTGAGATCTGCTCGAACCGCACCCAGAGCGGATTGAGCACCCATTCCGCGACGTGGCCGCGGTGGCTGACCCGGCGGACGCGCAGTTCCGACGGCGTCACGGTGATCTCTTCGCTGGCCCTGGCGGTGCGGAAATTGACCTTGAACGCCCAGTAGATCACCAGCACGTCGAGGCCGAAGAAGCCGAAGATCGGCCAGGCGCCGAGCCACCAGAACACCGCGCCGGCGACGAAGCTGATCACCGTGACGAACGACATCAGCACGATGAAGCCGGTGCGGTTCAGCGAACGATGCGGCGTCAGCAGCGCCGAGAACAGTTTCGGCTCGGCCTCGGGAGCGCGATCCCCGGCGCCGCTCGTGGGATCAAAGTCGTTGCCTGCGGTCATGACGTGTCAGTATACCCCGTTCATGGCCAAAATCATCCGCTCTCAACGCGCCAGCACGTCAAGCGTTCGGTCCGCGCCGAACAAGAAGGCCGCGAAAGCGGCAAAGCCGCTGCCCAAACCCGCGGCCAAGAAGCCTGCCAAGCAGGCGCCGGCAAAGGCGGCCAAGAAAGCTGCAAAGCCGAAGCCATGGACGGCGGCGGAGGTCTATGAGGCCTTCGACCGGTTCCGCAAGGCCAATCCGGAGCCGAAGGGCGAGCTCGAGCATCTCAATCCCTACACGCTGCTGGTTGCGGTGGTGCTGTCGGCACAGGCGACCGACGCCGGCGTCAACAAGGCGACGCGGCCGCTGTTCGAGGTGGCCGACACCCCGGAGAAGATGCTCGCGCTCGGCGAAGACAGAGTGCGCGACTACATCAAGACGATCGGGCTCTACCGCAACAAGGCCAAGAACGTCATCGCGCTCTCGGAGAAGTTGATCGCCGAGTTCGGCAGCGAGGTGCCGCGCACCCGCGTCGAGATCGAGTCGCTGCCCGGTGCCGGGCGCAAGACCGCGAATGTCGTGCTCAACATGGCGTTCGGTGAACGCACGATGGCGGTCGATACCCATGTGTTTCGTGTCGGCAACCGCACAGGCCTCGCACCCGGCAAGACGCCGCTCGAGGTCGAGCTCGGGTTGGAGAAGGTGATCCCGACCGAATTCATGCTGCACGCCCATCACTGGCTGATCCTGCACGGCCGCTACACCTGCCTCGCGCGTGGGCCGCGCTGCGAAGTATGCCTGATCAACGATCTCTGCCGGTGGCCGGAGAAGACCGTCTGAGTCACGATCGTCATGGTGTGCTAATAGGCTCGTCCGGCGTTCCGGTGCGTGACTGAGGAGTGTAACGTGACAGAGCAGGTTCAAGACGGTGTCTCACGCGTCGCCCAGCCGGCTCCTGCTCCCACGACAGCGCCAATGACACCGAAATCTGCAACCAAAGGCTTCTGGCGCCGCTTCGCAATCCCGCTGTTCGCGGTGCTCGTCGCGCTCGCCTTCGTCGCCGTGGCGACCTCGCGCTGGAACGCGTGGGTCGGCAGCGCCACGATCCAGACGACAGATGATGCCTATGTCCGGGCCGAGCTCACGCAGCTCGCCAGCCGCGTCTCGGGCGAAGTGCTGACGGTTGCCGTCTCCGACTTCCAGCGCGTCAAGGCCGGCGATCTCCTGGTGCAGATCGACCCTGCGGATTACCAGGCGCAGGTCGCGCAGGCCGAGGCCGGCGTGGTCGGTGCCCAGGCAGCGCTCGACAACCTCAACAACCAGGTCGAGCTGCAATATGCGACCATCGCGCAGGCCGAGGCGTCGCGGCTGTCCGCCGAGGCGCAGCAGACCCTGGCAAAGCAGGAGGAGGACCGTCAGCAGTCGCTGTCGCAAACCGATGCCGGCACGCGGCAGCGGCTCGAGCAGGCCACGGCTTCCTACGCCAAGGCGGAGGCCGACGTGAAGGCCAGCCGCGCGGTGATCGCCGCGCAGCGCCATCAGCTCGAGGTCCTGCAAGGCACCAAGAAGCAACGCGCCGCCGATCTCGACGCCGCCAAGGCGCTGCTGGCGTCGGCCAAGCTCAAGCTCGGCTACACCAGGATCGTCGCGCCGTTCGACGGCGTCACCGGCGAGCGCCAGGTGCAGCCGGGCGATTACGTCAACATCGGCACCAATCTGATCAATGTCGTGCCGCTGCCGAACGTCTATGTGATCGCCAACTACAAGGAGACCCAGCTCACCAACGTCAAGCCGGGACAGCCGGTCGAGGTCACGGTCGACACGTTCTCCGGTGAGAGGCTGCGCGGCACCGTCGAGCGCATCGCGCCGGCCAGCGGATCGCAATTCGCGCTGCTGCCGCCCGACAACGCC